>CAYTTF010000365.1:0-4905 GCA_964440665.1 uncultured Myxococcales bacterium | reverse complement strand
AGTACCGTCAACGGTCTGAGTACCGTCAACGGTCTGAGTACCGTCAACGGTCTGAAGAGCTTCAACGGCCTGATGACGACGACGCCCGGGCGAACGGAGATCGCCTATCTCGTCCACTGCGCCCTCCCAACCGGGACGTCGATCGTCAAGCAGGATCAAAACGGCACCAGCTACACGTTCCCCGGGGCGCTCGGCCTGGCGCCGCAGTGGCAAAACGGCGCATGCGATCAGACCTGTCAGGAGAACGTCTCCTCTTGTCTCCTCGCCAGCATCAACACCACGGGTATCCACGTTCCGCTCTGGATCGTCGCGCCGAACCCCGCCGCCGGCTGGGGCCAGGATCCCGACTACCCCAACCAGGAAGCCACCTTCTTCGGCAACCTCTTCACGCTGGGCGCGCACGGAACCAACGCCACCACGAACCCGATGTATTACTGCGCGGGTCCGCAGGTCAAGGTCAACCCGCCCGCGGGACGGCTGGGATCGAATCAGGTGAACCCGCCCTACGTGAATGTCTTCGGCAGCCAGTACGCGCAGTGCAAACCCTCCTGCACGGCGGCCGACTATCCGCACCAGGCGGACGGCTTCAAGGCCTGCGCCGGGTGGAACAACCCGGTCACCGTCTGGCGCGGAAACGCCAACTGACCCGAGCCGGCTCGGGTCTCCCCACCCAGGCCTGGCCCAGCCGACAAAATTTTCTGGGGGATGCGGGCGTGGCTCCAGGAGGAGCCGCGCCCGTTACGTTTTTCTGATCGACATCGGTGTCGGCGCCTGAAGTAGGCTGGCCGGATGCCGACGCTGCCGATCTATCAAGTGGACGCGTTCGCCGACCGACCCTTCGCCGGGAACCCCGCGGCCGTCTGTCCGCTCGAAGCGCCGATCCCCGAGGCGTTGATGCAGGAGATCGCCGCCGAGAACAACCTCTCCGAGACCGCCTTCGTGTTGCGCGACGGGAACGCGTTCGGACTGCGTTGGTTCACACCCACGGTGGAGGTCGACCTGTGCGGGCATGCGACGCTGGCGGCCGCGTTCGTGCTCATGACCGAGATCGAGCCGGCGCGCACGGAGGTCACGTTCCGGACCCGCAGCGGACTGCTCGCCGTCCGGCGCGGCGACGCTGGAGAATTCGTCCTCGACTTTCCCGCATCGCCCCCGGCTGCCGTGGATGCTGAAACCGCCGGGAGCGTCGCACAGATGCTGGACGTGAAGCCAAACCAGGTTTTGCGCGCGCCGGTGGGGACGCTGCTGGCCGTGCTCGACGACGCGGCCACGGTCCGCCGCGCCATCCCCGACCTGGCGGCGGTGGCGCAGACGGGCACGAGCCTGTGCATCACCGCGCCGGGCGGCGACGAGCCGCAGCCGGTCGACTTCGTCTCGCGCTACTTCGCCCCCGCGCACGGGATCCCCGAGGATCCAGTCACCGGCTCCGCCCACTGCATCCTGACCCCGTACTGGGCGGCGCGATTCGGCAAGACGTCACTGCGCGCGCGCCAGGTCAGCCGCCGCGGCGGCGAGCTTTCCTGTGCGCTGACCCGCGACCGGGTCCTGGGCGATCGGGTGCTGATCGGCGGCCAGGCCCGCCTGGTGATCACCGGAACGCTGCGCTACTAAAAGTTCGGGACCCCCAAGGGGTCCCGTGCCCCCCGCGAAGAGGTCGAGCCAGCAAAGCTGGCACGCCCTCACGCGATCAGGCCTTGGCCGTCTCGCGCTTGGTGACGTCCGGCTGGTAGAACGGCGCGAAGATCGTGGCCAGGATCGAGGGCGTCGCCGCGATCAGCACGATCACGAAGAACCACTGATAGCCAACCGCCTTCTGTAGATAACCGCTCACCGCGCCCGTGATCATCATGCAGGCGCCCATGAGCGCCGTCGCGAAGGTGTAGTGGGCGGTCTTGTAAGGACCCGGCGCGATCTGCTGCATCATATAGATCATGTGACCGACGGCGCCGATCCCCCAGCCGAGCTTCTCCACGGTGACGATCGCCGTGATGAGCGCGGTGCTGGTCGGCAGGGTCTGGCTGAGCACCAGGAACGTCACGTTGGGGACGTTCAAGCACAGACAGAGGAAGAGCAGCGTCTTTTTGAGGCTGAGGCGCGAGACGATCCAGCCGCCCACCAGCGATCCGACGATGAAGGCGGCGCTGCCGAAGGTGCCGTAGATGTAGCCGAAGGTCTGGTTGGTCAGGCCGAGCCCGTGGTTGGCGCGGCCGTCGATCATGAAGAGCGGGCCCATCTTGTCGAGCAGGCCGTATCCGAACCGGTAGAAGAAGGCGAAGGCCAGCATCGGCCAGATCCCCTTCTTCTGGAAGAAGGTGCTGAAAGCGTGACCGAAGGTCTTCATCGCCTCCCCGAATCCCTTGGGGGCGTCCTGCGCTTTCGCGCCGGGCGGCAACACCCGCCCGTGATAGATGCCGGCCAGGAACATGATCCCGGCGATGGCCATCATGATCGCCATCCAGGAGGTCGCCCAGCTTCCGGTGCGCTCGTGCAGCACGCCGCTCACCGTGACGAACGGCCCCTGGGCCAAGAGGAAGCCGGCGTTCCAGCACATGCTCTGGAAGCCGAGGTACTTGGCCTGGTCCTTCGGGGTCAACGTCGTCACGTAAACGCCGTCGGAGCCGATGTCCTGCGTGGCCCCCAGCACCGCGGTCACGGCGACCAAGATCAGCACCGGACCGAACCAGCTCGTGCCCGGCAGCTTGAGCGACAGGGCGATTCCCGCGATCGCCACCGCCAGCGCGAACTGCATCAGGACCACGAAGAACTTCTTGGTCCTGTACAGCTCGAGCAGCGGCGCCCACACGAATTTGAAGGTGTACGGAAACCCGAGGATGCTCGACCAGAACGCGGCCTTGTCGTTCTCCATCCCCATGTTCTTGAACATGATGTTGGCGACGCTGCCGACGGTGACGTAGATGAGCCCCATCGCGAGGTAGCTCGACGGAACCCAGAGGAACGGGTTCTTGTAGGTGGGCTGCGCACCGCCGGTGGGAACGGGCTGCGCGGCCGGATCGCCAGCAATCACGGGAGCCGTGGGGAGGGCCATGGGGGGGAATCCTATTCGCACGGTCGAGCTCGAAGGGGAAAAAAACGAAGGCGACAAAAAGCGAGGCCGGCGAACCGCCCGATGAACGACGAGCGGCTAAAGACGATACGAATTGCCGCGTCCGCGGTTACGCTGCCCGGATGTTGAACCCGGCTTCACTGCGGGAGGTCGCCCGGGTGCGCGTCATCTACGGCGACACCGACCAGATGGGGATGGTCTATTACGGGAACTACCTGCGCTACTTCGAGATCGCGCGCACCGAATTCCTGCGCCAGGCGGGCGCGAGCTACCGCGCGTTCTCGGAGGCGAGCGGCCTACGGTTGCCGGTGGTCGAAGCGTGCGTCCGCTATCGCCAGTCGGCCCGCTACGACGACGAGATGGGGCTCTTTGCCGCGATCGCCAAGCTGGGCGGCGCGTCGGCGCGTTTCGAGTACGAGATCCGGCGGCTGCCCGACGGGGCCTTGCTGGTGGAGGGGCACACGCTGCACGCCTGCGTCGACGCCACGGGGAAGGTGGCGCGAATTCCCCGGTCGCTGCGCGACGCGCTCAGCGCGACAGCGGCACCGCCGCCGCCGGCTCCAGCACCCGGAAGGTGAACGACTCAGTGAGAAATAGCTCGACGGTCTGGCGATCGTGGCCGAGGTAGCCCACCGACCAGTCCTGCCCGACGTGGAGCTCGTAGTCTCCCCCGCGCACCGAGAGCAAGACGCCGCCGTCGATCGCGGGCGCGCGCACCAGCGGCCCGTCGATGACCTGCTGGGTGATCCGCTTGGCCAGCGGATAGCCGTCCTCGGCGGCGGCCAGCAGCTGCGCGTAGATGGGCGCCGCCAGCACCAGCGCGTAAGGACCGCTGATCCCCGCTCCGCGCAGGGTCTCGCGCGCGGCGAGGATCGCGCTCGGCAGCTGCCGCACGTCGGCCGGCAGCTTGTGCGCCGCGTGCGGGCTGGCCGGAATGATCCCCTCGATGTGCGCGGGCCCGAAGCCGTTGAAGATCGCCGCGTCCTCGGCGTGAGCCGCCTTCTCGGCGGCTGTCACCACCGCGTCGAGATCGGGATCGGGCGCGCCCCGCGGCACCGAGTCGAGCTCCGACTGCGCGAGGCGGATCGGCACGCGGACCTCGATGAGCTGCTGCACGCGCCGGATGCCGACCTGCACGTCGGGATCCGTGCCGGCGGAGAGCAGATCGAGGCGCCCGGTGTTGACGGCCGCCAGTTCCCAGCCGTGCGGGCCACGAAAGTCGACGATCCGCCGGCCCGCGAGGTTGAGCTTGAGGACGCGCGCCGCCTCCGCGTCGACGGCGGCGAACGCGTCCGCCGTGATGGGCGCGAGGTTTCGCTTGAGCAGATCATGCGTCATGGGTTGATCCTCAGGCTGCCGATCGCGAGCGAGGCCGGCTGGGTCGCGGTCTTGTGGGCCGAAAGACCGCCGGACGCCGACGCGCCGCCGGCCGCCTTGGCGGCGCCCTCGATCTCCGTGATTGGAATGTTGGTGAACAGGTACGTCCGCGCCGTCTCGTCGAACTTGGAATCGTGCCGCCTGATCCACTCCAGCGTCATCATCGCGTGCTCCACTTCTTCATTGCGGTTGTGAAGCATCACCGCCTTGAGCGCCTCGTCCTTGGAGGCGTCGGCGCGCTGCTGGTACCAGTCGATCGCCTCCAGCTCCTCCATCAACGACAACAGCGCCCGGTGCAGATCCTTGGTCGGCTCCGGCAGCAGCGCGACCTCCTCGTGGTACCCCTCGTGGCTCATGCGTCGGGAATATAGACCGGGAATGCCGATGGGCCAGGGGCTATCGCACGCGTGGGGCCGGACTGCCGGCCGCGGCGACCTACGCCACCGGCGCGGCGTGGTCCGGGG
>CAYTTF010000364.1:0-4978 GCA_964440665.1 uncultured Myxococcales bacterium | reverse complement strand
ACCCTTCGTGGTCGTTGAAGGTCACGCAGGGGGAGATGACGTCGACCAGCGCGAACCCCTTGTGGGACAGGGCCGCCTTGAGGATCGGCACCAGCTGCTCCTTGTCGCCGGAGAAGCTGCGCGCGACGAAGGTCGCCCCCAGGTCCAGCGCCAGCGACACCGGATCGATCGGCCCGAACCGGTTCACCTCGCCGCGCTTGCTCTTCGAACCGATGTCGGCCGAGGCCGAGAACTGACCCTTGGTGAGGCCGTAGACGCCGTTGTTCTCGATGATGTAGAGCATGTCGACGTTGCGGCGGATGGCGTGGACCAGCTGCCCGATGCCGATCGACAGCGAGTCGCCGTCGCCCGAGATCCCGATGTAGGTGAGCGCGCGGTTGGCCGCGTTGGCGCCGGTCGCGATCGACGGCATGCGCCCGTGCGCCGAGTTGAAGCCGTGCGCGCCGCCCACGAAATAGGTGGGCGTCTTCGACGAGCAGCCGATGCCGGAGAGCTTGGCGATGAGGTGCGGCGGCGTGGATAGCTCATAGAACGAGCGGACGATCGCCGCCGTCACCGAATCGTGGCCGCAGCCCGCGCAGAGCGTCGACATCGACCCTTCGTAGTCCCGGATCGTGAGGCCGATCTGGTTGGGACGGAGGTGCGGGTGGACCACGTTTGGCTTTGGGGATGGCATGGCTTCCGGCTTTCTACTTTCTGCTTTCGGCTTCAGCTTTCTACTTGGGCACTCGGAGCATCTGGGCTATCGGGCGACCCGGCTCCCCACGCTCCGCTGCTCGAGCTGGGCGGTGACGCCGTCGATGACGTGGCGGCTGCTGAGCGGGAACCCGCCGTAGACCAGGATCGACTTCAGCTTCTCCTTCGAGACGCGGGTCTCCATGGTCAGCAGCGTCCGCAATTGCGCGTCGCGGTTTTGTTCGACGACGAACACCTGGTCGTGGGCGTCCAAGAACGCTTCGACCTCTTCGCCGAAGGGAAACGCCCGCACCCGCATGGTGTCGGCGATGATCCCGCGCTCCGCCAGCGCCGCGACCGCCTCGCGCACGGCGGGATTGCAGCCGCCAAGCGTGACGATGCCGAAGGCGGCGTCTACCTGCTTGTGGATGATGGGCGCTGGCACCGCCTTGGCGGCGGCGCGGTGCTTCCGCGCCAGACGATCCATCACGTCTTGGTATTCATCCGGGATCTCCGTGTAGACGCCCAGCTTGTTGTGGCCGGAGCCGCGCGTGAAGAAGGCGCCCCTCGAATGCACGCCGGGCAGCGAGCGCGCCGCGACGTGGTCCTCGTTTTCGGGCGAGTAGCGGTAGAACTTGGCCATCTTCTCGAGCTCGTCGGCCCCGATCACCCGGCCGCGGTTGGGGCGGTAGCCGTCGTCCCACTTGAGGCGCGGGCAGACCCAGTCGTTCATCCCGATGTCGAGATCCGACAGCATGAAGACGGGCGTCTGGAACCGCTCGGCCAGATCGAAGGCCGCGATCGCCAGCGTGAAGCACTCGCCGGGATCCGACGGAAACAACAGGATGTGCTTGGTGTCGCCGTGCGAGGCGTAGGCGCAGGCCAGGATGTCCCCTTGCTGCGTCCGGGTCGGCATGCCGGTCGACGGGCCGGTGCGCTGCACGTCGACGATCACCGCCGGGATCTCGGCGTAGTAGGCCAGGCCGATGAGCTCGCCCATGAGCGAGATGCCGGGCCCCGAGGTCGAGGTGAAGGCGCGCGCGCCGTTCCACGAGGCGCCGATCACCATCCCGATGGCCGCCAGCTCGTCCTCGGCCTGCAGGATGCAGTAGTTGTTCTTGCCGGTCTCCGGATCCTTGCGGTAGGCGGCGCAGAATTCCTTGAACGCGTCCATCACGCTGGTGGACGGCGTGATCGGGTACCAGGCCGCCACGGTGGCGCCCGCGTAGACGCAGCCGAGCGCGGTGGCCGTGTTGCCGTCGATCAGGATGCGATCGTCGGTGGCGGTCATCTTCTCCAGGCGGATCGGCAGCGGGCAGTCGAAGTTCTCGATCGCGAAGTCGTAGCCGGCCCGCAGCGCGCGGTGGTTCGAATCGAGCAGCGCTTTCTTGCGCGCGAACTTCTCGGTCAGCAGCTCGTCGACGACGCCCATGTCGACGTCGAGCAGCGCTACCAGCGATCCCAGGTAAGCGATGTTCTTCATCAGGATCCGCTCGCGCGAATCGGTGAAGATCTCGTTGCAGAGCTTGGCCAGCGGGACGCCCAGGAAGGTGACGTCGGGACGCGCCAGCGCCGCGTCGAGCGGCCAGCTCGAATCGTAGAGCAGGGCGCCGCCCGAGCGGACCTCGTTGACGTCGCGCGCGTAGGTCTCGGCGTTCATCGCGATGACGAGGTCGTAGTCGAGCGCCCGCGCCGTGTGGCCGTGCTTGCTGACCCGCACTTCGTACCAGGTGGGCAGCCCCTGGATGTTGGAGGGGAACAGGTTCTTGCCCGAGACGGGGATCCCCATCCGGAAGATCGCCTGCATGAGGAGTCCGTTCGCGCTCGCAGAGCCGGTGCCGTTGACGTTGGCCAGCTTGAGCGCGAAGTCGTTGATTCTGATTACTTGCTGCTGGTGCATCATCTGTCCGCGGAAACCCTGGGAGGGTTTCCGCCCCTTCCCGCGACGGGCTCCGCCGGGCCGAGCCCGGCTGCGCCCACGCGATCTCCCGCTTTGAGAATCGTCAGATCGAGGCGCGCCATGTCCCAGGCCGCCGTCGGACAGCGCTCGGCGCACAGGCCGCAGTGGACGCAGACGTCCTCGTCCTTGACCATCACCCGGCCGGTCTGCGGCAGCCCGCCCGACACGAAGATCTCCTGCGCCGTGTTGGCCGCCGGCACGGTCAGTCGGTTGCGCAGCTCGGGCTCGTCGCCGTTCTGCGTGATGGTGAGGCAGCCGGTCGGGCAGACATCGACGCAGGCGTCGCATTCGATACAGCGCTTGTCGGTGAACACCGTCTGCACGTCGCAGTTCAGGCAGCGCTCGACCTCGCGCTTGGTCTGCTCGGCGTCGAAGCCCATCTCGACCTCGGTCGAGATCCGCTTGAAGCGCTCCTGCAGATCGACGTGCTTCATCTTGGCGCGCTTGGCCGTGCTGTAGTCGTTGTTGTAGCTCCACTCGGCGAGGCCCATCTTCTGGCTCACCAGGGTCACCTCGGGTCCGGGCCGGTCGCCGACGGCGACGCCGCGGCAGTGGTTGTGGATCGAGATCGCGGCGTCGTGGCCGTGCGCGACGGCCCAGATGATGTTCTTGGGTCCCCAGGCCGAATCCCCGCCGAAGAAGACCCCGGGCCGCGTCGACTGCATGGTCTTCTGGTCGACCTTGGGCATGTCGTACTTGCCGAACTCGATGCCGACGTCGACATCGCGCTCGATCCAGGGAAACGCGTTCTCCTGGCCGATGGCGACGATCACGTCGTCCGCCGGGATGAACACCGTGTCGAGCGTCTTGGAGGTCTGCTTGCCGGCCGCGTCCTCGGTCCATTCGACCCGCTCGAACTCCATCCCCTTGAGCTTTCCGCCTTCGACCACGAACCTCGTCGGCACGTGGTTGACCAGGATCTCAACCTGCTCCTCTTCCGCGTCGTCCAGCTCCCAGGGCGAGGCCTTGAAGTAAGGGCGCGGCCGGCGGGCCATCACCTTGACGTCCTTGCCGCCGATCCGGCGCGCGGTCCGGCAGCAGTCCATGGCGGTGTTTCCGACGCCGATGATGAGGACGCGCTCGCCGATCTGGTGGATGTGCTCGAAGGCCACGCTCTCCAGCCAGTCGATGCCGATGTGGATCCGGTCGCCGGCCTCCTTGCGGCCCGGCAGCTCCAGATCCTTGCCGCGCGGCGCGCCCGATCCGACGAAGACCGCGTCGAAGCCCTGGCCAAGCAGGGCCTTCATGCTGGCCACCGGCGCGCCGTAGCGGACATCCACGCCCATGTCGACGATCATGGCGATCTCTTCGTCGAGCACCTTGGCCGGCAGCCGGAAGCTGGGGACGTTGGTGCGCATCAGGCCACCGGGGAGCGCGTTCTTCTCGAAGATCACGACCTCGTAGCCGAGCGGGACCAGATCGTTGGCAACGGTCAGCGAGGCCGGGCCGGCGCCGATGCAGGCGATCCGCTTGCCCAGCTTCTGCGCCGGCGCCTTGGGGATTCGCGCCGAGATGTCGCCGCGCTTGTCGGCGGCGACGCGTTTGATGCGGCAGATCGCGACCGGCTTTTCCTCGATGCGCGTGCGGCGACAGGCCGGCTCGCAGGGGCGATCGCAGGTCCGCCCCAGGATTCCCGGGAAGACGTTGGAATCCCGGTTGAGGATATAGGCGTCGTCGTACCGCCCCTGCGCGACCATCCGGATGTACTCGGGCACGTTGGTGTGCGCCGGGCAGGCCCACTGGCAGTCGACGACCTTGTGAAAGTAGTCGGGATTGCGAACGTCTGTGGGGTTCACTCGGAGCGACTCACGAGCAAGGTATAGAGAACGGACGAGCGGGGCTCATCGGTGCGGGGGCGGATCTACGCCTACAGCGACGCGAAAGCAAGGTGGGGGGCCAGACGTCGGCAATCTACCACGGTCGGCCCGGGACGCCATTTTTCGGGCTGGCGCCTGGGCGCTATCCTGCGCAGACTTCGCACCCGAACAGGAAAAGGAGAACGCCATGGCGCTTCATATCGGCAGCATCGCCCCCGACTTCGAGCAGGATTCGACCGAGGGTAAGATCAAGTTTCACCAGTTTCTCGGGGACAAGTGGGGCGTGCTATTTTCGCATCCCGCCGACTTCACGCCGGTCTGCACCACGGAGCTCGGCCGCGTCGCCAAGCTCAAGGGCGAGTTCGACAAGCGCAACGTGAAGGTCATCGCGCTCTCGGTCGATCCGGTCGAGTCGCACAAGGGCTGGGTCAGCGACATCGAAGAGACCCAGGGGACCAAGGTGAACTTCCCCATCCTCGCCGACGCCGACCGCAAGGTCGCCAAGCTCTACGACATGATCCACCCG
>CAYTTF010000363.1:0-5003 GCA_964440665.1 uncultured Myxococcales bacterium | reverse complement strand
GCCTGGTAGGCCGGTAGGCGGTATGGGCCGCCGAAGCCGCCGAGCTTCGCGATCGTAAAGACGGATGCA
The DNA here is from genome assembly GCA_964440665.1 of uncultured Myxococcales bacterium. Lineage (GTDB taxonomy): Bacteria > Myxococcota_A > Polyangia > Fen-1088 > Fen-1088 > JADGRB01. The sequence continues at coordinate 4,934 of CAYTTF010000363.1, read as the reverse complement.
ATCAGGCCGCCGAGCGCGCCGACACTCTCCACCTGCCACACCTCGACGGCGTCCGCATGCTTCGTCGCGCCGGGAGTGCTGAGATCGATGAAGCTCGGACTCACCGCATGCAGGATCGTCATCGCGATGAGACCGACGAGCATGCAGGAGCCGATCGCGATCAGGAGGTTGCGGAGGCTGCGGACGTTCGCATGGGCCTCATCCCCGGCGGTGTTCGCGAAGCGCTGGTACTCGCAGAGTTGTTTGCGGGTCGCGGTGTCGACTGCGTCGGGCGCCAACTGCGCGAGTTCGCCCAGACGCTTGGTCGCAGGGGTCAGCCGTGTGTCGTCTTGCTTGAGGTTGCTACGGAGTGCGGCGTCGATATCGGCGACCCGTCCGAACACCGTCTCTTGATCCTGGACGAGGAGTAGGCGCTCACCGGCTGCGTGCAACGCCGACCACGCCGTCTCGATACCCGCCCCGGAGTACCAGTCCTTGAGCCCTTCCAGTCCGAGCGGCTCGTACCAGGCGGCGAGGACCGCGCGCCGAATGCTCTGTTCGGATCAGACCCGCCTCGGTCTGTTGCTCCGCGGTCAGCGTCTGCGTCTCGGCCTCTCGGACGAGATCGAAGAGGGCTCGCGCTCGATTCCGGGCGAGGATGCGCCAGGCCGTCCGTGGTGTCTCTCGATCGAACGCCGCCAGCAGGTCGGCGTCCGAATCCCCCTCACCATCGTGTCTGTGCCCGGAGTCGCTCGTCGTCACGCGTCTTTGGCCGAATCGGCGGAAGCCCCCTCTTCCGACCCTACCCGTGACAGATCTCCAGGTAGCGCCGCTTCACGCTCGGCGACTCTAGGGACTCGAGTGTGGCGCATCAAGGCTTGTCGGTCGAAAGCGTTGGGCAGCGCGCCCTGCCGAGTGGAGGGTATAGCACGTTGTGAAAACCACAATGCACCTCCTGAGACAGCTTCCGAACTCTCCGCCGTCACTGGAGGAGCTGTCGCGAAGGTAGTCGCGCCTTGGACAAGTCCGCTCGGGTGGTCGCCGCGGCCCCATTCGTGACCGCCAGCTTGGCGGCCTGTCGCTGACCTGGCGATCGTCACGCTCTGGTCTCGGCGCGGCGACGTGGACCGCCGGCGTGTTTCCAGAACCTGTACGACCGCCGGCTCAGTCGTATTTGATCCTCACCCATTCGCGAAGCCACCATCGCGTGGGATCACCGACCGACTCTCCGATACAACGCATCTTCGTCAGATCTCTGACCGCGAAATCGATCTCCTCGTCGGCCAACGGTTGCCGGCTGAACTTTGCCCGCTCGCGATTCACGATCTCTGGCACCTCTTGCTTTGGAACGGTGCCGCGTTCGTCGCGGCTGGTCCAGAGTCCGCAGAGGACGCATGCCTGGACGTCACTGATCTCCAACTGAAGACATGACCACAGCGCGTCCCAGACAACGAGTGCGCCGAGCACAACTGTCCACGGGGCTGCCAACGCCCCGGCAATCGTGAGTCCTCCGCTGGCAATGGCCACGATAAGCTTCCGCAGGTTGAGAACCACATTGCCGGGTTTCGTGCTCGTCCCACCCCCGAGCCCTCCCTCTCTGAGCGTCGTACGGGTTGCGAGTAACGCACCCGCCTCCGGAGCGGTAACGCTGGCGAAGTGATCCACGGCCTCGGCAGCGAGTCGATCTGCTTCGTCGCCGCCGGCGGGTCCGAACGCTCCGGCCATCAGCGTCCTCAGCTCCTGGCGTTTCGCCTCTGCCTTCGTCTCGTCGTATCCCATGGACTCCGCCGACCTGCACAACGTCGGGCTGCGCACTCTATGCCGTGCTCGCTCGTCGGCCAGACCGCGGCACCAGTTAGGCGCCCATGACCACATCTGGCATTCGCGGGCGCGGCTCGGGAGCCTGGGAGCCGGGCCTGGCCCCCCGGGCATGGCCAATGAGGGCTGCTTCCAGCAGGTGACAGTTCGCGCCGGGATCACATGTTCGGATGTGTGCTTGCTCCGCCGTCACACCGCAACTGTCACTAGAGCATGTTGTGCAACCCACAACACGAATGCACCTCCTGAGACAGCTTTCCAACCCACCGCGAGAGCTCGGTTGGCTTATCTCGGAGGCGTAAGAGATTGCTGGGTGGGAAGAGATAGCCCGTGTTGATCGGGGCCGAGCCGGCGATGTGGGCGCTGTTGCGCGCTGCATTGGGGCGGCGCTCGCGTTCGGGCACCTGGTCAGACGGGCTCTCGTGTATCAACGGTGACGGCTTCCGGCAGACCGAGACTGCGATCGTGAGAGCCGTCTGCCGATGACGAGTTTCTTTCCCGGAGCGCGGCCCGTCGACGTGATCCCGGGCGACCCCGTTGAGCTGCGCTGGCTCGCCGGCCGGCTGGGCGTGCTGGGAGGCAGCCTGGGCAATACGGCAGGCGAGCTGGGCGCGATCGACGCCGACGGCTGGAAAGGGCTGGCCGCTAACGCCTTCCGGCGCGCCGTCAAGTTGCAGCCCGCCCGCTACTTCGACGCGGCCACCGGGTTCTCCGCCGCTTCCACCGGCCTGCTCGGGTACGCGCAAGCGCTGGAATGGGCCCAGCAAGACGCTGGCCGAGCGATCACAGCCCATCAGGACGCCGAAAGCGCCTCGGCAGCCTGGCGCGAGCGCCAACACGCTGCGGCAGCCGAGGCATCCGCGCAAGCGGCCACGACCGGCAATGCCGCCGCGGATCCACCGTCGCTCGAGAGCAACGATCCCGGCGACCCCGCCCGCGCTCAGGCCGAATCGATTGTCGCGAGCGCCCGAGCCAGCCTCGACGCCGCCGCCGCACGGCTCCGCGCTACCCTCGCGGACGCCCAACTCGCAGCCCCAACCGAGCCGGGACTCTTCGGCGGACTCACGCACGGAGCCGAATACCTAACGGCAGGCGTCGTTCGGACGCTGGAGCGTATTTCCGATCCTGGCGGTCGCTCGACACCGGGCCTTCCGGCGAAGCCGACCCTGAAGGCGCCCGTCACGCATCCAGGCCGTCTCCCGAACGTGACCCAGAAGGGCGTGACGATCATCGTGCAGGGGCCGGCGGGGAAGGTGACCGTTCCGACCCGGCATTTCCTCACGATGCGCGACGTGAACCTGCAGCCCCAGCGCTACAGCTCTGCCGTGGCGTCGCAGACGCTGAGGACGACGATCAACACGCTCGCGAAGGATGTGAAGGACGGCACGATGTCGAGGGCCGCGGCCACGAAGCGCGTCGCTGTCGTCGCGCGTGCCTTGAACGCCCTTGGCATCCGCTACGTCTACTCCGGCGGTGACCAGCAGGGGCCTTCGAAAGGCGATGGCGGCGCCTACGCGACCTATGCGTCGAGTCACTGGGGATTCGACTGCTCCGGTCTGGTGATGTACGCCTACGCGGGGATCGTGAACCTTCCGCACTACAGCGGCGACGGCGGCCAGTTCTCGATGGGCACGAAGGTCTCCCGGTCGCAGCTCGAACCCGGCGACCTGGTCTTCTTCGAGCCGAAGACGGGGGAGACGGATCCCCAGCACGTTGGGATCTACGTCGGCGGTGGGAAGTTCGGGAAGTTCATCAACGCGCCCCACACCTGGCTCGCTCCCGATGTTCCGGACTTCGTCCGCGTCGACCCGCTCCGCAGCGATCTCCTCGGCGCCGTTCGTTTGATCCCGCCTGGAGTTCCTGCGGCGGCGCATGCGTCCGGCGGCAAGAAGTGACAAGGGTGCCGCGTCTCGCAGTCGCGCTTGCGGCTCTTGCGGTGGGCGCGGTCGTCGTGCCCGGCGCGGCGGCGCTGCGGGCTCCGACGCCGGCCGAGCTGCACAGCTTGAAGGCGGCGCTTGTTCGCGACGGCGGACTGTACGGCTTCTCGTTCGCGCGTATCTCGACGGTGGATCCGCGCTATGCCAGCCTCCGCTACTTCGCCGGCAATCCGGAGACCGGGGTTGTGCTGCGGAGGCGTGTCGGCTCGATGTGGAAGTACGTGTATGACTTCGGGCTGCTGAAGGAGCGTGGTGACGGGGCGTGTGCGTTCGTCCCGGCGGCGGTCGTCCGCGATCTGCTCGGGCTGACGTGCCCGCCGTCGGCGGCATTGCACGCACGCCATGCGACCGCCGCCGAGACTGTCCGTCTCGTGAAGACGTTCCGCGTCGCAGCGCTGACGTCTCGGTGGGCGCCGACGTCGCGGCTCGAGCAGGTTTGCATCTCCCGGCACGATGCGTCCGCCGCCGCAGCACGGATCGCGTTCCCGAGCACCTCCGGCATCGTCTGGTTCCGCCGAACCGGCGCTCGCTGGCTACCCGTGTACGAGACGGTCGCCTCGAAGGGCGTGCGTCCCTCACCGGCGATCGTCCTCTCGCTCGCCTCCTGCGTCGGCTACAACGCCGCCCAGTACGGCGGCTGACGGATTGCTCTCGGAGTCGAGTCGGACCTGACCCAGTACGTGTCGAGATCGTCTGCGTCGAGCCGGTGGTCGCTTCGTCATTCGGAGGGACGTGATGCTTGCTGGACGTTGATCACCCGAGGTCTGCCGAACAGGCCGACATGAACGACGCGACGATCGTCCGCATCGAGCAAGGCGCGTTCGCCGCACCCCGGCCCGACAAGCTGAGCCGCATCGCCGAAGCGCTCGGCCTCAGCCTCGCCGACGTCTTCGCCCTCGCCGACTACGCCGTCCCCGACGACCTGCCGAGCTTCCAGCCCTACCTGCGCAGCAAGTACCGCGATATGCCAGCAGAGGCCGTCGACGACCTGAGCAAAGCGTTCGAGCGGATCGTCCGCAAACACGGCTACGACGCCCACGGACCACGCCACGGAGAAGACGAAGCTCCATAACGACAAGTCACTAATCAAGAGAAAGGAGGGAGACATGCACCACAAAGACACCAACACCAACGCCAACGCCCGCAGCGTGCTCGCCCTCCTGCGCGGTCTCGTCCCGCAGCGCCAGCTCACCTTCAACG
>CAYTTF010000362.1:0-5027 GCA_964440665.1 uncultured Myxococcales bacterium | reverse complement strand
GCCCGGAGGGTGGTGTAGACGACGTCTCGGAAGGGGTCGAGGCCCGCCGCCATCGCGGCGACGCCACCCGGGCCGGTGAAGGCCATTCCGGCCGGATTGCTGTCGAGCGCGGTGCCGGTCGGGGTGTAGCCGTCGTATATCGAGCCCACCGAGGTCGCGGTCGCCTTGGACGCATAGAAGCCGCCAATGAGGCCGGCGTAGGTCTGGGCCCGTTTCTCGCCGTTGATGCAGTAATCGATGCCGATCCGGAAAGGCGTTCGGCACGCGTCGTACCCGAAGTCGGGTCCGGTGCTGCCGTGCGTGCCGGTCAGCCCCGCCCCGCTCGAGGTGGACCAGTTCGGGACCAGGCCATACTGGCCGGAAGCGGCCGCCAGGATGGTGTAGCTCTCCTCCAGCACGGTCATCCATTTGGTGTTTCCGCTCGCGGCCGCGAAGGCCCGATAGTAGGAGGGCGCCAGATACGACGGGTCCATCTCGCTGGCGCCGCCGAAGTTGTCGCCCGGCTTGAGCACGTTCGATCCGTCCACCTCGTGGCTCAGGATGTTTCCGATCAACGTGCTCGCGTCCCCGGCGTAGGTTCCCCCGCTCCACTGCTTGCTGGCCATGAGCAGCGCGTACGCCATGTCTTCGTCACCGTCGGTGGCGGACCCCGACCCGCTGCAGCTGTTCGCCTGCCCGCTCGCGACACACCAGTTCATGAGGCCATTCGCGTCGAGCTTCGACTTCGCGAACGTCCAGAGCGAGTTGAACATCGGCTGGTCGTTCATGAAGACGGCGATGAGCATCCCGTAGCCGATCCCCTCGGAGACGGTGTCGTTGCCGTTGTCGGGCCGGACGACCTTGGTCCCGTCGAAGAACTTTGCCTTCCATTTCGTGTACGCCGTGGCCACGTCGTCGGTGCTGTAGATGGGAAAGTTGCAGGTGGTCGACGCGTGCCCCTGCGGATACGGGAACGCGGCGCCCGCCGTGTTCTGGGGATAGTTCGAGGGATCCTTCATGACGATCCCCGTCCCGCCGCTGCTCCCGCCCGTACCGGTGGAGGTCGGCGCGGGGCTCGCACAACCGGCCAGACTGAGCCCTATCGTCAACGAAACGACGGCGGTGGCGCGAAACATGAGCGGACTCCTAGGCTAGGTGGTGAATGGAGCTGGGACGTTCCGCGAGCGAGCCCAGGATCCGGGCGCCTCCAGAAATACTTGAAAAACCGGTGACTTCCCGGGATCCATCTCAGTCTTGACGATACAAGGTTCGCACAAGATACTACACGACTCTACACCGGAGGTGGTTCGGTTTGCCCGCGCCATCCCGGACCCCAGAATTTTCCACACACCACAGAGGCCTAGCCCATGAGCAAATTTTCAAACCAGTCGATCCTATTCCTCGTCGGCGTAGCCGCGCTTTGTGCCGGCGCCTGTAGTAGCAGCAAGGGCCCCGCGGCTGAAGGTGGCACGGGCTTCGTCGGTCAGGCGCTCATGCCGACCACGACCGGCTTCGTCGACGATCGCACCAACAGCGGCGTGGTCGGCGCCTGGTACTCCTACGGCGACGGCGCCGGACCCGGCGCAAACACGACCAGCGTCGACTTCGCGGACAGCGACTGCAGCAAGGGCATGTTTACGGTGGACCAGTGTTCGCAGATCGCGATGCCGACCCCCGGGATGCCTTTTGCGCCCGACGCCTCCGGCGCGATGTGCACGAACGGCACGGCCGCGAAGGTCCTCATGGCCGTAGGCGGGACAGCGGCCGACTACTCCCACCTGTGGGGCGCCGGAATCGGCCTCGACCTCAACAACCTGGGCGGCGACTCGGGCGTCGCAAAGGGGTTCTACGACCTGACGAAGTACAAGGGCATCGGCTTCGACTTCACCGGAACCGTCATTCCTGCCGGCAAGATGCGCGTCAACTTCCCCTTCAACAACGAGCACGGTACCGACAGCCCCTATTGGGATGGCGCGACCATGGCCTCCTCGCCGCTCACCGACAAGGACCACGTCGAGATCCACTGGGCCGACGTGGGCGGTCCGATGTACCTGGCCGGCCAGACGCCGCCGGTTACCGCCCCGGCTTTCGACGCGACGATGGTCTCCGCGATTCAGTTCCAGGTGTTCACCAACACCAGCGCCACCGTGCCCTACAACTTCTGCGTCAGCAACCTCACGCTGCTGACCCAGTAATAGAGCGGCCAGCGTTCTTGGCTGATTCAGGCCACCTGCGGGAACCCGCGGGTGGCCTTTTCTTTTTGGAGGCCATGACCGCGCGGGCTTCGGTTCCTGCATCTCCGCGTCGATGCCCCAAGCCGCCCGGCCGGCTGGCATTAGGTCCACATGTTAGTCCGCACTGATCGTCGTGAAGGTCCGTCAACGTTCACGAAGCCAAGACACACTTCTATCGCCTGCTGGCCGACGTCGAGCGAGGCCAAGAAGTGCTCATCGCGCGGGCCGGCGAACCGGTAGCTCGCTTAGTACCCCACGAAGTACGCCGACCGGCGCCCATATTCGGCGCCGATCGAGGAAAGCTCACCATGCCCGAGGACTTTGATGCTCGGCCCTGCCCGACGACATTGTCGGCGGTTTCGAAGGCCGCACCCGTTGAGGGTAGTGCCGATCGCGCGACCGACTCAGGGTCTGACCGGCGATCGCCTCGCCGAGATCAGACTTCGCAGTCGATGATGACGGTCGAGCCCGGCTTGGCGTAGGGGACCAGGTCGCCGCTGACGGCCTTGCCGTCGACGGTGAGCTTGGGCGCCCCCGACAATCCACTCTTGCCGCTGTTCTTGACGTGGATGCGGTACTCGGCGCCGCGGCACTTGCGGGTCACGGTGAACTTGCCGATCTCGCTGCCCAGGCAGGGGTGGATGCGCAGGCCGTCGAAGTCGGGGCGCACGCCCAGCAGATACTGCGAAATCGCGACGAAGTTCCAGGCCGCCGTGCCGGTGAGCCAGGAGTTCTTGGCCTCCCCGTGGCGAACGGCATCCTTGCCCGCGATCATCTGCGCGTAAACGTAGGGCTCGAGGCGGTGGATCTCGCTCTGCTCCTCCAGATACGCGGGCGCGATCTTCTTCCAGTATTCGAACGCGCGATCGCCGCGGCCGATCATCGTTTCCGCGATGATGATCCACGGGTTGTTGTGGCAGAAGATGCCGGCGTTCTCCTTGTAGCCGGGCGGGTACGACGAGATCTCGCCTAGCTCGACGTGGTATTCGGTGTAGGGCGGACTGTTGAGGACGATGCCGTACTTGGTGTCGAGCCGCTCCTTGACCGAGTCGAGCGCCTTTTTCGCCTGGCCGCCCTCGACCCCGATGCCCGCCATCACGCAGAAGCCCTGCGGCTCGATGAAGATCTGCGCCTCTTTCGTCTCCTTGGTGCCGACCTTCTTGCCGAAGAAGTCGTAGGCGCGCAGGAACCACTCGCCGTCCCAGCCGTGCTTGAGGACCACGTCGGTCATCTTCGACGCCTCGGCGCGCGCCTTCTTGGCGTCGTCGGCCAGGCCGCGCCTTTCCGCCAGGTAGGCATAGTCCGGCGCCACGCCGACGAACATGCCGGCGATGAAGACCGACTCCGCCGTCCGGCCGGTCTTGTTGCCGGTGGTCTGGAACGACTCGTCGGGCGTCTCGGAAAAGCAGTTCAGGTTGAGGCAGTCGTTCCAGTCGGCGCGCCCGATGAGCGGCAGCCCGTGCGGCCCCAGGTTGTTGAGCACGTGATTGAACGAGCGCTTGAGGTGCTCGAACAGCGTCGTCGCGCTCTTCGGGTCGTTGTCGTAGGGCACCTGCTCGTCGAGGATCCCGTAGTCGCCGGTCTCGCGGATGTAGGCCGCGACCCCGAAGATCAGCCACAGCGGATCGTCGTTGAAGCCGCTGCCCACGTCGTTGTTGCCGCGCTTGGTGAGCGGCTGGTACTGGTGGTAGGCACTGCCGTCGGGGAACTGCGTCGACGCGATGTCGATGATCCGCTCGCGCGCGCGCTCCGGCACCAGGTGCACGAAGCCCAGCAGATCCTGGTTCGAGTCGCGGAACCCCATCCCGCGCCCGATCCCCGTCTCGAAGTACGAGGCGCTGCGCGACATGTTGAAGGTGACCATGCACTGGTAGGGATTCCAGATGTTGACCGTCCGGTTCAGCTTCTCGTCCGTTGATTCAACGGCGTAGTTGGAGAGCAGATTCGACCAATGGTCCGCGAGACCCTTCATCGCCGCCGCCACCTGCTCCGGCTGCGAGAACTTCTGGATCAGGTCGTGGGCGCGGGTCTTGTTGATGACGCCGGGCTTCTCCCATTTGTCTTCCCGCGGATTCTCGACGTAGCCGAGCGTGAAGACGAAGGTCTTCTCCTCGCCGGGCGCGAGCGCGACGTCGAGGCCGTGCGACGCGATCGGCGCCCAGCCGCTGGCGACCGAGCCCGACGACTCACCCTTGCCCGCCACCTGCGGCGCGCTCCAGTCGTTGTAGAGCCCGAAGAAGGTCTCGCGGTCGGTGTCGAAGCCGGCCACCTTGGCGTTCACGTGATAAAACGCGAAGTGATCGCGGCGCTCGCGGTACTCGGTCTTGTGGTACAGGGTGCTGCCGCCGCCTTCGACCTCGACCTCGCCGGTCGAGAAGTTGCGCTGGTAGTTGGTCATGTCGTCGTAGGCGTTCCAGAGACACCACTCGATGAACGAGAAGACCTTCAGGTTCTTGGGCGCCGCGGTGTTGTTCTTGATCCGCAGCTCGTGAACCTCGGCGGTGTGCCCGGTCGGAACCAGCATGAGGAGCGACGCGCGCACGCCCTTGCGCTCGCCGGTGATGCGCGTGTAGCCGAGACCGTGCCGGCACTCGAAAGCGTCCAGCGCGGTGTTGGTCGGCGCGAAGCTGGGGTTCCAGACCTCGCCGCCGTCGTTGATGTAGAAGTATCGGCCGCCCACGTCGGTGGGGACGTTGTTGTAGCGATAGCGCATGAGCCGCCGCAGGCGGGCATCCCGATAAAAGCAGTAACCGCCCGCCCGATGCGAGACCAGCGCGAAGAAGTTCTCCGACCCCAGGTAGTTGATCCAGGGGT
>CAYTTF010000361.1:0-5064 GCA_964440665.1 uncultured Myxococcales bacterium | reverse complement strand
TTTTGTTCCTTGACACCCACGCCGCGCACTTGATACAGCCGCTCACACCGCCGGAGATTCTTGCGATGCTCAAACGATCGGCAATCAAACGCGCGAAGTTGCGGCTCGGAAAGAGTCCCGCCACCTACGACAAGCGCGACCTTCTGTTTACGCAGTACCGAACCGCAGAAGCGTTGCCTTCACACCCGAAGTACTTCGGCCACGAGAAGCTCGTCGGCGCGAACGCGTGGCAGATGCTCGGCAACGGCCCCGACAGCTCCGTCTCCGCGGGTTTCGGCGGCGCCGGCGATTGCGTCTTCGCCGGCGGAGATCACGAAACGATGTTGTGGACGCTGGAAGGCGGCAACCCGGCCAAGTTCACCGGCAACAGCGCCCTCGAGGACTACAGCGCGGTCACCGGCTACGACCCCAGGGCCCCGCTCGACGAGCACGGCGACAACCCCACCGACCGCGGCACCAACACGCGCGACGCGCTCAGCTACCGGCGCAAGACCGGTTTGATCGACGCCGCCGGCAAGCGACACAAGATCGGCGCTTACGTCTCCCTGGAGCTGGGCAACATCGACCAGCTCCTGGATGCGCTCTATCTGTTCGGCGTCGTCGGTATCGGGATCAAGTTCCCGAATTCGGCCATGGATCAATTCAACGCGGGCAAGCCCTGGAGCGTGGTGCCGGGCCCGCCGCCGACGGAGGGTCACTACATCCCGCTGGTCGCGCACCGCACGAACCTCGAGTGTGTGACCTGGGGCCGGATCCAACAGATGACGCAGCAGTTCTACAAGACCTACTGCGACGAGGCCTGGGCGATTCTCTCTCCCGAGATGCTCAAGGGCGGAAAATCGCTCGAAGGCTTCGACCTGGCGCAGCTCCAGGCCGACCTGAAGGTTCTCTGACGTTTGTCGGCCGGGCCCTTGACTTGCCGTAGTTGAGAGCCGCTGTGGTTAGTCGAATTCATCCGGCATCCTGATTTCGCAACCGCGCATTGGTTTCGAAACGACGAATCGACCTGAGCGGCCCCGCCGCCGCCCGCGCGGCGTAGGCCAGCAGCGCCCATTGCTTTGGCGGGATCGGGATCTACCTTGCGCGCCGGGGGATCGAAGACGTGAAGACGAGCTCGGGCGGAACGTGGAAGCGCACCGCCTTCGTCTCGGCGGCGGCGACGGCGCTGGTGGGCTTCATCGGCGTCAACCTGATGTCGGGGGAGCACAAGATCGACAAGCCGATCTCGTCTCTCTACGGCGTCGACGATCCGGAGTTCTATCGCGCGATGGGCGAGCTGTTCGGACCGTCGCTGGTCGCCGGAAACGAGGTCAAGCCGCTCTACAACGGGCGCCAGATCTTCGCCGCCATGCTGAACGACATCCGGGGGGCGCGAAAGAGCATCACCTTCGAGACCTACATCTACTGGTCGGGCGCGGTCGGTGCCGCCTTTACCGATGCGCTGGTGGAACGGGCCCACGCCCACATCCCGATTCAGCTCATCATCGACGCCGTCGGCTCGGGGAAGATAGACGCCAAGCAGCTTGCCGAGCTGCGGGAAGCCGGCGTCGAGGTCGAGAAGTACCATTCGCTCCGCTGGTACAACCTGGACAGCATCAACAACCGCACCCACCGCAAGCTGCTGGTCATCGACGGCCGCGTCGGATTCACGGGTGGCGTCGGGATCGCCGACAAGTGGGACGGCGACGCCGACAGCCCCGATCACTGGCGCGACACCCATTTTCGGGTCACCGGCCCGGTGGTGGCCCAGATGCAGGCCACCTTCGTCGAACACTGGCTGGCCACGCACGGGGTGCTGTTGCAGGGGGCGACGTATTTCCCCGAGCTCGCGCGGACCGGGGAGATGCCGGCGCAGATGGTGCGAAGCGCCGCCGACGACGGGACCGAGAGCATCCGGCTGATGTACCTGCTCTCGATCGCCGCGGCCCGGCACAGCATCTTGCTGTCCAATTCATATTTCATTCCCGACGATCTGTCGGTGCGCACTCTGATCGAGGCGCGCCGGCGGGGCGTCGACATTCAGATCGTCGTGCCAGGATCCAAGATCGACAGCGAGGTCGCTCGCGCCGCGTCCCGCGGCAAGTGGGCGCCGCTGCTCGAGGCCGGGATCGCCATTTACGAATTCCAGCCCACCATGTTTCACTGCAAGGTCATGGTCGTCGACGATCGGTGGGTCTCGGTCGGCTCGACCAACTTCGACAGCCGCTCCTTCCGGTTGAACGCCGAGGCCAACCTGAACGTCCTCGATCGCGGGTTGGCGCTGCAGGAACGGCGCGCCTTCGAGAAGGACCGCCAGCGATCGCGGGCGATAACCCTGAAGGACTGGCGTCACCGGCCACTGCTCGATCGGGTGGGTGATTGGTTCGCGAGCCTGGCAGGCTCGCAGCTGTGAGCTGCCGCCCGCGCCCGGGTTTGGGCTTCGAGCTTTGAAGATGGAATCGCCGTCGTTGTTTACGCCAGCTCGGCCGCGGCGACATCTCGCTGAAACCAATTCACCGCTAGTCTGAGCGCGAACCGTGGTGACCGTATCGCAGTCGGGCTCGCCCCCCGAGATCGAGTGGCGGGCCGAAAACCTGACCATTCCCGAGCGGACCGAGCGGGTCGAAGGCGCCGATCTCGAGATCAAGGTTCTCGGTCCCTGCCGGTACCAGTCGCCACTGGTCGGACGGCTGGGCCAGCGGGCGCTGCACCACGTCGGCGAAGCCGACCGCGTGCTGCTGGACGATCGTTACTCCCGGGTGGTCGCGCCCCGCGCCGGCGCTTTCGCCGAGCCCGATCCGCCCGATCCGCCCACATTCGAGCTGGCGGGACCGCGCGATCGGATCTTCTTCGATCCGACCAAGCTGCGGGTCGGCATCGTGACCTGCGGTGGGCTGTGTCCGGGGATCAACAACGTCATCCGCGGCCTGGTCCTCGAGCTGACCCACGCCTACGGCGTGCAGACGATCTTCGGATTTCGTTACGGCTTCGAGGGCCTCGTCGACAAGCTCGGTCACGAGCCGATCGTGCTGCGACCGGAGATGGTCGCGTCGATCCACCAACAAGGCGGCACCATCCTGGGGACCTCCCGCGGCGGACAGGATCCCGGCCAGATGGTCGACCGTCTGGAGGCGCTCGGCATCTCCGCCCTGTTCGTCATCGGCGGGGATGGAACCTTGCGGGGCGCGACCAAGATCGTGGAGGAGGTCGAACGGCGGCACCTCGCCATCTCGGTGGTCGGGATCCCGAAGACGATCGACAACGACATCCACTTCATCGACCGTAGCTTTGGTTTCGAGAGCGCCGCGGCGGCCGCCGCCGACGCCATCCGCAGCGCCCACGTCGAAGCGACCGGCGCGCGCAACGGCATCGGGTTGGTGAAGCTGATGGGACGGCACTCGGGATTCATCGCCTGCCATGCCGCGTTGGCCTGCACCGACGCGAACTTCGTGCTCATCCCCGAGGTCCCGCTGAATCTCGACGGCGAGGTGGGATTCCTGCACCACCTGGAACGGCGGCTGGCAGAACGGGCGCACGCCGTCATCGTGGTCGCCGAGGGCGCGGGTCAGGAGCTGTGCAAAGACGCGGCCGAGATCACCGGCGGCGGTGGGCCCACCGCCGACGCCAGCGGCAACGCGCGGCTCAAGGACATCGGCCTCGTCTTGCGCGACCGGATCGTGCGGCACTTCGCGACACGCGGCACCGAGATCACGCTCAAGTACATCGATCCGAGCTATCAGATCCGCAGCGTCCCCGCCTCGCCCTCGGACAGCGTGTACTGCTGGAACATGGCGCGCAATGCCGTGCACGCCGCGCTGGCGGGCAACACGGAGATGCTGGTAGGGCGCTGGCACGGCCGGTTCGTGCATGTTCCGTTTCCGCTCGCGACCCGATTCCGGAAGCAGGTCGACGTCGGGGAGGATCTCTGGATGTCGGTCATCGAAGCGACCGGCCAGCCCGCGACCTTCGGTTGACCGGGCGTGACGGCGCCGTGGCCGCCCCGCCAGACCTACTCGCCGCGCGCTTCGGCCGTCAGCTCCCGCTCGGCCGCCACCCAGTCCTCCTCGGCTGAACCGTGGGCACTGCCCCGGGCGATGAACTTTTGGTACGCCCGTTTGGCGATGGCCTCCGTGGAGATGGACGGCGCGGCTGTGCGTGGCGAATCCGCGGCGGTCGCACGCGCCCCGTTTGGGCGCTTGGAAGGAGCAGAATTGGAGGGACTCTGGGAACCTACCTGAGACATGATGGACCTCTGATTTCTGGTGGGTTGGTTGGATTGCTGGTTGCCGCGCCCACGCGCGACCCATTCATCTGGACCATGGGGGCGCCGAGGCCGAAAGCAAGAGGATGGCGATGAAGCACGTTCCCGAAGATTTTCGCATTCGCGAAGGACACGCGGTGAAGCTCAAGCACTGGCCGACCAAGGTCGCGCCCCTCTATCGCTCGAAGCTGCACTACCACCGACTCCTCGCCGACCACATCGCCCAATTGAGCAAGCGACAGCGCTTGCTGTACGCGTCCGACCAGTTCGCGCTTCTCGTGATCTTTCAAGCGATGGACGCTGCGGGGAAAGACGGGGCAATCCGGCACGTCATGTCCGGCGTCAATCCCCAAGGCTGTCAGGTCTTCAGCTTCAAGCACCCCAGCGCCGAGGAGCTGGAGCACGATTTCCTCTGGCGCACCACCCGCTCACTCCCGGAACGCGGCCGGATCGGTATCTTCAACCGTTCGTACTACGAGGAGGTGCTGATCGCCCGCGTGCACCCGGAGATTCTCCACGCCGAAGGTCTGCCGGACGAGCATTTGGACAGAGGCGATATCTGGCAGGCCCGCTTCAAATCGATCTGCGATCTGGAGAGTCATCTGCATCGCAACGGGACGCGGATCGTGAAGATTTTTCTGCACCTGTCGAAGGACGAGCAGCGAAAGCGCTTCCTGGAACGGATCGACGATCCCGATAGGCGCTGGAAGTTCAGCCAGGCCGACATCGAGGAGCGGAAATACTGGAAGCACTACATGAAGGCCTATCAAGAGTGCTTGAGCGTCACCAGCACCGACGCCGCGCCCTGGTACGCCGTCCCCGCC
>CAYTTF010000360.1:0-5080 GCA_964440665.1 uncultured Myxococcales bacterium | reverse complement strand
ACGGGAACGTCGTCCTGCCGAAGTCGACCAGACCGTCGCGCATCGCCGAGAACGCGCGAATCTTCGACTTCACCCTCGACGACCAGGCGATGGCCGACCTCGACGCGCTGGAAGAGGGGCTGGTCACCGGCTGGGATCCGGCGGACCAGCGCTGAGCGCGCGCGGCCATCCGTTCCGCTGTTCTGGACTCCTCCGCCGGAAGGGCGTCCCCCGCGCCTAATACGCCGGACGTGTTCAAGAGCAAAGCCGGCGTCATCTTCCAGCACGTCCACGAGCGATACGGCAGAGCGGCGTAGATCGCGACCGGTTCGTTCCGGCGCCATCCCCTGGAATATCAACTCCCTGGCGAGAAGGTCCGCTTCGACGTCGATTGCTGATCGGCGCACCGTCACACCGGTCTTGGCCTGAACATCTTATTGTTCGCTGCCCGATAGGGTGTCGAAGTCCGCTGACAGGATGGTGACAGCCTTCGCGTTGGTGCGCTGGGCCTCGCGCGCGATGTTCCAGACTTGGCCCGAGGAGATCTACCCGAGAGCAGCCACCCAATCCGCCGCGTTCATGACGCGCGCTTGTCGCGGAAACACCTTGCCCGTGAGTACGGCGTGCACCTCGGCGTCCGTATCCGCGCAGAGGTCGGCGAGCACCGTGCACCGGTAATCCTTGTCCGCGGCCTCACGCAGAGTGGAGAGGACGACGCCGCTCGTCGCGATGCCGCACAGCACGAGGTGGTCGGTCTCGCTGGCGCGCAAGACGACCTCGAGATCGCTGCCCGTGAACGCGCTCACGCGGCGCTTGGTCACGACCACGTCGCTGCCTTCCGGGGTGATCGCGGGTCGCGGGTCGGAGAGGTAGGCGGGGCGCTGCTGCTTGGCGCCGCTGAAGGCCTGGTTGCGCATGCTCACCTCGGGCATGCCGGGGCGGAAGCCGACGACCACGTGGATCACCGGAACGGCTTGGGCGCGAGCCGCGCGCACCGCCTCGGTGACGCGCGCGAGGTAGGCGGCGGGGTCCGGTGTGCGGTCGATAATCCCAGGCTGGACGTCCATCACGAGCAACGCGGCGCGGTCGGATTGGTCGGGCATGCGCCGAGTCTGAAGTACGCAATCCACTTGCGCAAGTAGCTTGTATAAATCATGCTGATGCATGGCCGCGAACCCAGCTCGACCTGCCGCCGCCGAGCCGCTGGCGGTCCGGCTTGCCGTCGCGATCAAGCGCTTGCGCGCGCGCTTCCGCGAGGCGGCTTGGGCCAGCGTCGCGCTGCCGATCGCGCACGTCGCCGTGATCAAACGGCTCCGCGACGACGGGCCTACCACGGCGTCCGGGTTGGCCGCGGCCGAGCACGTCACGCATCAGGCGATCACGCAGACGCTCGCGGCGTTGAAGCGCACAGGGCTCGTCCGCTCGGAGGCCGACCCGGCCGACGGCCGCAAGAGCGTCATCAGCGTCACGCCGACCGGCAATCGCCTGTTCGAGTCGGCGATCGCGTCGCGCGACGCGTGGCTCGCCCGAGCCATCGAGAGTGTCGTCTCGCCGCGCGAGCGCGCCGCCCTCGGAAAGTCGATCGAGCTCCTCGAGCGCCTCGCCGACGCCGGCCGTCTCGAGTCCTAGTCCACCGCCGCTCATGTCCACGTCGACCCCGCTTCCGTCCACCTCCGCCTCCTCCTCCGCCCGCGGTCGCGCGCGGGCCGCCCTCGGCAAGACGTTCCAGTCGCTCGCGACCTACAACTTCCGGCTCTTCTTCATCGGCCAGCTGATCTCGAATACGGGCAACCAGCTGACGAACGTCGCGCTGATCCTGTTCGTGCTCAAGCTTGGACACGGCGGCCTCGCCGTCGGCGTGCTCGCCGCCTGCCAGTTCGGGCCGCTGGTCGCGCTCTCGGCGTGGGCCGGCGCGGTGGCTGACCGGACGGACAAGCGTCGAGCGCTGCTCGTGACACAGAGCCTCGAAATGGCTCAGTCCGCGACGCTCGCCGTCCTCGCGTTCCTGCCCCATCCGTCGCTCATCGTGCTCTATGCGCTCGCCCTCGCGGGCGGCGTGCTCTTGGCCTTCGACAACCCCCTCCGGCGCTCCTTCGTCCCAGAGATGGTGTCGAAGGACGACTTGCCGAACGCGGTCGTCCTCTACAGCACGATCGTCGCCTTGTCGCAGGTTTTGGGTCCGGCGCTGGCGGGCCTGCTGGTCGCGACCGTCGGCTTCGGCTGGTGCTTCGCCCTCGACGCGGTCACGTACCTCGCGGTGATCGCCTGTCTCGTCATGATGCGCGAGGGCCAGCTCTTCCGGCAGCCGCCCAAAGCGCGGACCGGTCGCGAGGTGCGCGAGGGGCTCGCCTACGTCGCCTCGGTCCCGCGGCTCTGGATCAGCTTCGCGATGTTCGCCTGCGTCGGGCTCTTCTTCTTCAACCTGCGCGTGACGCTGCCGCTGCTCGTCACCCGATCGCTCCACGGCACGGGGGTCGCGTTCGCCGTGCTCTGCGCCATCATGAGCTCCGGCGCCGTGGTCGGCACGCTCGTGGTGGCGCACAAACGGCTGGTGGAGCTCCGGCACGTAGTCATCGGTGCGCTGGCGCTCGGCTGCGCCATGGTGCTCTTGTCCGTCATGCCGTCGGTGCACGCGGCCGTGCTCGTAGCGTTTTTCGTGGGCGCAACGGGCATCGTGTACATGACTGCGTCCACCACGATCGCGCAGATCGACATCCGGCGAGACATGCACGGCCGCGTGCTCGCGCTCCAGACCGCGCTGATTGGCGGCGCGGCGCTCGTCGGTGGGCCCATCGTCGGGCAAATCGCCGACCTCGCGGGTGGGCGCGCGCCAATCGCGGTCGGTGGCATGGTGTGTCTCGTCGCGGCCGGCCTCGGAGAGCTCGGACGCCGGCGCTTCCCGCCTCGCGCACCCTGACGCGGCGCAACCCGAAGCCCGGCGAGCTGCGAGCCGAGCGCGACGGTCTTGCCTCCCGGGAGCGCGGCGATTGGGAACCCGAACAGCTTGGTGGCGCCGGCCAGGATGAACATGAACGCGGCGACGATGCGCAGGAGGCTCTGCAGCCGGGGCGCGTGGCCCGGGGCGCTTTCCGCGAGGCGGACCGCAACCGACCACCTGAGAGCCGCGGGCGACGTCCCGCCTTCGCGATGACCACCGTCGGCACCGGCTGGCTGACCGCGTGCCAGAGAGGGCCACCTTCAGCCCTTCGGTCAGCGAATAGCCACTACGAACAGCCGAGGAAATGAAAACAGCCGTTTCTCGTCAAAGCGCGGCGGATACGCGGCGTCGATGGCGCGCCGGTACTCGAGGAGAAACGCATCCAGTTCAGGCCCATCCAGATCGTCGAGGAAGGGCCGGAGACCCGTTCCCTTGACCCATTCGACGATGCTGTCCGCGTCGAGCATCACGTGCTCATAAGTCGTCCGCCAAATGTCGACCCTCGTCGCGTGCGGCGCCAGGAGATCATAGTAGACGGCCGCCTCGGCGACCGGCGTCACCGTGCGCACTTCGTCGCGCCCGGGGGTGAGCTTCGCCCGGGTCGCGCGCATCAGGCGGTGGCTCGGCTCCTCGAAGTTGTCGGGCATCTGCACCGCGAGCACGCCGCCCGGGCGAACCCGCCCGACGAGCAACGGAAACAATGCCGCATGATCGGGCAACCAGTGAAGGACGGCATTGGCGAAGAGAAGATCGGCGGGCTGATCGGGCGTGAAGCTTCCCGCGTCGGCGCAGATCCATTCGATCGAAGGGTGATCCTTACGCGCCCGGACCAGCATCTCGGGCGAGTTGTCGACCCCCGAGATTCGCGCCGTAGGCCACCGCTCGCGAAGGAGCGCCGTCGAGTTCCCGGGGCCGCAACCGAGATCCACCACCCGCTCCGCCTGCGCGAGCGGCACGCGCGCCAGCAGCTCCCGCGCCGCCCGCGTCCGCTCGCCCCCGAACTTCAAATACTGCGCGTCGTCCCAAGTCGGCATCGGGCTTGACCATAGCGCACCTATCTATCATCCAGACGCCGCTGCGGCCGCATGTATGATGCCTCCATGAACGCACGAAAGTCGTTGGGCAGCCTCGGGGTCTTCTGTCTTGCGATGGCCTGTTCCAGTGGAAGTGGCAGCGGAGGCACGGGCGGCTCGTCGGCCGTCGGCACGGGCGGTTCGTCTGCGACCGGCGCGGGGGGCTTGGGTGCCGCGGGCGCTTCCGGGGCGGCGGGCAACGGCGCGGCCGGAGCGGCGGCGACGACCTCTCAGCTGGTCGACACCACCGGCGGGACCGTGACCACCGCCGACGGCGTGACGCTGGTCGTACCGGCCGGTGCGCTCTCGGCGGCCACCACGCTCACCGTCACGAGTGACGCGAGTGCCGTTCCGTCGACCGGGATGCTCATGGTTCCGGCTGGCGGGACGACAACCGCGATCGTGGTCGGCACGCCGTTCCTCTTCGGTCCCGAGGGGCAGACCTTCGCCAGCAGCGTGACCGTCACCATCCCGTTCGATCCAAGCAAGCTCCCCAGCGGGGCCACGGTGAGCAGCGTCTTCATCGCCACGGCGCCGATGGGGAGCAGCAGCTTCACGAAGCTCTCCACGAACATCGCCGACGCTACGCACGTCTCGACGCTGGCGTCGCACTTCTCGGTCTACGTGCCGCTCGCTTATCCGCCGAGCGGCGCGGGCTGCACCAGCAACGCCAGTTGCTCTGCCGGAACGGTCTGCGTGAACGGCGCCTGCCAAGCCGGGTGAGGGGGCCGCGACGCGCGATATCCGCAGAATCGACCAGCTCAGCGTCGCAGGTGGCCGAAATCGAAAGCTACCTAATCAGCGTCGGGTGGCAGAAGAACCCTAAGATCCGGAACGTCCAGGGACCGGAGAGCCCGACTGGCGGATCAAGGGAGTTGTTCGAGGTGGCAAGCAATCGGGAGCCGCCGTGCCGTGCGGGCCTATCGCCGAAAGACCGTGGACGAGGCGACCGTTCGGGAGTTCCTCAAGGAGGCGGTGAAAGCCCCGACCGCCATGCACGAGGATTCAGCGAGATCGGTCTCGCGGACGTTTCGGCTTCAGCGACGGCTGATCCGCCAGATCGTGCCGTTGCCGTCCTCGGTCACGAAGA
>CAYTTF010000359.1:0-5093 GCA_964440665.1 uncultured Myxococcales bacterium | reverse complement strand
GCAACCTGCTGATTACAAATCAGCTGCTCTACCATTGAGCTACGCCAGCGCCGGTTTGCTCTCGTGAGAACCCTGGGAGGGTTCCCAAACCCTCCCGCGATAGATCTCGCTGGCCTGAGGCCGTCGAGCTCCTGCGCGTTTGCCATGGGAACCCTGGGAGGGTTCCCAAACCCTCCCGCAATGGATCTCGCCGGGCAGAGCCCGTCGACCTTCCTTGCGTTTATCTCCCTCTGCATTTTCGTATGATTCTGATTAGTTTGACTTTGTTCCGGCATCGGCATAGCTATCCCCAGGCCGGCGCGCAGAGCGCGAACGTATAGTTCGATCGCGTCGGAGTGTCAAGCGTCAATCATGAACCTGGCCGGGTTCTTGCCAGGAGCTCGAAGGCGCGTCGCGTTAGTCCCCCGGATTCTTCAAAGAATCTGGCGCTCTGGACCGACCGGCCGCTCCTTCGGATCGCGCGGATCGCGCGCGGAGGGCTCGTCGGCGGGCGCTCCGGAGCGGCCCGCGGGTGGTGTGGGCGCCGGGGGCGGGGGCGGCGTCGGCGTTTCGGCCCCCGCGGCGGCCGGATCCGCGAACTCGAACTTGTAGCTCGGGTCGAGCAGCCTCTGCAGCTTGGCGAACGAGAGCTTCGATTTGTCCCGCCACTCGTTCTGCACCCCGAGCCGCTCCAGCATGAGGAGGTTCTGCTCGTGCGTGCGCAGCGATTTCTCGAGCAGGATCCGGATCCGCTTGCGCAGCTCCTCGTAGTAGACCTCGCGCTTCTCCTGATTTCCGTCCCCCTCCAGCTCGGCGGGGATCGGCGCATGGATGAAGGCGTCGTAGAACTCCTCGTAGAGCGAGCCGATCTGATAACCGGAGGCCGACGCCCACTGCGGGTTACCCAGCTTGATCGCGTCGATGTAGAGGCGTTGAGCCGCGAGCAGCAGGCGCGCCTTGTCCTCCATGTCGACGGCCATCTGCTTGACCGGAAGGCGGAGCGGCGTGGCTCGGAAGCGCTCGTGCGGGATTTGACCGAGGTGGTATTTCACCAGGCCGAGATAGAAGTCGGTCTCGAGCCGCTCGTCGTGCTCGATGCTGTGGAAGTAGTAGATCGCCGACTGGAACGTCCGCTCGGCGGTGTCGAGATCCTTGAGCTCGAACTGTGCGAAGCCCCGCCGCGCGAAGGCCTCGATCTTGTCGTCGGCCGTCAGATCCTTGCGTTCGAGGATCTCGGCGAACATGGTCGCGGACGTCGGCCAGTTCCCCATCTCGGCGTAGGAGGCGCCCATCTGAAAGAGGGCGTCCTTGGCGTCCGAGGTGCCTCGGAACTCACTCTCCAGCCGTTGAAAGTGGGCGATCGCCGTTTGCCAGTCCTTCTTCCCCTGGTACGCCAGCCCGCCGTTGTAGAGCGCGGCCTTGGTGAAGCGCGTGTCCGGGAACTCCTTGAGCAGGCGGTCGTAGCCGCGGGCGGCGTCGTCGTAGCGCTTGGCGGAGAGCGCCGCGCCGGCCTGCTCGAACAGCTCGGTGATGTCGTAGGTCTCGAGGTGCGTGCCATCGGGCCCCCGCACCGCGGTGATCTTGATGGGATCCATCTCGATCTGCTCGACCGGCGTTCCGGGCGGAACCACCGCGACCTCGTTCTTGCTTTTGCCCGCGCAGGCCCCGACCAAGGTGAATCCGACGAGTCCGGCGAGCGCGACGATAGAGAGATGCCTTTTCATGCGGAACCCCACTTGATCGTATGAGACAACGCACATGGCCGCAGGTTCCATCGGCTGGTTTACAGACGACCTCCAGTCGGGCACCTTGGGACCATGCCGCCGCGCGAGCTGATCTCCCCGGCCGCCATCGCGCGGCGGGTGGCCGAGCTGGGCGCCGAAATCGACAGCCGCCTGCCCGCCGGGGCCCTCACGGTGGTCGGCGTGCTGCGGGGCGCCTTCATGTTCATGGCCGACCTGGTCCGGGCCATTCCAAGGGACCTGACCTGCGACTTTCTCGGGGTGCGCAGCTATGGGGACGCCACGGTCTCCTCGGGCGTCGTGGAGATCACCAGCGATCTCGGCGCGCCGGTGGCGGGGCGGCACGTCCTGCTGGTGGAGGACATCGCCGACACCGGCCTCACCCTCGGGTACCTCCTCGACCTGCTGCGGGCGCGCGGCCCCGCCAGCCTGCACACCTGCGTGCTCCTGGCCAAACCGTCCTACCGAAATCGACACTCCGGCACCCCGCTGGATTTCGTCGGATTCGACGCCCCGGATGCCTACGTGGTCGGCTACGGCCTCGACGCGGCCCAACTCTATCGAAATCTTCCCGGGATATGCGTCATTGATTGACTGGAACCCTGAGAGGGTTCCAGACCTCCGATCGGCCGGCCTACGGTGGGCAAAGCCCACCTGCGGCCTTTGCGTTGGGAGAAGATCCTCTCGCTAGCGGGGCTTCTTGCGGCGGTCCAGCTCTTCCTTGAGGCGCTGCTTGATGGCGTTGTAGCGCTGGAGGAACTCGAAATGCCGCTGCCGGAAGGCTTGCAGGTAGCGGCGCTCGTGGGTCTTCTGCTTGAGCGCCTCACGAATTTCGTTGAGTGGCCCGACCAGCTGCGAGGGCTCGGTGTAGCTGCCGATGAGGCTCATCACCCGACCGGCGTCCACCAGTTTGACCTCGCCCGCGCGGCCGCTCTTCCCGGGCGGGCTATAGAGGAGGGTGAGCGCATCGGGGGCGCTGGCCTTCACGGTGTTGACCACCATGCTCCCCGGGAGATCGGGAAGGTCCTCCTTGACCATCACGATCTGCGGGCGCACCTGCATCACGACATCCAGCGCTTCGCCACCGGTGAAGGCGACGCGGAACTGCCATCCCTGGTCGGCGGGCAGCACCCGCTCGATCGGTGGGAGGGCGTCCGGATCGTCGTCGACCAAGACCACGCTGACGGTCCCCACCCCGCCGGCCGTATCATCGGCCGTGCGCCCGGTGACGCGATCTTCCAGGTCCAGCAGCTCGTGCGAAACATCGCGCAGCCGCCGCAAGAACTCCTCGTGCGTCTCGGCAACCTCCTCGAAGAGGCTGTTTCGGTCGGCGGTCGCCTTGATGTCGCCGGCCGCCTCCAGCACCCGCTCGCGCAGGTACGGCACCACGTCCGGCTCCTTGAGCACCACGTCGGCCGCGCCCGCGCGGAACGCCTTGACCGCCGTCTCGTACGACTTGCGCGCGGTCATGATCACCACGGACGTCAGCGGGGACTTGTCGCGCGCGAACTGCAGCAGCTCGATCCCGCCGCCCGGCGTGGGCGTGTCGGCGTCTACCAGGGCGACCGCGAAAAACTTGTTGAGGATCTGATCGCGGGCGCGGATCGGATCGTGCGTGCCGGTGACGATTAGCCCCACCCGCGTCAGCAACCGGTCGAGGCCCTTCACCACCTGATCGTCGGCATCGACGACCAGAATCTCCTGCCCGGCGGAGGCGGATTCGGTGGGCACGATGAACAACTTACCCTGGAACCCCAGGAGGGTTCCAGATCCTCCCATCTCAGGTACTCTGGAGGGTGAGGCCGTTGGGTTCGGCGAGAGCATCGGAAATGGATTCCTTCTTCGACAGGGCGCTGGCGGCAGCCCGCCGCCTGGGGGCATCCGACGTCCATCTCAAGCCTGGGCAGTCTCCCATCCTGCGCATCGCCGGCGAGCTGCGCACGTTCACCGACGTGCCCGCGCTCTCGCGTGACTTCCTGCAGAGCCTGGCGCTCTCGCTGCTCAGCGACCGCCGCCGGGAGGCGCTGGAACGCGCCGGCGATGTCACGGTGGTGTTCGCGACGGCGGCCGGCCGACAGCGCATTCACATCTTCCAGCAGCGGGGCGGCCTCGGCCTGTCGCTTCGCCTGATTCCAGCCGAGATTCCCAAGCTCGACACGCTCGGGCTTCCCGCCGAGATCCACGACCTCACCGATGCCGGCGCCGGCTTGCTCCTGGTCGCCGCCGCCGCGGGAAACGGCAAGACCACCACGCTGTCGGCGATGATCGACGACGTGGGGGCGCGACGAACCTGCCGGGTATTGTCCATCGAGGATCCCGCGGAGTATCTGCACCGCCGCACCTCGGTGGTGCAGCGCGAGGTGGGGACGGACGCGCCGACCGCGGCGGCGGCGCTACGCGCGGCGGCTCGGCAGGATGCCGACCTGGTGGCGGTCGATCCCCTGGGCGATCTCGAGGCCGCCGAGCTGGCTCTCGCCGCCGCCGAGACCGGGCAGCTGGTGCTGGCCGGCATCGCGGCCGGAAGCGTGGCCGGCGCGATCGGGCGGCTCACCCGATTTTGGGCGCCGGAGGCACGCGCCGAGATCCGCGCACGACTCGCCGCCGCCCTGCGGGGCGTGGTGTTTCAGCGGCTGGTGGCCAGCACCGACGGAAAACGCCGCATCGCCGCAGGCGAGCTTCTGCGCGTCCTTCCCGAGACGCGCAGCTGGATCCTGGACGGGGCCGCGCCCACCACCGGGGCCGCCCAGGAGATTCCGGGTCGCACGCCGTTCGAGCCAGCGCCGCCGGCGGGCCCGCGGCGGCGTGGCGCGACCGCGGAAGCGCAACCAGCGGTTGAGGACGACGCCGAGCCCGATTAGTCTTCACGGCCCCATGTCCGTCTCGAACTCCCTGTCGAAGTCTGTGTCGACATCCGCCCCGATCGAATCGAATGCCGTCCGCCGGGCGTTCCTCGACTATTTCCGCAAGCAAGGCCACCAAGAGGTCGCCAGCGCGTTGCTGGTGCCGGCCGACGACCCGACCCTGCTCTTTACCAACGCGGGGATGAACCAGTTCAAGGACTATTTCACCGGCAAGCGGCAGCCGCCCTTCGCGCGGGCCACCACTTCGCAAAAGTGCGTCCGCGCGGGCGGCAAACACAACGACCTCGACAACGTCGGGCGCACGGCGCGCCACCACACGTTCTTCGAGATGCTGGGGAACTTTTCGTTCGGCGACTACTTCAAGCCCGACGCGATCGTGTTCGCGTACGAGCTGATGGTGAAGACCTACGGCATCGATCCCAAACGCCTCATCTACACGGTCCACGAATCCGACGGGGAAGCGCGGGCGCTGTGGAAGAAGATCGCCGGCATCGGCGACGACCGGGTGATC
>CAYTTF010000358.1:0-5102 GCA_964440665.1 uncultured Myxococcales bacterium | reverse complement strand
GCTAGACTGCCGCCGCCATGGCGCACCAATACATCTACACGATGCAGAACCTCCGGCGGGTTCACCCCCCGAACAAGGAGGTGCTCAAGGGCATCTATCTGTCGTTCTACCCGGGCGCCAAGATCGGCGTGCTCGGATCGAACGGCGCCGGCAAGTCGACGCTCCTGCGCATCATGGCCGGCGTCGACAAGGACTTCTTCGGGGACGCCAAGGCGGCCGACGGAATTCGCATCGGCTACCTGCCGCAGGAGCCGACGCTCGATCCCAAGAAGAACGTGATCGAGAACGTCGAAGAGGCGGTGGCGCACACCAAGGGGCTTCTCAGACGGTTCGACGAGGTGAACCTGAAGCTCGGCGAGGACATGTCGCCGGCCGAGATGGACAAGCTGCTCGAAGAGCAGGGCAAGCTGCAGGACGCGATCGAGGCGGCCAACGGCTGGGACCTCGATCGGACGCTCGAGATCGCGATGGACGCGCTCCGCCTGCCACCCGCCGACGCGGAGGTTACCAAGCTGTCGGGCGGCGAGCGCCGGCGCGTGGCGCTCTGCCGCGTGCTCCTCGAGCGGCCCGACCTGCTGCTCATCGACGAGCCGACCAACCATCTCGACGCGGAGAGCGTGGCCTGGCTCGAGCACCACTTGCACGAGTATCCGGGGACGATCGTGGCGGTCACGCACGATCGCTACTTCCTCGACAACGTCGCGGGCTGGATCCTGGAGCTCGATCGCGGCGCCGGCATCCCCTGGGAGGGGAACTACTCGTCGTGGCTCGAACAGAAAGGGAAACGCCTCGAGTCCGAGGAGAAGACCGAGTCGGCGCGGCAGCGGACGCTGGCGCGCGAGCTCGAGTGGGTGCGCGCCTCGCCGCGCGCGCGGCAGGCGAAGTCGAAGGCGCGCCTGGCGGCCTACGAAGAGCTGCTGGCCGAAGAGCAGCAGAAGCGCGAAGAGACCATCGAGATCAGCATCCCGCCGGGGCCGCGCCTCGGCGACGTGGTGGTCAAGGCCGAGCACCTGCGCAAGGCCTACGGCGACAAGGTCCTCATCGAAGATCTCAGCTTCAACCTTCCCCGCGGCGGCATCGTCGGGATCATCGGCGCCAACGGCGCCGGCAAGACCACGCTCTTCCGCATGATCACCGGGCAAGAGGAACCGGACGGCGGCACGCTGCGGATCGGCGAGACGGTCAAGCTGGCCTACGTCGATCAGAGCCGCGACACGCTCGACGGCGCCAAGACGGCCTTCGACGAGATCGCCCAGGGCGCCGAGTTCTTGGAGATCGGCAAGCGCAAGGTTCCCGCGCGCGCCTACGTGGCCGGGTTCAATTTCAAGGGGACCGACCAGCAGAAGCTGGTCAAGAATCTATCCGGCGGCGAGCGCAACCGGGTGCACCTGGCCAAGGTGTTGCGATCGGGCGGCAACGTCCTGCTGCTCGACGAGCCGACCAACGATCTCGACGTCGACACGCTGCGGGCTCTCGAAGACGGCCTGCTGTCGTTCGCGGGCTGCGCGGTGGTGATCAGCCACGACCGCTGGTTCCTCGACCGGGTCGCGACCCACATTCTCGCCTTCGAGGGGGACAGCCAGGCCGTCTGGTTCGAAGGGAACTACCAGGACTACGAGGCCGATCGAAAGCGCCGCCTGGGCGCCGCCGCCGAGCAACCCCATCGGCTTCGGTACAAGAAGTTGATACACTGACGTCCATGATTCCCTACGAAGAGCTGGATCGCGCGCTCGCCAAGTGGAAGGCCCGATCGCAAGGTGGGGTGGTCGAGCCACCGCGCGCCGAGGTGGCCACCTCCGACGCGACGCCGCTACCCTTCTCGGCCGACGATCTGGGGAGCATGCCCCAGCCGATGCCG
The DNA here is from genome assembly GCA_964440665.1 of uncultured Myxococcales bacterium. GTDB lineage: Bacteria > Myxococcota_A > Polyangia > Fen-1088 > Fen-1088 > JADGRB01. Next base: position 3,244 of record CAYTTF010000358.1, on the reverse strand, counting down.
GTCGCCACCGAGCGCACCGGCGAGATCGACCTCGCCGAGCTCGAGACCTACGACGACTGATCGCGCGTGAGCCAGGGACGGCTTCGCCGTCTCAGAAATAGAACCTGACGCCGATGCCGCCGTCGATCCCGAAGCCGAGGCCGGGGACGATCCAGAACGACGGGGCGAGCTCGAAGAACACCTCGAGGAAGTTGGGGTTGTTGAACATCAGGTCGAGGCCGATGGGCGCGCGTCCGGCGATCGCGATGCAGTTGGACTGACAGCCGCCCCACCAAACGAAGCGCGCGCCGCCGCCAACGTGCCAATCGAGCTGCGCCGTCCCGCGGATGATGTTGGACTGCCAGAGGTAGTCCATGTTGAAGGTTCCATTGGTGTGGCCGAAGGCGCCGCAGACCTCGTTGCCGTTCGCGTCGTTGAAGCAGGCCCCGTTCCCGTAGGTCCAAAAGCCGAGGCCGAAGTCCAGCGCGTTGGTCGGTGAGACCCACAGCTTGGCCGACAGGCCCGTTGGATCTCCGAGCTCGATACCCACGCCGAACTTGCGCGAGTAGCCGACCTCCGTCGCCTGGGCCGCCGGACCGACCACGGCCAGCAAGAGCGCGACCGCCAGGGTGGTGAGGATTCTCCTTTTCATGCCGCGTATAGTACGCACGAACGGTTGAGGCGGACAGTCCGTTTGCAAAAAGATCTTGTGCGGATCCCGCTGGCCGGGCAGCGGTGATCGTGCTTACAAATCGGCTCGTCGTGATTGCTAAATTCGGTCGCCCGGGCAAGCGGATGGCTGTCGGCTGCTTGGTCGTCGCCGTGGCTGGCTGTGCCCGCGCGCAGCCGCCGGCGGCGCCGATCGAAGCCCGTCGGTCCGAGTCTGTTTCCGTTTCCGTCCCCGCGCCGAAACGGCCCGCGACGCCCGATCCGGACGCATTGCCGGCCGCGCCGGATCTTCCGCCGGGGCGGCGCGCGATCCAGGTGGTCGACGGTCGAGAAAGGGTGGTCGATGCGGAGGCCGCGCGCGCGCGGGGTCTCACCGTCGTCGATCTGTCCGACGGGTGGGCGCCCTCGGTGTTCGACGATCGGGTAGCCCCGACGGGCGCGACGCTGCCGAACCCATACCGCGCCGTCTACACGGGGCTCGCCTCCGACCGGAGCGACGGCGACGGGCAGCCGCTCGGCGCCGGCGAGCGGAATTATCTCGAGCTCTACGGGATCCCGCCGACGTTGTCCGTCCTGCGGCACCGCTTCCTCGCGGATGCGCGGCTCGGATGTGCGTCGGCGATCGATCCGGCGAAGTTGCTGGCCGTCGACGAGGTGCGTACCTGGGGCGCGACCACCGAACAGAAGGAGCTCGCCAAGTTCGCCGCGCGTGGCGCCCGGCTGGAGGCCGCGCGCGTGGCGGCCGGCGCGGCCACCCTCGAGGCTTTCGCGGCGACCGACGCGCGGGCGTCGAGAGAGGTGAAGGACCAGCTCCGCTTTCAGACCGAGCGGATCGCGTTTGCCGAAGCCGAGAAACGCCTCGTCTGCGAGGGGCTCCTGGCCGCCAGCAAACACAAGACGGGGGCCTACGACACCGCGATGCGCGCCGCGATGCTCGATTTTCAGCAGAAGCAGGCGGTGATGGATCAGGCCGATATCCGGCGCGGGACGCTGGAGGCGCTCGCGCGCTCGCCGCTGCAAAATGATTTTCTGGCGCTTCGGCGGGTGCTGACCGAACGGGCCATGCACGCGGGAGGTTTCGTCGAGGATGGGAGCGTGGGCGACTCCGCTTCGGATCCGAGCTATCCGACCTATCTCGGGGCGGACGGGGCGCGGCACCGGGTTCCGGATCTGGCGACGCCGGCGCTGGAGGCGACGCTGGCGCGGCTCGGGATCGCGACCCCCGACGACGCGCTGGCGTTTTTCCGCCGGCACCCGCGCGCCGATTTCGGCTCGCTCGCGGTGGCCGTGCGCCTGCCGCCGCCGCCCGAGTACTACGGTGCCACGATGGACCTCTCCGCCGAGATCGATCGGGGCGACGTCTGGTACGACTTCCCCTACGACGCGGCGGGCGTCCGGCTGCCCCAGCCCCGCGAGCGCTTCCCCACCTTCACCCTCTTCGTGAAGTGGCACGGCGAGCGGGTGCCGCTGGTGCGCTGGCGGACCACCGTCGGCGGCTGGCGCTCGGAGCTGGCCTCCGACGGGCAGGAGTACTATCGGTGGAAGGGCTCGGACATCGGCCCGCGGGTCTGGCGCCACATCGTCGCGGCGCCGGTCTGGATCCCGCCGCCGTCGTCGCCGCTGTCGTCGATGGTGAAGGAGAAGAAGGTCAACGGCATCTACGCGCGGGTCACCAACTACGACGAGACGGGGCCCGGCTACCTGTCCGCCTACGGCCTGGCCGCCGCGATTCACGAGGAGATGCGCAAGGGACCCGACGGCGCAACCTTCTTCGACAACGGTATTCGGACGCACGGCTCGTTCGATTACATGTCGCTGCGCGGGCGCTTCTCGCACGGCTGCCACCGGCTCTACAACCAGCTCGCGATGCGCCTGTTCAGTTTCGTCCTCGGGCACCGGCGGATGCGCGCGGTAGGCTCGATCCCGCTCGGGTTCCGGCGGGTGTTCTATTCGCAGGGCGAGGTCTTCGAGATGCGGCTGCCGAGCCGCGGTTTCTACTACGAGCTCGATCCGCCGCTGCCGATCGAGGTGCTCGAGGGGCGCATCAAGGGGCAGCTGCAGAAACCGATCGCGGGCTATGTCCCCAAACCCGGCGTGAAATACGCTTCACCGCCACCCAGCGTCTCGAATTCACCCGAAGCCCGCGCCGGAGGCGACAGCCCGTGACCCGCGGCGCCACCTTCGATTTCGCCGCCTGGGGCTGGCTGGGGCTCACGCTCTTGCTCGGGTGTGGGGGGTATGGGGGGGGTGGATCGGGAAGGCGCACAGCGGAAGCGCCCCCGGCGGGGACCGGGCGCGCCGCTTCCGGGCCCGTCTCGCCCGCCCCGATCGACGACGACGACGATCGGGAGCCCGCGGCGCCGGCCGGCGGGCCACTCCCCCAGGTCACCATCAGGCTCTCCGTCGACAGGCACTGGAAAGCGCAGGTCTTTTGGGGCCGCAAGGACCTGGGGATCGCGCCGCTCGAGATTCAACGTCCCCGGGGATCCGGCCCGCTCGATCTGCTGATCGTAGCCGATGACGCTCTTCCCCTGCACACCCGCGTCTTCACCGATCGGGATAGCGCGCTCGCCGTCCGCCTCTATGGCGAAAGCGA
>CAYTTF010000357.1:0-5106 GCA_964440665.1 uncultured Myxococcales bacterium | reverse complement strand
GCCCGAGATCACCATGATGCACCACCCGCCGATCGTCATGGCGGACATGGAGTAGCGACAGCTCCTGGGTGCCGCCGACGGCCCCACGGTTCGCAGGGAAGCGTCGATGTCTTTGGGATCGAAGGGGCGTGGTCGAAGGTTCACCGTCGCCCGCGCGGTGCGGGAGCTGGTGGCGCGGGTGATCTACGCGGGCGACTGGCCGGCGCGCGCGCTCGATCGGTGGGGCCGGGCGCGGGTGGAGATCGTCCGACACCAGATCGCGGCGGGCCGCGGGGCGCGGCCGCCGCTGCGGATCGGTTTCATCTCCGACCTGCACGTCGGTCCCCTCACCCCCACGCGTCTTCTGGAAGCCGCCTTCGGTCGGCTGGCGGCAGAGAAGCCCGACGTCTTGGTCCTGGGCGGAGACTACGTATTCCTGGAGGCGACCGCCGCCAAGGCCGATCTCATCGCGCGCCTCACCGCCGATGTTCCGGCGGCCACCAAGGTCGCGGTGCTCGGCAATCACGACCTGTGGACCGATCACGCGCTCATCGAGGCGGCGCTCGAGCGGGGCGGCGCGCGGGTGCTGGTCAACCGGTCGCTGCGTCTGCCACCTCCGCACGACGATGTCGCGCTGGTCGGGCTCGACGATCCGTGGACCGGCGATCCGGATCCCGATCGGGCCTTCGCCGAGGCGACGGGTGCCGCCGTGAAGATCGCCGTCGTCCACGCTCCCGAGGGCTACCCATTCGTCCGCGACCGCGGGGCCGCGCTGATGCTCTGCGGTCACACCCACGGCGGTCAGATCGCGGCGCCGCACGGGCCGGTGGTCGTCCACGGGCATCTCGGGCGGCGCTGGCCCGCCGGTCTCTACGACGTCGATGGGCTTCCGCTGTTCGTCTCACGCGGCATCGGCGCCGTCGAGATTCCGCTGCGCCTCTACGCGCCGCCCGACGTCGGGATCTTCACGATCGCCTAGGGTTCCTGCGGCTCAGCGGTCGGCTCCGATGCCCCAGCCCGCGGGTCAATCGCCCGGGCGTCGCTGCCGGACCGTACATTCGGGGCGCCTTCGACTACACTGCGCTCGGCGACGCGCAACCATCGCTTTTCACCAAGGAGCAAATGTCATGAGCAAGGGCCAGGACGCGAAGAAGAACGTCAAGAAGGCACCCACCCGGACCCCGCAAGAAAAAAGGGAAGCCAAGCGGATCAAGAAGGCCGCCAGATAGAACGGCGGATCCAACCGATGGGGTGAACCGCCGACGGCGACCGCGGCGGCCACCCGGCAGAGCGAAGGCGCGGGCGACCGCTCTCGCGGCGAGATGGGGCACCTCGGGCCACGGTCCGTCGATAATCCCCATACACTGGTTCCCGCATGCAGCTCGTGATCGCCGAAAAACCGTCCGTCGCCCGCGATCTCGCGCGCGTGCTCGGCGTTCGCGGCTCAGGCCGACACGCGCTCGGCGATCCCCGTCGGGTGATCACCTGGTGCATCGGCCATCTGGTCGAGCTGGATGAGCCCGCGTCGTACGACGCCCGCTGGAAGCCCTGGCGGCTCGAAACGTTGCCGATGATCCCGCCGGCATTCAAGGTTCGCCCGGTCGACAGCACCCGCGATCAGCTGCGCGCGGTCCGCGAGCTGCTGTGCGACCGGCGGTTCTCCGAGGTGGTGAACGCCTGCGACGCGGGTCGCGAGGGCGAGCTCATTTTTCGGTATGTCTACGACATCGCGGGCAGCCGTCTGCCGGTGCGGCGGCTCTGGATCTCGTCGATGACCGACGAGGCGATCGCGCGCGGGTTCGCGGCGCTGAAGCCGGGCGCCGAATACGACGCCCTGGGGGATGCCGCGCGCTGCCGCTCCGAAGCGGACTGGCTGGTCGGGATGAATGCCACCCGCGCAGTAACCGTCACCCATCGAGACCGCGCACCGGCGGCGCGCCCGAAGGCGGCGCCGGCTGCGGGCAACCGCGCGGCGAAGGCGACTCGTTCGCCGGTTTATTCGATCGGACGCGTGCAGACACCGACGCTGGCCATCGTTGTACGGCGCGAGCTGTCGATTTCGGCGTTCCGTCCGGAAGACTACTGGGAAGTGAGGGGGGCGTTCTCGACCAGCGGAGACGCGCCGCGCGCGTCGTTCAACGCCGGTTGGGGCACACGCGCGGCCAGCGCCGGCACGAACGCGGGCGCGAACGGCAGCGCGACGGTCAACCGGTTCGGAACCCAGGCGCTGGCCGCCGAGCTCGTCGCCCGCACCTCGGCGCACGGCGCGGCGGCGGACGTCGCCGGCCCGGTGGTCGAGAGCCTGCGCGGCAAGAAGACCCGCGAGCCCGCGCCTCAACTTTTCGATCTGACGTCGCTCCAGCGAACGGCGAATCGGCGCTTCGGCCTCAGCGCCACGCGCACGCTGGAAGCCGCGCAGGCTTTGTACGAGCGGCACAAGGTCTTGACCTATCCACGAACCGACGCGCGCACGCTGTCGAGCGATCTGGTTGGCGAGATGCCGAAGCTGTTTCGCGGTCTCGTCCAGATCCCCGAATACGCGCCCTTCGCGCAAACCCTCCTGGGGGCGCCTCCCGCCAGGTCCAAGCGGGTGTTTGACGACGCCAAAGTTCACGATCACCACGCCATCATCCCCACCGGCAAGGCCGTCCGCCTGGACGCGCTCCAGGCGGACGAGCGGCGGGTGTTCGATCTGGTGGTGCGTCGCTTCCTGGGCGTGTTCTACCCGGACGCCGAATTTGCGCTCACCGACGTGGTTGTGCGCGTGGGCGACGGCGGTGCCGCCGCCGTGCCCAGGCGGGACAAGGGCGGCGAGAGCGGAACCCCGGCTCGCGCGCCCGGTGCGGAGGGCGCCGCCCCGATCGAGGAGACGGTGCTTTCCGCGCTGCCGCCGCCGCCGGACAGGTTCTTCGCGCGCGGCCGCGTCCGCTTGGTGGCGGGCTGGCAGGAGGTGGCTCAGCTGGGCGAGACCCGGCGTGGCGAGGGCAAGGATCCCGATGCCGAGGCTGAGCCGACGTCGACGCTGCCGCCGCTGTCCGAGGGCCAGCGGCTCGAGGGCGCCTTCGAGAGCGTGGCCAAGCAGACCAAGCCGCCGCCCCGCCACACCGAAGCCACCTTGCTGGGCGCGATGGAATACGCGGGGCGTGAGATCGAGGACGAAGCCCTGCGCGCCGCCATGAAGGACACCGGCCTCGGCACGCCCGCCACCCGCGCAGCGACCATCGAGACGCTGGTGCGGCGCACGTTCGTTTCGCGCCAGGGCAAGCAGCTCGTCCCCACCGCCATGGGCATCGCGCTCATCGAGGGGCTGCCCGTCGCCAGCCTGGCTTCTCCCGAGCTGACCGGTTCCTGGGAGGCGCGCCTGGCCCGCGTCGCGCGCGGCCAGGAAACGCGCGCCGCCTTCATGAACGACATCGCCCGCTACGTCGGCGAAGTGGTGGACGCGATCCGGCGGTCCCCGTCGGGACGGGGCGCCACACCACCGGCGCCGGCGGCACCGGCATCGACGACGAAGGCGCCTGCGACCGCAGCGGTGTCCTCCGCGACGACGCTCACTTGCCCGCGCTGCAAGCAGGGTCCGTTACTGGCCGGCAAGCGCGGCTGGGGTTGCTCGCGCTGGCGCGAGGGCTGTTCGTTCGTGGTGTGGTTCGAGTCCGCCGGCAAGCGACTCACCGACACACAGCTCCGCGATCTCGTCACGAAGGGGAAAACCCGCAAGGCCGCCTGGATGCCTCCCGGCGGCCAGCCGGCCCCCGGCCGCCTGGTGCTCGACCTCGCCGCCCCCTCCGAATCGGGCGCCGCCCGCTTCGAGCCCGCCTGACCCGCGGTCCGGCCCGCCAAGAGGCAGTTGACACGTGAACACTGTTCACGGAGACTTTGGCGATCATTCCAATGCCGGAGTGATGAACATGAACAAGACGAGGCGTCTTTGCGGCAAGTGCGGGCAGCGCGAGGTGTCGGCCGAGGCGGCGCCCGGCAGGGTGGCGACCTACAGACGCATGAGGCTCGAGATCCCACCGAGCATCAAGATCCCGACCTGCAGAAACTGTGGCGCGCGCTGGTTCGACGAGACGACAGCCGCGACACTCGACGACGCGCTCGAGCTAATTTACCAACGGACCCTTCGGAATCGCTTGCAGCAGGATCTCGGCGATCTGTTCGGCCGAGGTGTGACCGAAGCGCGCATCGAGGAGGCGCTCGGTGTGTCGCGGGGCTACCTGTCGCGCCTTCGCTCGGGGAGCCGCACGCCCAGCCGCGAGCTGGTGGTGGCGGTGGCATACATGGCGAAGGACAAGGCCGACCCTCCGTTCGCAGAAACCATCTTTCCCGGGGGCCGTCGTGCCGCGGGCTAGGCTTGCTCGACGCCCTCGAAGGTAGAGTAGCCGCCGACCATGATTCTGACCTGTCCCTCCGGAGATCCTTCCGCCGCCGTGTGGATCGATCTGCTCCAGCCGACCGCCGAGGAGATTGCGCTGGTTCACACGGCGACCGGCCTGCGGGTTCCGACCGAGAGCGAGGTGAGCGAGATCGAATCGACCAGCCGGCTGGCGTTCGAGGGTGGCGCCTTCTATCTCTCCGCGCCGCTGGTGGCCGTCGGTGCCGACGGCGACCATCAGGCCACCCCCGTCGGGTTCGTGCTCTCGTCGCGCGTCCTGCTCACGATTCATTTCGTGCCACTAGCCGCCTTCGATGCTTTCCGGGACGAGGCCGCCAAGCAGCCTCCCAAGGACGCCGAGGAGGCGCTGCTCCGCATCTTCGAGCTCGTCGTCGACCGGGCGGCCGACAATCTGGAGCGCGCGGGCGCCGCGTGCGACGAGCTGTCGCGCGCCGCTTTCCGCGGCGGCGGCGCGCGCGCCAAGATCGCGACCAAGCTGAGCGCGGCGTTGCGGCGCATCGGCGCCACGGCGGAACAGATCTCCCGGATGCGCGACGAGCTGCTCGCCCTGGGGCGCGTCGGCGCCTATGTGATGGAGAGCGGGATCGCGGGGGCGCCCCCGGTGAACGGGACGCGGCTCAAGGCGATCCGGGCCGACATCGCGTCGCTCACCGACTACGAGGCGCACCTCTCCGGAAAGCTGCAGTTCCTGCTCGACGCCACCCTCGGCTTCATCAACATCGAGCAGAACG
>CAYTTF010000356.1:0-5109 GCA_964440665.1 uncultured Myxococcales bacterium | reverse complement strand
CCCGCGACCTGGGCGTCGACCCGCGCACGATCTTTCGCCACCTCGAGAAGGGCGAAGGCGATGGTTCGCTCGACGAGCACCCGCCCGAGGCGGGCGGCGGCGCTGGAGAGGTTTGACGGCCGCGCCCCATCGCCGGGAAACGAATTTTCATGCCGATTTCGCTACGGGCTGACAGCAATGTCCGATCCGGGCCGGGGCCCAGCGCGGGAACCCGGCTCGGCCCGCGGCCTTCGCGTCTGGCACACTTACTGCTGGTGTCACTCTCTATCCTTCCGGTCCCAGCAGCTCCAGTCGCTCTCTCCTTGATTATGTTGTCCACGTCAGCCTGCATTATTCCGCTCGGCCCCGACTTTCAGGATCCGGTCGCCACGCCGAACGCCGCGCCGTATTTCGAGAGCGCCCATCCCGACTTCGGATCGGTCGTGACACCGCCCGGGCTGCAGTTCACGGTCACGGTGACCGATCCCAACGTCGGCGACGATCTCCACATTCGCTGGGTGGCCGACTATCCGGGCGCCAACTACCGCACGCTAACACCGGAGTCCTTCGTCGCCCACAGCACGAATGGGACGCCGCTCCGAACGACTGTGTCGGCAACGGTCGACTGCTTGCTCGACAACCTGGCCATGACCAGCGACGGTGAGCACCGCGTGGAGGTCATCGTGGCCGATCGGCCCTTCGTCGAGTCGTCCGGCACCCTACTCGACCTGGTGATGGATCCCGGGTTGGTTGTTCGCGCGAGCTGGGTTCTGGAGCAACTCTCTTGCCCGTCGGCTCCCACCCCATGAAAGCTCCGCCTCTGGTCCGAGTCGTCGCCCTTGCGCTTTCAATTGCCGGTGTCGCGTCGTGCGCAGCGAGAGCCGACACCGCAGCCAGCAACTCCAGCGGGAGCGGTGGCGGAGGCGGTTGTTTGACGAGCAACTGCGTCGGGCTCATCTCGATGCCTTCGACCTGGGCGATCGAGATCGATCCGCCGGGCACCACTGCCGCCGCGCTGACCGAGCTGCTCCCCGGGAGCTTCGGCACCGGGACGCTCACCTTGACGGCCGATGCGCCGATGTCCGTCGGGACCAGCTTCGCGGCCGGGGCAGGCGGTACCGTCCCGTCGACCGCCAACGTGGTGCTCACCTTCTCGCCCAGCATCGGGGGTCGCCCGGACCTCACCTACGAGGCGCCCGCCAAGATCGGTTCCTCGACCAGCCTGTCGACCGCCTCACTGACGGTGCCGAGCGCCGCCATGGATCGGGCCGCCACGCTGCAATTGATTCCACTGTCACCCGCCGATCAACAGACCCCGCCAACCTCGTTCGCAGCGACCATCGCCTCCACCCTCGCGGAGATGCTTCCGGCCAGCTACCCGTCGATAAGTGGGACGGTCTTGGCCGCGCTCCCCCCGCTGCCAATCTTCGTCGCCCGTGCCTTCCAGTCCGGAACACAAGTCAGCAACGCCCCGACGACGGGTGCCGACGGCACATTTCAGCTCCTGCTCTCACCGGCTGCCGCGGGCGGCTCCTTGATAGTCGAGCTGACGCCCCAGGATCAGGGCGGTTCCGATCCCTGGTACACCTCCAGCGCAGTCTCGTGGGGCACCCCCAGCCTTCCCCCGATCACGCTTCCGGCTTACAGCAAGCCGAACGCTTTCACGCTGACCGTGGAAGGCGCCGACGACCCCACCTTCACGGTGAGCGCCGCCTTGGTTCGCGCCCAGGCGATCCTCGGCTCGAGCGCTGCCGGCGCGACCGACTATCTGCGCGCGGGAACCACCGGCGCGGACGGGACGGTCACCCTCTCTTTGCTGCCGGGAACGGCCACCAAGGCGCTCGACTACGACCTGACGATTATTCCGCCGGCCGGCTCGCCCTATGCGACCCACTGCATCTCGCCGCTCGGTGTCACCGTCGGCGGCACGGCGACCGCGCCCGCAAGCCTGCTTACGATCATGCTGGACCGGCGTCCGGTCCTGGCGGGTACCGTGACCAACGCGGCTGGGGTGCCGGTCGGGAACGTCGCAATCACCGCGACGGCCGGGCCACAGTCTGTCGCCGGCTGCAACAACACCCCGGCCGCCTCCTCGAGCACGCACGCAGCCGACGATGGAACCTTCCAGCTGCCACTCGACCCCGGGACGTATCAGATCGACTACGATCCGCCGGCCGGGTCGTCGGCGCCGCGGCTCACCGAGCTGGCGGTTACACTCCCGGCGGATCCAGGACCTCACAATGTGAAGCTTCCCGCGGCCGGGGTGATCCAAGGAACCGTCTCCGCGCCCGACGGCTCGCCGCTGTCGTCCGCGACGATTCGCATCTTCGAAATTCGCTGTACCCCACAGGCGGGCGATTGCTCCGGTTCGACACGAACGCCCCCTTGGCTGCGCGCCCAGACCGCCACCGACGCCACCGGGAGTTTCCGCGCCGTCGTCCCAATCCCGGGCCCGGCGAACTAGAGCCTTCGGCGACGATTTGGCGTTTGTCGCGAGATAGACCAACATTGGGTCCACTAAAGATGGGTAGCAGGGGGCTTCGGGTCTCGCTGGCGCTCGGCGCCGCACTGACGCTGCTGGCGATCGCCTGCGGCCGCAGCGATCTCGATCAGCCCTTCCTGGACGCCGGCACCAGCGGCGCGGCCGGCAGCGGCGGCCCGGTTGGCGGCGCAGCGGGCGGTGCTGCCGGCATCGGCGGAGGCCACGCAGGCTCCGGCGGCCGGGGAGGTTCCGGCGGCGTCACAAGCTCTACCGGTAGCGGCGGCACCGGTGGCATCCCGGGCGGCGGCGGCTCGGGCGGCAACCTAGGCAACACGGGGGCGAGCGGCAGCTCCGGCGGTGGCACGGGCACCGCCGGCAGAGGTGGAGGCAGCGGTAGGGGCGGCATCGCAGGCAGCGGCGGCAGCGGCGGCAGCACCGGCAGCACCGGCGGGAGCGGCGGCACCGATACGGCCGGCACCGGCGGTGGCGTCGCGGGTAGCGGCGGGACTAGCGCGGGCAGCGGCGGTGGTACCGCGGGCAGCGGCGGTGGCGCGGCGGGCGCGACGGGAGCGGCCGGCACCGGTGCAACTAGCGACGGCGGACCGACCAGCGACGGCGGACCGGCCAGCGACGGCGGACTGGCCAGCAGCGGCAACGGCGGACTGGGTGGCGCCGGCGGACTGGGTGGCAACGGCGGCCAGGGCGGCGCCGGCGGGTCGCCTGTGCCCATCACCTGCGGGCAACAGACCTGCGCGGCGGGCGCCCAGACGTGCTGCATTCAGTTTTCGGGTGGCGTCTCTACCGAGACCTGCGTCCAGACCGGCACCACCTGCCCTGGCGGAGCAAGCATCGGCTGCCTCGACGGCGCAGCCTGTTCGGGCGGCAACATCTGCTGTTTGAGCGTTTTCAGCGCCTCGACCGCCTGCGAAAGCGCGGCGGTCTGCGCCGGCAGCGCCGGTCTGGTCCTGTGCGCGGGCGACCAGGACTGCCCCACGATCTCACCCAAATGTTGCAAGGCCGGCCGCACCGGCTTCTGCGCCCCCAGCCAATGTCTCTAGGCTCGATTTGACTTGCCCGCGGGCGCCCCGTAGGTTGCGTGGCGCTCCCCGGCGCTCCGGGGACGAACGCACCAGCGGCGCTCCGCTGGCTGCACACTGGTTCTATGGCCTCCGAATCGCTAGCTTCCCCAGGTGAATACCGCCGCTACCGGCGCTTCTTGTCCTGGCTGGTGCTCTGTTTCATCTCGCTGGGAAGCATCTACCTGCTGGTCTCGGTCGGCGTGACCATCTACCGCCGCCGCCACGCAGAGCCACTGGGCGCGCCGGTCGGCGCCTCGACCGACGATCTGGAGAGCTGCGCGGAAGAGCTCACGGATGTCGAGCAGGGACTCGAGCGCCATCTCGACAACTTCAGCCATCTGGTCGCGCACTACGACGCGGTCGAGGCGCAGCGCTGGGCCGAGGACCGCGACTTCTGGCTCGGCCAGTGGCGCGCGGCCGGCACCCGCTGCCAGTACACCGATCCCCGCCACGGACCGCTCGCCAAGGAATGGGAGCAGCTGGCGGTCATTCACACCGATCTCCGCGACACGGAGCAGAGCTACACGAAGGAGTTGATTCGTTTCGGAAAGAACGAGGCCCCACGGTTGGATTTGCTCCGTGAGCGCCTCGAATCCGTCGCTCGCCGCATCGCGAGCACGACGGGCACCACCACCTCACGCGATTCTGGAGACACGACACCATGAACGACGATCCCGCTTTCCTGAGCACACCGACCCCCGAGCTTCCCCCCCTGACCGCTTCGGCCCTGTCGACGGAGACCACCGTCCCCGCAGAGACGGCCGAGCCCGTGGCACCGTCCATCTCGTTCGCGGACCTCGGCCTCAACGCCGACGTCCTGCGCGCCCTCACCGAGATGGGCTTCACCGAGCCGATGGCCGTCCAGTCCAAGACCTACCCGCTCATCACGGCCGGCCGAGACCTGATGGTTCAATCGCGCACCGGTTCGGGAAAGACCGCCGCCTTCGGCATTCCGTTCGCCAACGGCCTGGTCAACCCCGACGACAAGTTCGTGCAGGCGATCGTGCTGCTGCCGACGCGCGAGCTGGCCCTGCAGGTGGCGGCCGAGCTGGCCAAGATCTGCGCCTACCGGCAGCTCACCGTGGTGCCGGTCTACGGCGGCGCGCCGATGGGCCGGCAGGTGGAGCAGCTCCACGCCGGCGGACAGATCGTCTGCGGCACGCCCGGCCGCGTGCTCGATCACCTGCGGCGCGGCACGCTCCGGCTCGATCGGGTCCGCTGCGCGGTCCTCGACGAGTGCGACGAGATGCTGTCGATGGGCTTCCAGGAGGACATCGAGGCGATCTTGGAAAAGACGCCCGCCACCCGGCAGACGCTGCTGTTCTCGGCGACCGTTCCGGACGCGATCCAGCGGCTCTCGCGCCGCTACCTGCGCAATCCCGAGTTCCTGAAGCTTTCCGCCGACTTCATCGGCGTCCACGAGATCAAGCACCTCTACTATTCGATCCCGGCCATCCACCGGGAGAACGAGCTCCTGCAGATCCTGGCATTCGAAGAGCCGAAGTCCGCCATCATCTTCTGCAACACCCGCGAAGAGACCGGCCGCGTCGCGGAGTTCCTGCGCCAGCA
>CAYTTF010000355.1:2347-5134 GCA_964440665.1 uncultured Myxococcales bacterium | reverse complement strand
GTCCTCCCCGCGCTGGCTGCAGGTGGCAAGCGGAAGGTGTTTTTCGGCGTCGGTGCTGTCCTGGCGGGGGTTCTTGTCGGGATTGGCGGCTCGATCGCCCTGCGCCTATCTCGGTCCGATTCCAGCGCTGCGCCCGCGCCGACAGCGTCGGAAGTCATTCCGCTGCCAAAGTTGTCGCTGACGCCGCCGTCGGCGGATCCGGCCGCGGAGCCGGCCGCCGCTCCAGCAAAGACGACGGCAGCCGGTATTTCGAAGCAAGGCGCAGCTGTGGTGCGAGATATCCATCCGCGTCCGCGAATTCACGAGGTAAAGCGGGCAGCCGAGCCGCGGCCGGCGCGGCTGCCGCTCGAATCGGCCCGCGAGACTCTCAAGCGAGCTCGGATCGCTTGGGATGCGGGCGACGTCGTCGGCGCCCTCTCGCTTGCCCGGCAAGCGGTGACGGCTGGTGGAGGCGCCGAGGCCCATGTCCTCGTTGGCACACTGCTCCTCAAGGAGAATCAGCGGGCAGAGGCGAGGCACGAGCTCGATGAAGCGCTGCGGCTCGACCCAACGAATAGAACGGCGTCAAAGCTGCTCGAACTGGCACAGGAGCGGGGAACCCCATGAAACTTGACGTCACAGCGGTGGTTGTTCGGTTCGAGGAAACATTCGCACCACTGGGGCCGATAGAAAGACATAAGCGTGGCGATTATGGCGAATGAACGCGTACCCCTGAAAACTCTCGTCGACCGATACGAGCTTACCGAAATCATCGGCGAAGGCGGGATGGGAACGGTCTATGCCGCGCTCGACAAGCGGACCGGCCGCACGGTGGCGGTGAAAATACTCACAATTGTCGAGCCGCGACCCAAGTATCGGGAACAGATCAATCAACGGTTCGCGCGCGAGGTGCTGGCGATCAGCCGGATCGAGCATCGCTTCGTCGTCAAAATCACCGATTGGGGCGTGCTCGACGAGGACCGCCCGTACATGGTGATGGAGTACCTGCACGGCGTAGATCTGGCGAAGCACCTCGAAGGCGACGAGGCACTGAAGGCGGACTACGTCGTCGACATGATGCTCGAGGTTTGTTCCGCCGTACGAGCGTGCCACGAGCGAGGCATCATCCACCGCGATCTCAAGCCGCAGAACATCTTCCTCGAGACGAAGGAGCAGGGCCACGGATGGGAGGTGAAACTCCTGGATTTTGGGGTAGCAAAGGGCGTCGTCTCAGGCAGCGAGCTGACCGGCGACGGCCAGCTGGTCGGAACGATGAAGTACCTTTCGCCGGAGCAAGTGGCCGGCAAGGCGACTTTCGCGACCGATCAGTACGGAATCGGCGTGCTGCTCTACCACTGCCTGACGAAGACGCATCCGTATTCGGGGCTCCACAACGCCGAGCTCCTCGACGCCATCAAGACCGGAAAGTTCCCGCCCCCGAGCGCCCACCGGCCCGATCTGTCGCCAGGGCTCGAGGCGATCATTCTCAAGGCAATGAGCCGCGGAGAGGAGGACCGCTTCGAGTCCGCCTATGCTCTAGGCCAGGCACTTCTCGAGCACGCAAGTCCCCTCGGGCAGTCGACCTGGCGCAAGTTCTACTCGCACAGCCCTATGCCGCCACGGCTTGCGCCGCAGCCTACCTCCAGCATTCCAGCGTCGATCCTGGAAAGAATCGGAGCGGTCGACGACGCACCTACCGCGATCATGACGTTTCGGGGAAGGACCGCGCGCATCCCGGCCGCCGAGTCCCCGCTTTCTCCCTCGCAGGTCAGCCTCCTCGCGCCCACGACGCCGCCGGCGCCACCGAGTGAGGTGGACTGGGTCCCGGCGGTAAGACAACGCGACAAAGACGAGTATTCCCACCTGGAGGATGGAAAGCCGATCGAGGATCCCAGTGGAGCGGCGACAATCGTCAGTGGCGAAAGAAGTGCGGAGTGGTTCGAGGTCAGCTCCCCGGATGCGCTGAACGTTTCGAAACCAACAGCCTCCGCTGCGAGAGCGTCCACCGAGGAACGGTCCGGGGAGGCGATCACGTGGCGCGACCGGTTTCAGGGCAGGCGGCTCCAGCTTGGGCTCGGAGCCGCGGTCGCCTTGTTGTGCGCGAGCGCAGTGGTCCTGCTTGTGCACCGGTCGGAGGAGCATCTGATACACCCGGTTCAGTTGTCGCGGCCGCCGGCCGCCGCGAATCCCGTGGCGACGCCACCAGGGCCCTCCGAGCATGCGACAGCAACGCCGACCCCGCCCACGGGACCGGGGGCAAGCGCGAAGGTACGCGTGACGGACGCTCAGACGGCGAGCCCCGTCGTGCCAACCGTGGACGAGGTACCCCCCTCGGTCGATGGGCGGCAGATGGACGGGACTCGGCCACCTCGCCACCATCACAGGACCCACTCGGCAGCTGAAGAAGTCACGCCTGACGGTGTTCCCCTTGTTCGTTGACCGAAGACTAAGGAGTAGGGCGTTGATGATGAGCAAACTTATGGCGGTGGGAGTGCTGGCTGGCGCGGTTGCGGCGAGCTGTCGAACGAAGCCGAACGCGGAGGCCTGCGCCTTCACGGCCTGCGGCCCCGGTTTCGTTTGCGACATGACCACTCAGCTCTGCGTCACGCCAGACGCGGGGGCCGACGCTGCTCCGGGTGGCGGAATCTTCATCGCGGTGCCTGTCGGTCTAACGGTCTACGTGAACGCAATCGTCACGATCCAAGTTGGTCTCGATCCGGGGACTCCTGCGCCAGGTACCATCGAGATCCTCAAGAACGGATCGACGCTAGCGAGCGTATCGAGCGCGCCGTATTCGACGGATTGGGA
>CAYTTF010000355.1:0-2337 GCA_964440665.1 uncultured Myxococcales bacterium | reverse complement strand
GATTGGGACACCACGACGGAGACCGAGGGCAGCTATCAGATCTCGGCGCGGACGACTGTCGCCGGTCGGACATTGACCGCCAATCCAGTCACCGTGGTTGTCGATCGAAAGCCGCCGACCATCAAGAACCAGACGCCCCTCGCGAGCGCGACGAACGTGCTGCTCTCGGATCCGATCGACGTCGTGTTCTCGGAGGCCGTTGATCCTAAGACGGTGACCGCGTCGGCGATCAGCTTGTCGACCTCCGCGGGGCCTCTCCCGGCGACGGTGACTCTGAGCTCAGACGGCCTGACCGCGACTCTTGTGGTGACAGACCGAAGCAGCCTGACATTCCCTGCGGTGGTCACGGAAACGCTCGCGCCGACGATCGCGGACCTGGCGGGCAACGCCATCGGCGCCATACCGACCTGGTCCTGGACTGCGCCGCGGTGGGTGACGTTGCCGGGCTTCGCTGGTCAGATGCCCTCCGTTGCCATCGGGGCCGATGACCGTCCGGTCGTCGCCTACGTAAACAGCTCGGGGGTGAGCCTCGCGAAGTACGCTGCCGGTGCGGTGTGGGACGTGAGCGTTCTGCCTCCGGCGACCGGGGCGGTGACCGCTACGCAGCTCGCGCTCGATAGTACCGGCGCCCCGGTGGTCGCCTGGTCATTGGGCCATACCTTTGTCGGACGCTGGAACGGCACGAGCTGGGACGACTCTTACGGCAACGTGCCGGATACTGGGATTCAGGGTGCAGTCTCCGGGCTGGCCCTCGACGCGATGGACCAACCGGTGGTGGCGTGGTCGGCGGACCTTAGCCAGATGGGCACGCCGTCGGCATTCGTCGCGCGCTGGGAGCAGGGAGCGTGGGTAGCGCTCTTCTCAGGGACGGGGGCGGTGACCACGTGGACCCCCCAGCTGCATCTCGATAGCACCGGCGCACCAGCGGTTATTTCGCTCGGGACGACGACCACGTACGGGCTGCTGCGCTACGTAGGCGGCAGCTGGTTGTCGGTGGACACCTCGGGGGTGCAGGGAGGAGCGGGCGCCGTTGCGGACACGTTTGCCTTCGACAGCCAGGACCGTCCGGTCGTCGTCAGTCGCATGGCAGCAGGGCCGACGACGTTTCGGGTGCAGTACCTCTCTACGGGCACGTGGATGAACCTGACGACGTCGCTGATGTCATCGCCGAACGTCACGGCGATCAATGAGACCCATGTGGCGCTCGATACGGCAGGCGACTCCGTCATTGTCTGGAGCGAGGTTGTGAACAACGAGCAGAATCTACGAGTTGCGAAATTCACCCTCACCCCAGGGTGGGACACCGGCTACGACCCCCTGAGCGGGCTCTTCGGTTCGAACACCGATGCCACCGGCGCGTCCGTAGTGCTCGACAAGGTGGGAGCGCCAGTCGTGGCCTGGTACGAGGGGAACGGGTCGGGACAGACCTCTGTCTTCATGTGGCGAGCGAATCGCTGAAGGAGAAACGAAGATGCGCGCGATGACAATTCTGGGAGTGTTGATGATCCTCGAGACCGCGGCCTCGGCGGGGCCGGCGAGCTCGCCGGACGCGCTCCTCGACCGTGGCATCGAGCTGCGCGCGGCGGGCAGGCCCGCCGAAGCGCTCGACCTCTTTCAGCAGGCCGAGGCGCAGCAGTCGTCAGCGCGAGCGACGGCGCAGGAGGGGCTCGCTGAGGTCTCCCTGCACCGCTGGTTGGATGCCGAGGGGCACCTGGAGGCAGCGCTCGCTCGCCACGACTCGGAGTGGATCGAGACCCCAGCCACGCGGAAGACGCTCGAAAAGACGCTAGCGGATGTTCAGGTGCATCTCGTCAAACTGCGCGTGCAAGGCACCGAGGGCGCGGACGTTGTCGTCGAAGGCAAACCGGTGGGTCGCTTGCCGCGCCTGGCGCCGCTCTACGCGAGCCCCGGCTCGATCAAGATTCATGCAAGCGCGGCAGGGCACGCGGGCCTAGACAAAGAGGTCGTCGGCACGGCCGGTGAAGAGGTGGTCGCAAACCTCGAGCTCGATCTTCTCCCACTCGAAGCGGTCGCGCCGCCACCGCCCGTCCAATCTCTGCTTTCGTCCGACGGTGGACGTGAAAGGCCCCGCTGGCGGCGATGGACGGGAATCGGCCTGATCGGTGTAGGCGCGGCCGCGCTCGTCACGGGCATCGTCTGGCTCGACATCAACAACAAGGGAACGTGCAATGCGCCCGCGGGGGCTATCTGCGAGCACCTCTACGACACATCCTTGGAGGGCTGGATCGCGCTAGGCGCCGGCGTAGCGCTTGGCGCTGCGGGGACGGTCCTGGAGGTCTGGAAGGGGCCGCGCCAGGAAGTGGGCATTGCCGTGGG
>CAYTTF010000354.1:465-5134 GCA_964440665.1 uncultured Myxococcales bacterium | reverse complement strand
TCTCGGGCGAAATGAAGCCCCAGACCGCCGGCCGGCTGTCCGCGCCGCCGCACCCGGAGCAGGTAGCCGCCAGAGCGAGGGCGAGCCCACAGGCGAAGCGCTTCATCCGGGGCATCAAACCAGAGTTCTGTCCATCATACAAGACGAGCGCCCGGATCGGACTTCAGAGCGCCTGGCATACGTCGCAGTGGGTCTCCGTCGCGCATAGCCCGATGCCGTCCGCCAGCCCGATCGGGGTAGTTGGATCTCCCGAGGCGGTCGCGATGAACTGCGAGAGTTGTCCGTTTCCCGCGCCCGAGCCCGGTCCTCCCGGGCTCACGAGGGCGGCCGCCTGGTACGCCGCGATGCAGGCCCCGTTTATCCCCAGCCCGCCGATGCATTGTTCGGGGACGGCGGTGCCGCAGTAACACCCGGCGACCGGGTTCTCTCCCGGGCGGCCACATCCGTTCACATTGAGGCAGTGAAGGAGGGTCAGGCAAGCGGACCGCGCCTTGGCATCGGCCAGCGTCCCGCAACCCCAGCCGACGCCGGTCTGATCGCCGGTCTGCGGGTCCGTTCTCGAGGTGGCCGTGATGTTCTCCGTCGCGCACGCCCCCTGATCGCTGCTGAGCTCACAGCTCTGGCAGGCGGCCAAATTGTCGACCGGACCCGTCGCGCCCGACGGGATGGCGGCGCCCGCCGACTCTCCCGTGGCTTTGTCGACGCCCGCGTTGGGTGTGAAGCTGACGGGTGTCTCGTGACCCGCCGGGACGTCGAACGTGCCGCTCCCGAGGTACACGGAGCGCCTGCTCCCTTCCACCTCCGAGTGGCCGACCACCGCGACGGTGTATCCCTTCCCGCTCGGCAGCGTGATCGCGGGCGGCCTGCCGACCCCGGTCTGCTTGTCCACTAGAGCGCTACCGCGTTCGACCACGATGTGCTCGGTCGACACGACCGCGAAAGAAACGCTGGTCAATCCCGAATCCGACGGGAGCGTGATGGCGAGCTTCGCGCGCCCGAGCGCCTGCGGCTCTGCACGCGACGTCGGGACGACGGCCGTGACCTCGTCGTCGGTTCCTTCGGTCGCGTGGCGCGACGGCTTGACGAGATGAAGGGCAACCAGCAGAGCGGCGCCGACCGCGGCCACCGGCAGAACCACGTAAAAAAATTTGGGAAGAACTCGACTCATGCTTCTCCTCACGCTCTGTAACTTGTTGCGCGAAAAGGCGCACCCCCCGAAAAGTGGGAGTGCGCCTCTCCGGCCGCGGCTCGGCTCACGCCGGGCCGCGGTCACCACCTGACTGGACCGCCGGCTTAGAACGCCTGCAGCTGGGCCAGCAGGCCGTACTGGACTGCGAACTGCGCCACGTTCGACGCGATGCCGACCGCACTCCCAAAGTCAGTCGACTTCGCCGAGATGTAGGCGGCAACCGTCGTGTCGTCGGTCGCTGTCGGACCACCCGGATCCTGGGCATCCTTCGCGTGGGCGCTGTCCGAGATCGCGGCGGCCTTCCACGCGTTCCAGAGCGTCAGCGCTGCCGCCGCCTGGGTGGGGCTGAGCGCGGCGTTGTTCTTGTTCAGGCTGCTGCCCGAAATGAGGCTCGACGGATCGACCCCGAGAACCAGCAGGCCGTTCGGCGGATTCGCGTCACCCTCGTTGGTCGGCGTGCCGGCAGTGGCGTCGGCCGAGTTGGGCGAGTTGCGGACGCTGTCCGGCAGGGCAGCCGCGATCGCCCGGATGAGGGCGGCCGAAGCCGTCTGCTGAGCAGCCGTCGGCAGAGTGGCAGGGCCCCACCCAGTTGGGATCGGGTTGCCGTCCGAGTCCTGACTGTGGGTGTAGCTCACCGCGATCAGCTCGTCGCTGTTCAGGTCGGAGAGCTCGGCGGTCTGAAGCGCCGATGGACCGCTGGCGCCAGCCGCGCCGGTCGTACCAGCCGCGCCGGTCGTACCAGCCGCGCCCGTCGTGCCAGCCGCGCCGGTCGTGCCAGCCGCGCCGGTCGTGCCAGCCGCGCCGGTCGTGCCAGCCACGCCCGTCGTGCCAGCCACGCCGGTCGTACCAGCCGCGCCCGTCGTACCAGCCGCGCCCGTCGTGCCACCGGTTCCGGTCACCGAAATGACGTTCACCGGAACGCTGACCAACGCCGTGAGCGCGGTCGGCGAGTGGTTGTCGCTGACCGTGATCTTGAGGGTCTTGGTCCCCACCGTGCTGCTCGAAAAGGTGGTCGTCGCAGAGGTCGCGCTGGCATACGAGCCGTCCGGCGTCGCCGTCCAGGCGTAGCTCAGCACGTCACCGACGTCCGAATCGGTCGCCGAGACGGACACGTTGACGGTTCCCCCGACCGCGATCTGCAGCGGCGAGACGACCACGAACGTGATCACCGGCGGGTGATCGCCGGGAATGATGGTTCCGTTGACGTCGACCTGCCCGGGAGCCGTCCCCGAGTCCGCGATGGTGTTCGTCAAGGTCACGCTGACCCCAACGGTCTGGCCGGACACCACCGTGAACACCGGGCTGGTGCCGGTGAAGGTCACCCCGCTGGTCGAGGTGGCGGTCAGGGTGATGGTGTCGGTTCCGGGCGCGAGCTCGAGCGCGAAGGAGATGTTGGCTCCAGCGCCGCTGACGTCGATGGTCCCGGACTTGACCACCGCGCCCCCGGGCGAAGCGTTGACCGAATACGACACGGAGTTGACCGTGTATCCCCCCTGAACGGCCAACGCCACCTTCAAGCTTCCGAGGTCGTTGTTTGGCTCGCTGTTCTTCGAGCAAGCCCCCCAGCCAACGGCAGCGGACAGCGCGGTCAGCGCCAGCAAATTTCTCGCCTTGATCAACGATCTACTCATCTGCATCTGCATCTGCGTACCCTCCCTCAGTTCATTGACGAATCGGTGTTCGATGCCCAAATGGGCGTGCTACAGGACCCTGTGTCGGCAGCGGAGGGACTCCGCCGCCGTCCAAAGCTGAGAACGAAGGCGACCTGTCTCACGCGAATCACGAGAGCACCGTCCTGCGGCGGCCGCGCTCGACGTGCCGGACGAGCGCGCCGACACCCAGCGCCGCGAGAAGGAAAGCAAGACCCGCCTCCAACGCCCAGCGAAGCGCCCGGGCCATTCGGAATATCCGGGCGTCGATCGTCGCACGACGCAGCCGCGCCAGCGTGTCTGCGTCGAGACCGGCGGCGGCGGCGCGCGAGGCCAGCGCCTCCGCGCCGGCGCGATCCTTCTTCTCGATCGCGAGGGCCCACTCGAACCCGATCGTGGTCGGGTCGGAAGGAGCGGCGGCGACCAACTTCGCCGTGCAGGCCCCGAGGCCCGCAATGTCGTGCTCGTGGGCGGCCACGTTGCAGCGAACGCGCGTGGCAATGAGCGCGGCGCGCGGCTCGCGCTCGAGGGCGGCGATCGCCACGCCCGCCTGATGGCGCTCCTCCGCTGTCAGCGGCGCGTTCTTGGCCAGCAAGAGCTTCACGAAGTGTGTGAAGTCCCCGGCGATCGTCCCCTGCCGGGACAGCGCGGCGCCGCAAGCCTCGATGGCCTCCTCGCGCTTGCCGAGCGCCTCGAGCGAGTCGCAAACCCTGCTGAACGCGTAGCTGCGGTCGGGGACCGCCTTGGCGAGCGCGGCGTAGGCGCGGGCCGCGGCCGCGTAGTCGCGACGCCGCGTCGCCGCCTCCCCGCGCGCGCCAAGCTCCATGAGGACATCGGCGAACTTCAAAGGATCGGCCATCTGCTGCGCCGGGGTCGGAACGCTCCGCTCCGGGTGAGCGTCGTCGATGCTGGGTGGAGCTGGCTGGGCTCGCGCCGGCGTCCAGCCAAAGAGAATGAGCGCACCCGCAAGAACCGACAGCAAGGCCCGTCGCCGTGCCAGTCGCCCGCGCGCGGCGTGCGCGATGGTCGTGATGAAGAGAAGAACGATCGCCAGACGCCCCACCCACGACCAGCGGGTCGACGAGCTCTCGGCGACAGCGATGAGGCGGCGGGTCTCGCGATGGTCGGGCGCGATCTGCCGCAGCTCCGCCACGGAGGCATCGAGCAGCTCGCGATCGCCGAGGCGCAGCGCCAGGTCGCCCCGCGCCGCGGGACCCCACAGCTGCCCGGGAGCCGTTCGCGAGGCTCCTTCGGCGGCGATGGACGCCGAGACCAGATCTTCCATCGTCGGAGGGGGATCTCCGTCGATGAGCGAGCCCAAATTATTTCGAATGTCCTCGGGCGTCCCGCCCAAGAGCAGCGCGCGATAGCACGCGTCCGTCGCCGCCCGCCGCTGCGCCGCGGTGGCGATTCCCAACGCCAGCGCCAGCCGGCAGATTCCGCGCCCCGGGATGGGGCTGCGTGGAGCCAGAGCCCAGGCGCGCGCGTAGAGGTCCCATGCCGCCTCGACCGCGCCGGCGGCTCCGGCTCCAGCGCCGAGAGCGTGCTCCGCGTTCGCGACGAGCACAGCGGCCTCGGGTGAAGCCGTCGCCAGCTCGCGCGTCTCGAGCTCGGTCCCCCCGACCGAGCTCCCGCGCGCGTTGGCGGCGGACCCGAGCAGCGTGGCAATCAGCCACGCTGCCTGGGCGGCCCGAGTATTTCTGGTGTCCGTCATCCGCTGTGTCTCATCGCGAGCGCGTTTCCTTTAACTACCGACTACGGCCAGGGGAGCGCCGCCGGCTCGTTGCTCGGGGAGTACGGGAACGGCGGCGCGCTGCCAGAGGCGCTGTAC
>CAYTTF010000354.1:0-455 GCA_964440665.1 uncultured Myxococcales bacterium | reverse complement strand
ATTGCGTCGGGGGGGCTGACGACCGTCGCGTCTTCGTTGCTCGCGGTCGGGAACGCCTTGTTGAAGTTCGTCGATCCGAACGACGCCGGCAGAGACGACCAGTTGAAGGGGATGGTGCCTGCCGCATAGTAGCGGCCCGACGTGTCGCCGGCGCCGTTGAGCGGCAGCGCGCCCGTCGCCGCGTCCTCGGGGTAGTCGAGCGCCGTCACGCCGTTCGGCGCGTAGCCTTCAGCGGCCGACGGCAAGGGAACGAAACCCCAGTACTTGATCAGGGCCCCGATGTGGTCGCTGTTCTGGTACAGGCGGGCGATCTGCGCCTCCTGCCCCTGGAGACCGCGAACCGCTGTGTTCGGGCCGAGGTCGGTGCTGTTCGAGGCGGGAGCGACGGCGCTTCCGTTCCAGCTGAACACCGGCGGCACGAAGGCGTGCGCCGAGCCGTTGAAGGTGTACGTCCC
>CAYTTF010000353.1:0-5165 GCA_964440665.1 uncultured Myxococcales bacterium | reverse complement strand
GCGCCCGCCGTGCCGCCCGAGGTGCCGCCCGCTGCGCCAGCCGTGCCGCCCGAGCTTCCGCCCGCTTCGCCCGCGGTGCCACCCGAGGTGCCGCCCGCTGCGCCAGCCGTGCCACCCGAGGTTCCGCCCGCTGCGCCAGCCGTGCCGCCCGAGGTGCCGCCGGCTGCGCCAGCCGTGCCGCCCGAGGTTCCGCCCGCTTCGCCCGCGGTGCCGCCCGAGGTGCCGCCAGCGTGGCCAGCGGTGCCACCCGAGGTGCCGCCAGCGTGGCCAGCGGTGCCGCCCGAAGTGCCCGCGGTTCCGCCGGAGGTACCGCCGGTGCCCGGGGTCGAGCTGGTGCTGCTCGAGCAGCCGAACGCAGCGATGGAAAGGGTCAAAAAGGGAACAGCAAGCTTCTTTAGCATCTCATCTCCTGGGAAACGTTTTAGGTGAATGCCGCCGCGCGGCGGCTGCAACTTGTGGGGAAGTGTAGCCTATGACCGTCATTTTCGTCGATTTATCTACTATTTTTTTTCTTTCGGCTATCTCGAGTCTGTGGCGCCGCGAAGGCCGAGGTCGAGGCCCCGCACCTTGTCGAAGCGCCGGGCGACGTCGGGCCAGTTCCAAACGTCCCAGACGGCCTCGAAGAAGCCCTTCTTGTCGGGTCCGTACTGCAGGTAGAAGGCGTGCTCCCAGGCGTCGAGGACCAGGATCGGGATGGCCGCCTGGCTCATCTCGCTCTGGTGATCGTGAATCTGCGTTGTCATCAGACGCTTGGCGACCGGCTCCCAGGCCAGGGTCGCCCAGCCCGAGCCCATGATCGTCATGGCGGCGTTGACCAGCTGACTGCGAAAAGCGGGGAAACCCCCGAAGTCGCGGGTGATCTGCTCGGCGAGCGCACCGGTCGGCTCGCCCCCGGCCTTCGGCGCCAGGTTCTGCCAGAACAGGGAGTGCAGGATGTGCCCCGAGGTGTGGAAGGCCAGGGCCTTTTCAAGCGCCGCGATCTTCGCGAAGTCGTTCTTGGCGCGCGCCTCGGCGAGGCCTTCGGTGGCGGTGTTGGCACCGGCGACGTACGCGGCGTGGTGCTTGTCGTGATGAAGCTGCATGATTTTTCCCGAGATGTGCGGCTCGAGCGCGCCATAGTCGTACTGCAGCTCGGGGAGGGTGTATTTGGGCATGGCCCAAATATGGTCACCGCCCGCCGCGGTGCAAGGTCGGCCGTGGGCGATCGTTCATCGGACCGTCGCCGAGCCTGGCAGCTCGCCGCGCGGCGTTCAGGCTTGGTTTTTTTCCCGACGGAGGCGCTTGCGCACGACGGCGGCGGCGCGCCGCTCGATCGTGGCCTGGGTCGGCTTGCGTCCCTTGAGCGGCTCTTGTTCGGCGTGGTGCTCGACGAAGTCGCCCGGCTCGCAGCCGAGCTCGAACATCGTCACCTCGCGCTTGCCGCGCTCGCCGATCCGGAAGGGGAGCACCGCCGCGCCGATGCCGGCGCCGACGTAGACCGCGCCTTCGGGCTGGTGGTGGTCGCGGCGATCCGCGTGATCGCGCGATCCGTAGAGGCCGTGCACGTATTTGTGGCCGCCGATCATTCCCAGCGCCAGCTCGTGCAGGCGCGCCACCGTCACCTGCCCGCCGTGCGTGTGGCCGGACAGCACCAGCGGGATGCCGTGGCGCCACAGAGCATCCGCCTCCTCGGCGATGTGCGACAGCGCGATGGCCGGGAGATCTTTGCGCAGCCCCTTGACCGCTTCGTTTCGGTTGGCGTGGCCGGTATAGGCGTCGTCGAGGCCGACCACTTGCAACGGCTGGTTACGCAGGGTGATCACCATATTTTCGTTTTGCAGGACCTGGACGCCGCCGCGCTCGAGGGCGCGCCGAACCTCGTCGGCGCCGGACCAGTGGTCGTGGTTTCCGAGCACCGCGATGACGGGGCCCTTGAACGCGCGCACGACCTCGGTGAGCTGATCGAGGTAGAGCTGGCTGTGGCAGACGAAATCGCCGGTCAGAAACACCACGTCGGGGTTCTCGGCGTTGGTCATCTCGGCCGCGGCGATCTGCACCTCGAATGGCGTGATGCGCCCGACGTGCTGGTCGGTGACGTGCGCGATGCGCAGGTGGCCTATTTGGTCGCGGTAGGTCGCCGGTCCGGCAAAGCGGCGCAGGCGGATGCCGTAGCGGCGCGCTCCGCTCGACGGTCGCCAGCTCGCTTGCGCACGACGTGCCGCCACACGCGCTGCCAAGGCGGTTGCTTCGTCGACCGTAGGGGGATCAGAAGACTGGGGCGTAACGCTCACCGAACCCAATCATTATAGGCACCCGCGTGCGCGCCACCCGCTAAATCGACGCCCACTTGTCCCCACATTGACGATCTTCGACGATCTTCAGCTCGACGTCTGTATGAGGTCCAAAAACGCGCGGGCCGCGTGACTGAGGGTGCGGGTCTTCGCGTAGAGGAGACGCACCTTGCGCTCGACGTGCAGCTCCTTGACGGTCACCTCGCGCACGGCGCCGCTGGCGACGTCCTGCCGGACGCACATGCGCGGCAAGAAGGCGACGCCCTGATCGTTTTGCACCAGGCGGCGGATGGTCTCGAGGGTCGGCATCTCGACGTCCATCTGCAGCGGAACCTTGTGCCGGCGGAACTCGCGCAAGACCACCTCGCGGTAGGGGGAGATGACGTTGTGGGCGATGAAGGTCTCCTCGCCGAGCTCGGTGATCGAGACCGAGCGGCGGCGGGCGAAGCGGTGCTTGGCCGACACGATGAACGCCAGCGCGTCGGTGTAGATGACCTTCGCGACCAGACGGTCGTCCCCGGGATCGTAGCTGGCGACGCCCAGCTCCAGGTCGCCCTCCAGGAGCTCGACGGGGATCTTGCTGGATTGGCTGCGCCGCACCTGGACCTTGATCTTGGGGAAGCGGCCGCGGTAGCGCTCGATGTGCGGCAGCAGGTAGAGCGTCGAGGATTCGTTGGCCCCGATGACCAGACGCCCGGCCGATTTGTCGCGCAGCTCCGCCAGCGCGTCGTGCAGCTCCTCTTCGAGGTTGTGGAAGCGGCGCGCGTAGTCGAGCACCGTGCGTCCGGTGTCGGTGGGGACCAGTTCCTTGGCGCCGCGATCGATCAGCTTTTCGCCGATCTCGTTCTCGAGGCGCTGCACAGCGAGGGAGACCGCCGGCTGCGTTCGATAGAGCTTCTCGGCCGCGCGGGAGAAGCTGCGCTCGCCGACCACCGTGGCGAAGACGGCAAGTGAATGCAGATCCATGGCCGCAATGTTAAACGGAACCGGCGGCCTATGTATAAGTTTTCCATATCCAACGCAGAACAATTATAAATTTGCGATATTCGGGAGCCCGCTTCAAGGTTGTGGGTATGGCGAGCTCTTCCAAGGTCCACATCTTCGACACCACCCTGCGCGACGGTGAGCAGTCGCCGGGTTGCAGCATGACCGTGAGCGAGAAGCTGCGCCTGGCGCACAAGCTCAGCGATCTCGGCGTCGACGTCATGGAGGCGGGGTTTCCGATCGCTTCGGCGGGTGATTTCGAGGCGGTCCAGAAGGTCGGCCGCGAGGTCGCCGTCAAGGTCGCGGCGCTGGCCCGCTGCACCGCGCTCGACGTCGAGCGGGCCGCCAAGGCGCTCGAGGGGTCGAAGGTCGCGCCGCGCATCCACGTCTTTCTGGCCACCAGCGACGTCCACCTCAAGTACAAGCTCAAGAAGACCCGGGCGCAGGTGCTGGAAGAGGCGGCCAAGGCGGTTGCGCTGGCGCGCAAGTTCGTCGACGACGTGGAGTTCTCCGCCGAGGACGGCGGTCGCACGCCGGTCGAGTATTTGATCGAGGTCGCCAAGGCGGTCGTCGGCGCGGGCGCCACCACCGTCAACATCCCCGATACCGTCGGGTACGGGATCCCCGAGGAGTACGGCGCGCTGATCGGGCAGGTCGCGCGCGCTCTCGGGTCGTCGGCCATCGTGAGCGTCCACTGCCACAACGACCTCGGCCTGGCGGTCGCCAACTCGCTGGCCGCCGTGCAGAACGGCGCCCGCCAGATCGAGTGCACCGTCAACGGAATCGGCGAGCGGGCCGGCAACTGCTCGCTGGAAGAGATCGTCATGGTGCTCAAGACCCGGGCCGACAAGCTGCCGTTTACGACCGGCATCAAGACCGAGGAGCTCTTCCCGGCCAGCCAGCTGCTGAGCGAGATCATCGGGGTGGGCGTGCAGCCGAACAAGGCGATCGTCGGGCGGAACGCCTTCGCGCACGAGGCCGGGATTCACCAGGACGGGTTCCTCAAGGAGCGGACCACCTACGAGATCATCGAGCCGCACAGCGTGGGGGTGCCGGCGAGCCGCCTGGTGCTGGGCAAGCACAGCGGCCGCCACGCGCTCAACGACCGCTGTACCGAGCTGGGCCTGCACCTCGACAAAGATCAGCTCGACCAAGTCTACGCCCGTTTCTCGGCTTTTACCGACACCAAGAAGGGGATCCTCGACGAAGAGATCCTCAAGCTCGCCAACGAAGTCCTGGCGGCGGGCCGTTCGCGCAAGACCGCCTAGGTTCTCCTCCCGCGCACAAGCGTTTGAAAAACCCGCGCGGGCGACTATGCTGCGCCCCCGATGGCCACCGTCGACGTTCCGATTGAGAGGGTCCGCTTCGGACGCACCGCCCGCAAGGACGGCTGGTGGGTCATGCCGCTCACGACGCTGGTGGTGTTCACCTCGTTCATCGTCTACGTCACCTGGGCGCTGCTCCAGGGCGACAACTACTACTTCGGCAACTACCTCTCGCCGCTCTACTCGCCCGAGCTGTTCGGCAACTCGCCGCACGCGGTGTTCGGGCCCTGGCGGTGGCCCTGGCTGCCGTTCATCAAGTACTCGCCGGCGATGTTGATCCTGGTCTTCCCGCTGGCGTTCCGCATGACCTGCTACTACTACCGCGGCGCCTATTACAAGGCCTTCTGGGCCGATCCGCCCGCCTGTGCCGTCGGTGAGCCTCGCCACGATTACCGCGGCGAGGCCAAGTGGCCGCTTCTGATCCAGAACCTGCACCGCTACGCGCTCTACTTCGCGCTCATCTTCATCGTCCTTCTGTCGATCGACGCCGTGAAAGGCTTCATCTTCAATGACCCGAAGACCGGGCACGCGACCTTCGGGATGGGCATCGGGTCGCTGGTGTTGCTGGTCAACGTGGTCCTGATCG
>CAYTTF010000352.1:2644-5204 GCA_964440665.1 uncultured Myxococcales bacterium | reverse complement strand
TGTTGCGCGCGCGCGGGGGACGACGGCCGCCGCGCTCGAAGCCGGGCTCTACGCCGATCGGCCGGGGGCGCAGCGCCTCCTGGCGGCAGAGCTCACCGCGCCGCTGCTGATCGCAACCGGCTTCGAGATCCGCGAGGCGCAGGCGGTGCTGCTGCGCGCGACCAAGATCGAGGCCAGCGTGCGCGCGGCGGACGCGGCGCTCTACCGCGGCCTGTTCAAGACTCTCAAATTCCTGCGCCTCCTGCCAATCATCACCGCCTCGAAGGACGCCGGCAACAGCGGCTACCGGATCGAGATCGACGGGCCGCTCAGCCTGTTCCAGGGGGGCGGCCGCTATGGCCTTGCGCTGGCGCTGGCACTGCCGGCCATTGCCGCCTGCGACGCCTGGTCGATCGAGGCGAACGTCCGCTGGGGGGCCGAGCGCCGGCCGCTGCGCTTTCGCCTGGGCGGCGCGGCGACGACGGGGCGTGGCGGATCCGCGCGCGACGCGCCGTCGCCCGACGATCTGTCCGCATTCATCACCGCATTCGAGCGCCTCGACAGCGGCTGGCGGATCGATCGGGAGCCGGCGGTACTGGATCTCCCCGGCGCCGGCCTGTGCGTCCCCGATCTGGCCTTCGTGCGGCTCCGCGACGGCGCCTGCGTCTACTTCGAGCTCCTTGGGTTCTGGAGCCGGGAGGCGGTCTTTCGCCGGGTCGATCTGGTGCGGGCTGGCCTGCCGCAGCGGATCCTCTTCGCGGTGAGCAAGCGCCTGCGGGTCGGCGAGGCGATACTCGACGACGCGCCGACGGCGGCGCTCTACGTCTTCGGTCGGGTCATCGCCGCCAAGGAGATCCTGGCGCGTCTCGAGGCGCTGGCCGGCTGACGATCGGGCGCGGTCGCGCTCCGCGGCGGGCGGCAGGCGCGCTACGGGTGCCCGTGCGGAAACCCGGTGCGGTACTTGCCGTCCCCATCGACGTCGAGAAAGACCGGGTTGGTGAGCGCGAACGGGTAGGCCGTGAAGGTCTTGCGATCGCCGACCACGGGCGACAGGGACTTCCCGCCGTCGACCCGGACCACCACGTACCCGTCGCGCGGGGTAGAGAGATCGAACGTCTCGTGGAAACGCACCGCCGCGGTGCCCGGCGGAACCGTCCAGCGCTTGGCCTCCTCGCCGTTCAGGTAGAGCGTCACCCGGTCGACCGAGACCCACGGGGCCGCCTGGACGGTGATCTCCGCGTGCGCCTTTCCGCCGCGCGCCGGGACCAGGTCGCCGATCGTGCCCCCGTTGACCGCCAGCGCGACGAACGGTCCGGTGGTGAAGAAGGCGTGGTGGCCACGGATCGCCGTCGCGATCTCCTTGGGATCGATCCGCTCGGGCCGATCCTCGCGCACCTTGACGTAGTTGCGTGGGTAGCCGCCGATGTTGAAGGTGAGGTGGTGGGTGTCGGAGTTTCCCGTCGCGGTGACCAGGTGATCGTGGTTGAGCAGCGCGAACCAGTCGTCGACCACGCGATCGACGCTGCGCCGCACGGGATCCTGATAGCCGTTCATCACTTCGAGCGCATCGAAATCCCAGGAGAACCCGGCGCGGCCGGCGCGATCGGCGCGCGCGTCGAACTGACCGATGTCGAAATAGCCGATTTCGGCGTCGATGCGCGGGTGGTGCACGTCGATGATCGCGTCGGGCGCGTTCCGGCGCACGTCCTTGAAAAAGTCATCCGGCCGCCGGCCGTGCACCAGGATCGCGCCCTGCCCGGGCGCCTCTAGGTTGCGCGGCAGCGGAAACGCGCCGAAGTGACCCCAGGCGGCGGTGGTCAGCTCGTCGCCGATCGCGCTCGCGATGTAGCGGCCGGCGTCGAGCTCGCGGATGTACGGCTCGTAGTCCGAGATCACGTTGTGATCGGTCGCCACGATCATCTGGACGTCGTCGGCGACGAACTCGAAGATCCGATCGTTCATCGGCACGCGCGAATCGGGCGAGCGCGCGGCGTGGACGTGGAAATCGGCCGACAGCCAGCCGGTGGTGTCGACGACATGGGCGAGCCGGGCGATCACGGTGGCGCCGCGTGGGGTCACCTTGAGATGCCGGGCGGTGCTGATCTCCCATTCGGGGCCGCGGCTGACGGTCACGTCGTAGGTGCCCGCGGGCACGTGCGCGACGCCGACGCCGGTGAGCGACATGATCCGATTGAAAGCGGCGATCGCGCCGTCGCCCTCCTGCCGGGCGATGTCGACGCGCGTGAGCTCGGGATCGGGGGTGCCGTCGACGCCCACCAGCGTCAGCTTGCAGGGAATCGGCTGACCGGTCTGCGCGTCACGGACGTCGAACGAGAGGCCGCCCTCGACGGGCAGACGCGGCGGCGGCGCCGGCGGCGCGACGACGGCCGCGCCCACCACCGCGGAGATCCCCAGCGCGTACCAGGCGCCGAAACCGACCATCCGGGCCCAGGCCATCGATCTACCTACGACCTCCTACGACGACTTGGGTGCGTCGGGGGTGGACGTCTCCGGCTGGGTCGAGACCGGTTCGATCTTCCGTTCGGATTTCGGTTCGGATTTCGGCTCGGATCTCGGCTCG
>CAYTTF010000352.1:0-2544 GCA_964440665.1 uncultured Myxococcales bacterium | reverse complement strand
CGGTTCGATCTTCCGTTCGGATTTCGGTTCGGATTTCGGCTCGGATCTCGGCTCGGATCTCGGCGCGGATCTCGGCTCGACCCTGGAGGCGGACGTGGATCTCGGCAACGGCGCGACCGACCCCGGCGTGACGGTGTCGGCGATCGGCCAGCCCATCGAATCGCGCTTCGGTCCTGAGCCCGGCGGCCTTCCGCCTGGTCCCCCGCGCGCGAAGGCCGGACCGCGCGATGCGCCCGGTCCACCGCCGGGACGCGGACCGCGCCCGCGAGAATCACCGCCCGGGCCACCGCCGGGTCGACCACCGGGCCCGCCGCTGGGACGACCGCCCGGGCCGCCGGGACCGCCGCCGGGGCGACCTCCGGGGCCGCCGCCGGGACCGCCGCCGGGGCGACCTCCGGGGCCGCCGCCGGGACGGGCGCCCACGCCACCGCCGGGACCACCGGCCGGACGACCACCCGCACCGCCGCCCGGGCCACCGCCCGGACGACCACCGGGGCCGCCGCCGGGACGACCACCGGCTCCACCGCCGGCTCCGCGACCTGGGCGCCGATCGCCGGGCTCGGCATCGGTACGCTTGGCCACGGGACGGCGACCTGGCCGACCATCCGGCAACGGAGGACCACCAGCGTCCCGGGTGACCATCCATCCGGGGCCGGCGGCGGGCGTGCCTGGACCCGAATCGCGATCGCGACCGCCGAAACCGAAGCCACCGCCCGGACGACCACCGGCTCCGCCCGGCCCACCCCCCGGACGACCACCGGCTCCACCCGGGCCACCACCCGGGCGACCACCGGCTCCGCCGGGGCCACCGCCCGGACGACCGCCGCCACCGCGGCCACCGCCGGCTCCGCCCGGACCTCCAGCGCCGCCCCGATCGCGCCGACCCTGGCCGCCGCCGCGATCGCCGCGTCCATCCCGATCGCGCCGTTGCTCCGGACGCGGCAGAAGATCCACCAGATAGTAGAAGTCGCCCTGCTTCTTGGCGCCGGGCGGCGGATCCTCGCCGCTCAACACGCGGACAAGGCGCACGTTGTCGGCGCGATCGCGGATCACGTCGAGCGCCTCCATCAACCGCGCCAGGCGATCGCCCTTGATGTCGAGCTTCTCTTCCAGCTCGGCCGCCGCCGCCATGGCGCCCTCATCGACCACCGGCGCGGCGGCCTCCGCCACCTCCGGCTGTGGCTCCTCCGGGGCCGGCTCCTCGGGTGCGGGTCCGTCGGGCGTCGGACCTTCGGGCGGTGGTCCTTCGGGCGCGGGCACGTCGGTGCCGGCAGCCTCGTCGCCCGCCGCCGCCTCGACGGCCGGCGCTTCGACCAGCTCGGCCGACAGCGCGTCGGCTAGCTCGGCCGACGACGCGTCTGCCAGCTCAGCCGATGGCGCGTCGGGGGTCGTTTCGCCGGCGGGCGGCGATTCGCCGGCGGGCGTCGGTCCCGCCTCGGGCTCGGCGGGGACGGCAGCCGCCGGAGGCGCGACTGGCGCAGGACGATGCAGGCGCCGAATTCCCGCCGCCTCTCGAAGCACAATTCCTGGAAACTCGGTGACAGTTTTCATCGTTTGCACGCGGCGCGGGCGTTACGCCGCGCCGGCCTCACTTTGTTTTTTGGGCCGCTTCGAGCTTCTTGAAATCTTCGGTCGCGGTCTTGGTCAGCTCGTAGTTGTCGAGATCCTTGTGGCAACCGTCGCAGGTGAACTTCTGTCCGTTGCCCTTGGCCTGCTTGACCATTTCCTTCATCATCTTCTTCGCCTCGGCCCGGCCGCCCTTTGCACAGGCGCGGGCCGTCGGTGAGTCGCCTTTGATCGCGATCGTACACTTCCCATCGTCGGCGGCGCCAGCAGTCCCGATGAGCAGGAAAAGTAGCGCGGCGGCGGAGAGCGGGGCGGCAAAACGGATCATGGTTCCTCCTCGTGTGGTCTGTGGAGACGGCCCGGCCGTCGAACGCCTGAGCTTATAGCGCGGCCACCGCCGTCCCGGACAAATATTCGCTGCGAGCCCGGGCGGAATTTTCGGCGGGGGCCAAACGCGTTATAGTCACCGACCATGGCACAGATCCTCGACTGGAGATCGCGCGTCGTCCTGATGGCGACCCTGGGCATTTGCACGTTGTTCGGAACCCGCCCGGCGGCCGCTCAAGACAACAGCGAGGGGATCAAAGTCGAGCTCGGCGTGACCGGCGGCTATCACGGGTTCGCCAAGGATCTCGAGCTGGGCGTCGCCGATGACCCCACGCTGCCCAGCCCCAAGAGCTCGGCGGTCTTCGGGATCCGCGCCGCGTTGGTGCTCCACCCGATGTTCGCGATCGAAGGTGAAGCGCTGGGCATGCCCACCAAGGACAACCAGCAGGGCAAGAGCCTCTTCATCAGCGGGTTGCGCATCCACCTTCGCTACAACATCCTCCTCGGCGGTCCGGTGACGCCGTTCGTGCTTGCCGGCGTCGGTGGAACGTCGGTCCTTTCCAGCTCCGGCGGCGGCGGCTATACGGCGATCAAATCTGGTGACACCGACGCAAACTTCTATTTCGGCCTCGGTGCCAAGTACGCCCTCAC
>CAYTTF010000351.1:0-5241 GCA_964440665.1 uncultured Myxococcales bacterium | reverse complement strand
TGCCGGCGCTCAAGATCGCGCGTCTTGCGACGGCCGAAGGGGAGCGAGGACGCGGCTACGGTTCGGCCCTCGTCGCCTACGCGTGCGCGATGGCCTTCAAGATGTCGCGTGAGATGGGCTGCGTCGGGATCTCAACCGACGCCAAGCGGGACGCCGTGGACTACTACGCCGCGCGGGGGTTCGTGTTCTTCGACACGGTGGAGGACCACGGGGCTCCGCCCGACGCTGAAAAAGAGATGTTCCTGTCACTCCGCAAGATCGAAACCGCGCTCGGCGAGTGACGTTGGTCACCCCGGACAACCGCGTCGCCCGAATCGACGAAGGAGGAAGCGGCCATGGCCATGAAGGGCTTTTATCTGAGCGGTCTGTTGGCATCGGCGATTTTCACCCTCGGTGGTTGCCGATTCGAAAATGCGGTGGCTGCCGATCGGGGCGATGCCCAGGCGACGCCCGCGAATCCGAGCGGGGGGACTGCAGCCGCGCCCACGCCGACCGGCGCGCCACCTTCCGGCGGCGTCGCGAAGCCAGGGTTGTGGCAGCCGCTCGTGGCAGCCGCGACGAGCTGGAAGCTGATCAACTACAACATCCGAGATCGACCGGACGAAGATAACGCGGTCATCGTCTCAAACTACGACCTCAGGCAGGTTGGGGCTCCCGGCGGTGGCGCGGCTTCGCTGGAAGACGAGCGCGGGCGAGGACGTCGGCTCTGGCGAGCACTTACCCCAGCAGGTTGCGGTCTTGGGCCACAAGGTGTGGTTCCTGCCTCTGAATGCCGATGACGACGCCGTGTCACAAGCGCTGACTCGAAGACCAACGTTTGGGGATCCGCCAGCCGACGTCCACCCGACCCGCAAGAACAAGTGGCGATGGGTCCAAACCATCTCCGGCAAGCACGGCCGCGTCACTTGCATCGGTCACTATCGGCCGCAGGGCGACGACTGCGAGGACACGTGCAGCGGAATGGTGTGCTTCTCGGCAACGAACGGCATCGTGGAGGTGGAGGGGACGTCCTCACCGAATTTCGAGTACTACGCCCTCAAGGGTCATCAGGATGACTAGGCCCGTCACCGGCTCGCCGCCGTGGCGACGCGGTTTGGGCGCGTTACAGCACGACTTCGAACGTCACCGCCGGTCTGCGGTTCGCGCTGTAGCTTGTCCCGCCTACTTCCGTTTTCGGATACTCCGCGGCCAGACAGACGTGACGCACGAATGTACGGACGGCTCATGGGTAGCAGCCCTCCGACGAAGTCCTGCCGGAATGCCTGCTCACGGTCGATCTGATTCGCGCCACGCCTCAGGTCCTCGTCTTGGTCCTTTTGATTGCCGCCAGCGCAGCTTTGAGCGCTGGGAGCACCGCCTTGTCCTTGAGCCTGTTCGCGGCTTTCTTGCTCGCGATGACCCTTCGCAAGGGGAGCACCTTGACCTTCACACCGAACGCCTCGGCTTCGATTGCGGCAGTATACTCGGCGTCGAAACCTCTGAGGCCATCGCACCGGGTGACGATGTCGATGTGGTCGAGGCCCTTGCCTGTGATCATCGGCCGGCTCGCCCTACACGCGATCATCCCACCAGCCGCACGGGCGGCTCCGTCGAGCCCTGGATCAGATAGCGACTCGAACCACAGGTCGATGTCCTCCGTTCCGAGGTCGGCTCCCTGGAGCACCGCCGCCGACATACCGACCACCATGAACTTGACCCTGCGGCGGGCGAGCTCTTTGAGGAAGGCGATTTCAGCTTCGGTTACGTTTGAATCGGCCACGAGATAGGCTCCTCGACAGCCTCTCAGTGGGCGTCAGCTCGAGGTTGGCGAGCACGTGTTCGACGTCGCCCGGGTCGACGGAGCTCCGGGCGGCGATCTGCTCGGCGAGGTTTCTGCGTGACAGCCGGCCGACCAGGTGCGGCGCCATCTCTTCGTCGACGTCTTGGTCGACGAGGTGGAGCTTGAGCGAGGCGCCGAGGGCATCAGCGATCTTCGCGACGGTGGAAAGCTTGATGTCGGCGCCTTCGGAAGTGAAGATCTTCCGAATCGAGATGCTCGCCAACCCGCAGCGGGCAGCAAGTTGAGCCTTGGTCATCTTGAGCCGTTTGCGCTCTTGGTCCAGCTCACGGACGATGGGATTCATGCTAATCGAAGTGTATCTTCTAGGATACACGACGTCAATCAGAACCTGTCTCCGTTTCGTGGGCGACTGACGTCGGATCAAGGCACGGAGGTGAAGGTGATGCTGGGCTGCGCGTGGCCGTGCCGGGGTTCTCAGAGCGCGATCGATGGGTTGTGGGCGTACTTGAGGCAGCCTCGGAAGCCGCGCGCCCAGATCCGCTTCAGCAGGAGCTTCCGTACGAACCACGGCATCTCGGAGAACTGCGCCTTCTGCTCGTCGTTGGTGAGCGCGTGGACTAGCAGCATGAGCACCCTCGGGCCACCGACGCGCTGGCCATGCTTCGACGCCGCGGCCCCGAGCTCGACGATCTCGTCCGGCCCGAGGAGCTTCCCGAGGGCGGGGCCATCGAGGGTCGATTCCTCGGCATCGAGGTGCGGGAACAGCACGCCTCGAACTTCGCCCGCCGTTCGCTGCAGCGGCTCTTGCGAACCGCCGTCTCGGAGCTGCCGACAGGCCGCCTCGAACGCGCTCAGCTGGACCAAGAGCTTTTCATGATCGGCGCGCCAGCTCGTGACGCCCGACGCGTACTCCGGCATCGAAGAGCGTTGCGCGGCCTCGGTGAGCTTTGGAAAAACGACCTCCTCTTCGCCCTCGTGGTGCGTCCGCAAAAAATGCGCGAAGCGCTCGCAGAAATCGACGAAGTCCGCTCGGTCGCGCTCGGGGATGGGCTGGGAGGAGACCCGAATGATCGTCTCGAGGCTGCGGCGAAGCGCCGTGTGGATCCGGGTCAGTCCCTCGGCGAGCACATCGTGCGATGCGCGCGTGATCATGGCGAGCAAGATAGCCGAGGCCGCAAAGGATCGGAAGCCGATCTCGGACCTCCCGCCAGCCCCGCGCTGCTCGCCGACCCAAGAAGGGCGTCTCGCTAGCGACGGGTGCAGAGGTGACCGCAGAATCGGTTAACTTGGGCGCGTCGCGATCGCGGATCGCGCTGGAATTCGTCAGGGGATCCTGGCGCCCGATCCTGGCGACGAGCGCGTGCCGATGGAGGACATCGTCAGCGTCACCGAGGCCGCCAAGTTCCTTGGGGTGACGCGTTCGGCGGTGATCAAGGCGGCTCAGGTGGGGCGTATCAAGGGCAAGAAGATCGGCAACACCTGGACGCTGCTTCGCCGCAGCGTCGAGGGATACAAGGTAGCTCAGCACCGCGTCGAAGCGGGCCGATCGGCTCATCGCGCGTAGCTTCCGGTTGAACCAAGCAACGCTGCCGTTTGTTTCGACCTCCGAATACGATCAGCGGACGGCGTGTAGCGCCGTCACTTCGGACGCGCTCATCATTGATGCTCGTATCGGGCCAGCGGCAACACACCGAGGCGGGCGAGCGAGGGTATGACCCAGCGCTCGACGGCGCCGACCGCGGCGGCGCAGCTTTGGTGCGGGCTCAGGATACCGACGGCCAGGTCATCGGGATCCGGCACCGTCGCTTCGTGCGCCGCGACTGGTCCTCCGAGGCGCCGCTCGAAGTCCTCCATTTCCGCGACGCATTCGGGCCAGAGCGCCCGACGTTCGGCGTCCGACCAGTGTCTCGTGAGCCAACGTCCGGCGTCGATTCCGAACGCCCCATGTCGAACCTCGTCGCGGAGGAGCTCCGTCAAGGCCCAACGAAGCAGTGGCTCCCGGCATGTCCGTCGGGCCGCAGCGAACCACCCCGCCGACATCGATTCACCGACACCGAAACCGGCTACCAGAACCCGCGCTGTCCGACGCTCGATGGATGGGTCGTCGCCTAGGCCGCGGCGCCGATCTTCGGCAGGTACCTCGGCCACCGCGCCACCGAGGCGCTCGAGTACCATCGCGCACACGCCGACGTGTCTGACCTCGTCTTCGATCACACGCGCGGCCGCAGCGAGAATGGAGGGAGGGGCGCCGAGCCGTGCGAGATCGCCCGCGACCAGCGTTGCCGCGATGACGGAATCGCGTTCGTCCTCGCAGAGTGTCCTCCAGCTGGAGACAATCCGGGCGACGCGCTCTGCCGAGAGCGACAGCCGATCGATGTCAGGCGGTGGAGTTCGCGGCGCTGCGGGCGATGCGTATCTCGGCATCACGGACGTCCGTCCGTGTCCCCGTCCGCAGAGCCGTCTGTCGCTCCCGCGGAGCCGCCGCCGGCGCCACCGGTACCAGCCAAACCACCAACGCCACCGGTTCCAATCAAGCCACCGACGCCACCGGTACCAGCGCCGCCAACGGTTCCGGCGAAGCCGCCGCCACCTCCAGCGAAGCCGCCGGTGCCACTGGTGCCGGGCCCGCCAGCGTTGCCGACCGCACCCCCGAGACCAAAGGTTCCAGCGAAGCCGGTTCCAGCGGTTCCAGCGTTGCCGACACCAAAGGTTCCAGCGAAGCCGCCGCCGGTGGCACCGGTGCCGGGCCCGCCAGCGTTGCCGACGGCGCCCCCGCGACCAAGCACACCCCCGACACCAGCTCCCCCGCCGCCCGCGGTTCCAGCGAGGCCGCCGCCGCCAGCGGTTCCAGCGAAGCCGCCGGCGCCCGCGGTTCCAGCGAGGCCGCCGGCGCCCGCGGTTCCAGCGAAGCCGCCGCCACTACCGCCCGTACCGCCGCTATCCCCCTGGCAGCTCGGCATGGCCGTGCCGATGCCTGCACAAAGACCCAGCCGAAGCAGCAACTCGCGAATCGAGGTCGGATTCATTTGCAAGGGACGGAAAGCAAGAAGCGATCCGATCCGTGTTGGCGCCAGTTTCCGAGGCTTCCGCGCGGAGATGCCCGCTGGACCGTGACATCGGGATCATGGCTCCGCCCCCGGACCGAGCGGCAGAGGCGGCAGTCTAGGTGTGAGGGCGGCCGGAAACGCAGCGTGCGCTCGGCCTCCCGTTGCGAGCCGCAGGTCCGTGTGTTAGATACTGAGCCGAATGGTTCAGTATTCGCGAGCCCGCCTCGATGCCTCGTTCGCCGCGCTCTCGGACGCCACCCGACGCGGCGTTCTGGAGCAGCTCGGGCGTGCAGACGCTTCGATCACGAACCTTGCCGAGAAGTTCCACATGACCCTCACGGGCATGAAGAAGCACGTCGGCGTCCTGGAGCAGGCCGGGCTCGTCACCACGGAGAAGGTCGGGCGCGTGCGGAC
>CAYTTF010000350.1:0-5275 GCA_964440665.1 uncultured Myxococcales bacterium | reverse complement strand
CTTCGATGATTAGGATGACTTCGCCGGACATCGATGCGAGCTCACTGGGCGCGTTCACTTCCGATTGACTTCTAACAGCGTGACAGAAAGAATACTGGCCCGAGTTGAAGACGACATTCTTCTCGGCGTCAAGCGGAGCGCTCGGGTCCCGACCGGCTTTGCCACGCGGACAGGAGACCGACCATGACCGCGCCCGCTAAACCGACGGCAAAACAGACCAAGTTCATCTTCGTGACCGGGGGGGTGGTCTCGTCTCTGGGCAAGGGATTGGCCTCGGCGTCGATCGGGAGCCTCCTCGAGACGCGCGGCCTCAAGATCACCATCCAGAAGCTCGACCCATACCTGAACGTCGACCCCGGCACCATGAACCCCATGCAGCACGGGGAGGTGTTCGTCACCGACGACGGCGCCGAGACCGATCTCGACCTCGGCCACTACGAGCGGTTCATCTCGCAGCGGATGACCAAGCTCAACAACGCCACCAGTGGCCAGATCTACCAGACCGTGATCCAGAAGGAACGGCGGGGCGAGTATCTGGGCGGCACGGTGCAGGTCATCCCGCACGTCACCGACGAGATCAAGGCGCGCATCCTCGAATGCGCGGCGGGCAACGACGTGCTCATCGTGGAGGTCGGCGGGACGGTCGGCGACATCGAGTCGCTCCCGTTTCTGGAGGCCATTCGCCAGCTTCGCTTCGAGGTCGGCGCCACCAACTTCGTATCGGTCCACGTGACGCTGGTGCCGTACATCGGCGCCGCCGGCGAGATGAAGACCAAGCCGACGCAGCACTCGGTGATGAAGCTCCGGGAGATCGGGATTCAGCCCGAGATCCTGCTGTGCCGCTCCGAGCGCCCGATCGAGGTGGCCATGAAGAAGAAGATCGCGATGTTCACCAACGTCGCCGCCGATGCGGTCTTCTCCGCCGAGGACGTGGATTGCATCTACGAGGTTCCGTTGCGCTTTCACGCCGAAGGGGTCGACGACAAGATCGCGGAGCTCCTCAACATCTGGTCGCGCGCGCCCGAGCTGACCGGCTGGGAGAACGTGGTCCACCGGCTCAAGAGCCCGGTGGCCGAGGTGGACATCGGCCTGGTCGGCAAGTACGTCGACCTCGTCGAGTCGTACAAGAGCCTCAACGAGGCGCTCATCCACGGCGGCATCGGCAACGAATGCCGGGTGAACCTGCACCATGTCGATTCGGAAGAGATCGAGAAGCGCGGGGCGCCGGCGCTCCTGGCCGAGATGGACGGCATCCTTGTCGCGCCCGGTTTCGGCAGCCGCGGCATCCAGGGGAAGATCGATGCTGTGAGGTACGCGCGTGAAGGGGGGATTCCGTTCTTCGGAATCTGTCTCGGGATGCAAGTGGCCGTGATCGAATTCGCGCGCAACGTGGCCGGGCTGCGCGGGGCAAACTCCACGGAGTTCGATCCGAACCCGGCGTTCCCGGTGGTGGACTTTCTCCCCGAGCAGCGGACGGTGACCGACAAAGGGGCGACCATGCGCCTCGGCGCCTATCCCTGCGTGCTCGCCCCGGGCTCGAAGGCGGCGGCTGCCTACGGCACCAGCGAGATCAGCGAGCGGCACCGCCACCGCTACGAGGTGAACAACGATTTCCGCGAGGCGCTCACCAGCCACGGCATGTTGATTTCGGGCGTCTCGCCCGATCGGCGCCTGGTCGAGATGGTGGAGCTGCCGCAGCATCCGTATTTCGTCGGCTGCCAGTTTCATCCCGAATTTCGCTCCCGGCCGCAGCAGCCGCACCCGCTATTTCAGTCGTTCATAGCCGCAGCGCTCCGGGCCCGTCTCGGCGATCGCCGACGGCGGTCGGCCGAGACGGCCGTAGCAGCGCCGATTTAGAAAACACGATGTAATTCAGTAGGTTATATCGTCGACGCAGCGCCGGGCGTTGCTGTGAGGCGAGGTGTGTGCAATTCGTGTACCACTCGTTGGTTGGCGCTTGTCCGCGGCGACCGATAGGTGCTACAAAGATCGGGAGGACCGGCCGATCGAGATCAAGCAACAGCTCAGGCTTTCGCAACAGCTGGTGATGACGCCCCAGTTGCAGCAGGCGATCAAGCTGCTCCAGCTCTCTCGCATGGAGCTGGTCGACATGGTTCGCGACGAGATGCTCGAGAACCCGATCCTGGAAGACTCGGTCGAGTCGGGGAGCGAGCAGGCCAACGCCGCCGAGGCGTCCGCCGAGGTCGACAGCAACGGCGCCGACATCGGGCATGTCGGCGAGACCGAGACGCCGATGGTGGAGATTCGCGAGGATAAAATCGACACCACCTCCGAGGTGAAGGCCGACACCAGCACCGGCGAGGCGGTCAACGACTTCGACTGGGAGGGCTATCTCGACAACCAGGCCTCGGTCGCGCCGATGCCCTCCTACAAATCCAACAACGAGGATCTGCCGTCGCTCGAATCGACGCTGACCCGGGGGACCTCGCTCTTCGATCACCTGGAGTGGCAGCTCAAGCTCAGCCATTTCACGCTGGAAGAAGACGGCATCGCGATGCTGATCATCGGCAATCTGACGCCGGACGGGTATCTCGAAGAGCCGCTCTCGGATCTGGCGGAGGAGGCGAGCGTCGGGCTTCCACTGGCGGAGTCGGTCCTGACCCGCGTGCAGGAGTTCGATCCGGTGGGCGTCGCCGCGCGGTCGCTCCCGGAGTGCCTGATGATTCAGGCCCGCCACGTGGGCGCCGACGACGACGTCGTGGTGGGGATCATCCAGAAGCACCTGGCCAATCTGGAGAAGAAGAACTACCAGGCGATCGCCAAAGATCTCGGCCAGCCGGTGGAGGAGATCTACGAAGCGGCCAAGGTCGTCAAGGGGTTCGATCCCAAGCCCGGGCGGCAGTACACCTCGGAAGAGCCGACCTACATCACCCCAGACGTCTACGTGCACAAGATCGGTGACAAGTACTTCGTGGTCGCCAACGACGACGGCCTCCCCAAGCTCAAGATCTCCGATTTCTATCGGACGGCGCTGGCCGGGGGACCCAAGGCGCGCGAGTACATCCAGGAAAAGCTGCGCAGCGCCCAGTGGCTCATCCGTTCGATCCAGCAGCGGCAGCGGACCATCGGCCGGGTCACCGAGTCCATCCTGAAGTTCCAGCGCGAGTTCTTCGACAAGGGGACCGCGCATTTGAAGCCGCTCATCTTGCGCGACGTGGCCGAGGACATCGGCATGCACGAGTCGACGGTTTCGCGGGTGACGACCAATAAGTACGTGCACACGCCGCAAGGGATCTACGAGCTCAAATACTTCTTCAATTCGGGCATCTCCCGCACCGACGGCGACGATCTGGCCTCGGAGGCGGTCAAGCTCAAGATCAAGCAGATCATCGGCTCCGAGAGCCCCAAGAGCCCGCATTCGGATCAGCGCATCGTCGAGCTGCTCAAGGACCAAAACATCGAGATCGCTCGCCGGACGGTGGCCAAGTACCGCGAGCAGCTCCGCATCCTGTCGAGCTCCAAGCGCCGCGAAGCGTTTTGATTGAGATGGGAACCCTGGGAGGGTTCCCAAACCCTCCCGC
Source organism: uncultured Myxococcales bacterium (assembly GCA_964440665.1). Taxonomy (GTDB): domain Bacteria; phylum Myxococcota_A; class Polyangia; order Fen-1088; family Fen-1088; genus JADGRB01. Next base: position 1,733 of record CAYTTF010000350.1, on the reverse strand, counting down.
GAAGAGCTCGGACGAGCAAAGCTCGTCCTCCCTCACGCGATTGAACTGGGAACCCCGCCCTCATTTATGGGAACCCCGCCGGTGGGATCCGCTCGATAGGTCGCTGCAATTCCTGTTGCCCGACGGTAAAATGGGGTAAAAGGCGACCGCGTAAGGAGCGTCCGATGCAGCTCTCGACCACGTTTCGGCACATGGATGCTTCGCAGGCCGTGCGGGAATACACCGCCGAGAAGCTGGAAAAGATCCGGAAGTACTTCGCCAAGGGTCCGATCTCGGCGCACGCGGTGTTCGCGGTCGAGCGTGGGTTTCACCACGTCGCCGAGATCAACATCAAGCTGCCGAACGGGATCGCGATCAACGCCAAAGAGACGACCGAGGACATGTACTCCTCGATCGATCTGTGCGCGACCCGCATCGAACGGCAGGTGCGCAAGTGGAAGGAAAAGATCCGCGACCACAAGCCCCACGGCGGGCCGGCCGCGACGATGCGCGAGCTGGTCATTCCGGCCGACGACATCGAGCCCCGTCAGTCGGCGCCCGCCGCGCCCGCGCCGGCGCCCCCGGCCGGATACCGCGTCATCAAGGACGAGAGCTTCACCGCCCGATCGATGTCGATCGAAGACGCCGTCATGCAGCTCAACTTGCTGGGCGACGAGATCCTGGTCTTCACGGACGCCGCGACCGGGACCACGTCGATTCTCCATCGCCGCAAGGACGGCGACTACGGTCTCATCGAAACGGCGGCGGCGAAGGCCCCGTCGACGACGGCCGGGAGCGCGACTCGGCGCTGATTGGCAGGCAGGCAGGGAGCCATGAGGGTCATCGACTTTCTCCAGCCCGACTGCATCGTCGCCAGCCTGGGGGCGACGACCAAGGCCGCCGTGCTGGCCGAGATGTCCGATCATCTCTCCAAGGTGGTCCCGGGCGTCGAGGCGGGCGCCCTGCGGCATGTCCTCGAAGAACGTGAGCTGCTCGCCTCGACGGCGATCGGCGACGGCATCGCGATTCCGCACGGCAAGCTCGATTCGGTCGGTCACCTGGTCGGCGCGCTCGGCCGCGCCGTCGAAGGGATCGAGTTCGAGTCGATCGATGGCAAGCCGACCCACCTGATCTTCATGCTGGTGGCGCCCACCAGCTCGACGGGCGTGCACCTGAAGGCGCTGGCGCGCCTTTCGCGGCTGTTTCGCGACGCCGACTTCCGCAGGCGGCTCCTGGCCGCTCCGTCGGGCGAAGCCATGTATCAGGTCATCGCCGAGGAAGACGCGAAGTACTGATTTGAAGACCCGACTATAATGAGCGGTTCATGACGCCCACCCTGACGGTTCGATCGCTGCTCGACGAGGGGTCGGGGTTGCGTCTGGTGCTGGTCGCGGGGGAGTCGGGCCTGGGGCGAAACATCGCCATCCACCGCATCCAGAAGCCGGGCCTGGCGCTGGCGGGGTTCGTTCGCCAGGTCCATCCCGAACGGGTGCAGATCCTGGGCGCCACCGAGATCGACTATCTCGAGACGCTGTCGGCGCAGGAGGCGCAAATATCCGTGCAGGCCTTCTTCAGCCTCAACCCGGCTTGCGTGGTGATCACCAAGGGACTCGAAGCCTCGCCGCTGCTGCGCGAGAGCGCCGATCGCCTGGGCGTGCCGCTCCTGCGCACCCCGCTGGTCTCGTCGCAGGCGATCGACCAGATCCAGAAGTACCTCGAGCTGCAGCTGGCGCCGACCGCCAGCATCCACGCGG
>CAYTTF010000349.1:0-5308 GCA_964440665.1 uncultured Myxococcales bacterium | reverse complement strand
TTGCCGAAGACCGTCCGGCATCGCGTGGGGGGGCGCTCATGGTCGAGGTCGTCTCGCTTCGCATGGTGCAGGATCAGCTTCTATACCGACGACGACTCCGGTCAAATATCCTTCGGTGTCTCGGTCCGCCCGATGGCTCCTCGCCCGTCGTCGTCGGCATGTCGGCGATCTGGCTCGACGATTTCAGCCGCCTGGACCGTCGGCCATCAGCTCGCGCTCCAGATTGTCGACCTTGAGGGCCAGCTCTTCCGAGTCCGAGGAGAGCATGTTGGCATCGCGGATCAGAACCCACGCGCCGTCGGCTTCCTTGCGCAGGATCGACAGCGATGGTCCCCGTCGCACCTTGGGCGAGGTGCCGTCGAGGGGCGCGACGGTGACTGTCAGATCGGTCCAGCAGTAGGCGAGGTCGCCGGATACCTTCACTTCGCGGATCTCGCCGCTCGAGTGGACGTCGTGGGTCTTGAGAACATCGTGCAACCCCTGCGCAAACGCGGCGCGGCCACGCATGGGAAGACTCTCCGGGGCCAGGAAGACCGCGTCCTCCGCGATCAATTGCAAGACCCTAACCAGGTCGCGCGCCTCGGTCGCCCGGTGCCAGGTCTCGATCAGCGTGCGGATGGCGGTTTCATCTGCGCTATCTGGTGCCATGGTCTGCCTCCCACGGGGAGGCGCTCTCCCCATCTTGGAAGGTGACCATCGGCAAGCGAATGAACAGGGGCGGCCGCCTTTGGCTCCTGGCTGCGGTATGGTCGCGCGGGCGATGCGCGCTTTCACCGCTGCCGCTTTGTTGTTCACCATCGCGGTCGCGGGATGCGCCAGCGCCTTTCGTCGGACGGAGATAAGCCCGCCCGCCCAGGCGAACATCGGGCCCCCGGCCAGCCCGTACTTGCAGGTGCGCGAGATAGGCGTCTCTCCCAAGGTCGTCCTGTTTCACTTCTACGGCCTGTCGCAGCTCGCCGTCACCGTGGACGTGCGGAACCGCTCATCCGCGCCGCTGACTCTGGACGCGGCCGGAGCGACGCTCGATCTGGAGCACATGTGCGATCCCAAGAGAGCCCGTGCCGCCGCGGTAGCTTCTGGACTCGGTGACCTACCCGAACGGCTGGAGCTGAAAGCCACGACCCCAGGGCCACTGACGATTGGGCCCGGTGAGGATCGCACCTTCTGGATCGTCTTCGAGCGTGTCGATCAGGTCTCGGGCTGCGAGCGGGTGTCGCTCACGCTGCTTTCTACGAAGGGCGAGCCCTTCTTGGTCCGTGTTCTCGATCCGTCAACGGCTTCGTCGATGTCGAGCGCCAGACAGCCGGGGGTCTTCGGCCTCACCATCGGGCTCGCAGACCAGTACTTTGGGGCGGCGGCGGAGCTCGTAGATGTGAGGGAGAGCGTGTGGTACGCGCGCGGAGCCATAAAGGGAGGCCTGACGCTCGAAGCGGGTCGCCTCTTCGAGAGATCGCCGGTGGGGCTCCAGCAGGCGAGCACGATCTCGGCTGGCTTCAGTCTCTCGTGGCGGCCTCCGTTGGTTACCGGGGGCGTATTCGCCGCCGGGCACCTGACCTATGCGAGCTTCGAGAATCCAGCGATCTTGGGAGACCGCGGGTGGCCCGATCTCTCGGTTGGCCTCGAAGTTCCCGTCCAGCCAGGGCCGCTTCCGGCTGCATTCGCTCGCCTGGGCTACACGCGCGTTTTTGACGATCGGACCACCTATCGAAACGCCTTCTTGTTCTCGATCGACTCCCGCTACGCGATGTGGTGAGGCACCGCTCGCGGAACCGCGACCCCATCGGGCCCGGCCGCGTCGGCTACAGCCCCAGGTAGACCGCCGCCCAGGTGAGCAGCAACAGCCCCGCAGCCACCGCGATCATTACGATGACGTTGTGGACGAAGTACGGATAGACCAGCATCGCGATCCCGGCCACGATCTGCGGCGCCCGCCGCAGCTTGCGGCCGTAGTGAAACAGGATGTACCCGACCGACGACACGATCAGCGACGCGAACAGCCAACCCATGTCGAAGCTGAAGTCCATCGTCCCGCAAGTATAGCGCGGGCCGGCGCTATGCCATCCAGCCGGGCAGACGGGCGCGCAGGGCGGCGTCGAGGCCCAGCACCCGGCCCGGCGGCGCGAAGATGAAAAGCACGAACAGCGCGCCCATCAGGACCGCGTTGCCGGGAGGCGCCAGCCCCTGTCCGGACCCGAAGGCGATCGAAAAAAGCATCACCGCGCCCAGGAACGCGGTCACCCGGGTGAGCAGGCCGAGCAGCATCGACACGCCGATCACCAGCTCGCCGGTGGTGATGAGGGCGCCGAAGATCTTGGGGTGCGCCCGCGCCGACTCGACGATCGGAAGGAAGAAGTGGTAGGGCTTGCCGGCATCCAGCCAGCCGCCCAGCGTGTTCAGCAGCGTCGTGCCGTGCAGCCACCCGCCCTGCAGCTTCCCCCACCCTTCCATGAGCAGGATCAGGCCACAGAGGATCCGCAGCGGGAACAGATATCCGAGCGGGATACGGTCACCCATGCAATGACCTTAGCCGGTCACCGGGCACCTGCAAGTTTGGCACGAGTTTGGCGCGGCAAATGTTAACGTTCGCGCCGTGGCGGAGACCAAGCGACCGACCAGCCCAGCGGCGGAAGAGATCCTCGGGCTCTATTTCCCAGTTCTGGACCACGGCTTCGTGTCGCTGGTCGACTACCTCGGCACCGACGAGTGCATCGAGCGCGCCGCGCGCGTCAGCTACGGATACGGGACGCGCAAGCAGAGCCTCACGCGCGGCCTCCTGCGCTACCTGCGCCGCCACAAGCACACCACGCCCAGCGAGATGGTGGAGCTGAAGTTCCACTGCTGCATGCCCATGTTCATCGCGCGGCAGTGGATCCGGCACCGGACCGCCAACGTGAACGAGTACTCGGGCCGTTATTCGCTGATGCCGATGCTGTTCTACACGCCGGACGCGGCGCAGTTGCAGACGCAGAGCCGCCGCAACAACCAGGGGCGGAGCGGCCAGCCGGTGGCGGACCACGTGCACGGCGAGGCGATCCGGCGTTGGGAAGCCATCCGGCGCGAGAGCACCGAGGCCTACAGCTGGCTCACCGCCAACGAGGTCGCGCGCGAGCTGGCGCGCATCGACCTGCCGCTGTCGACCTACACGCAGTGGTACTGGAAGATCGATCTGCACAACCTGCTGCACTTCCTCACGCTGCGGGTCGACGCGCACGCGCAGTGGGAGATCCAGGAGTACGGCCGCGTGATGGCGGGGATGCTCCAGCGGGTCGCGCCCCTGTCGTACGAGGCCTGGATCGACTACGACGTCCGCGGGACCCACCTGTCGCGCGGCGAGCTCGAGGCGCTGCGCGCGCTGGTTTCCGTCGACGGCGCCGGCGCCGGCGCCGGCACGGGTGAGAGCACGGGCGCGGGCACCGGCCTCTCCGCCAGCGGGACGCGCCTCGATCGCGCGGCCCTGGAAAAATACGGGCTCGCCCGCCGCGAGATCGACGAGCTGTTCGCCAAGCTCAGCCCCCCGCCCGCGCTCCCCGATTTCAGCCTCGACGTCGCGACCGCCCGCAGCCCCGAGCACTTCGCCGATCGCTTCGCCCACGCCGTCCCCGCCACCGACGGCGCGCCGGCCGACTGATCGTCGGGCGAAGATCGGAAGATCGGCGCGAGGCCGGTGCGCGACGGGTTGAATCGCGACCTGCGATCTGACGGGGGCGCATCGTTTCCCCATCTCGTTCTAAGCTGATTCGCATGGTCAGCCGCCGGCGCGTCACCGCCACGCTGTTGCTGGCGGCGCTCGCTTGGCCGGCGGCCCGGGCGCGCGCGGCGCCGCGGCCCAGGTTCGAGCCGACCGATCTCGAGTGGGAGGAGACCGGGATCGCGGAGCTGGACCTGCAGTTCGGCCCCGTGCGTGGACAGGGCCCCTGGCGCATCGTGGTTCCGGACTTCGAGCTCGACCTCGGCCTGCTCCCCTGGCTGGAGATCGATCTCGACGGCGCCTACGCGGTCGAGGGACCCGCCAATGGACCGTTCTCGCTCGATCATTCGGCGCCCGATGCGCTCTGGCCGTCGGTGAAGCTGGGCGCCGCCGGAATCCACGACACGGGCGCCGCCTACGGGGCCGCGCTGGTGTTTCAGATCGGCCCCAAGCTGCCGGTGGCGTCCGGCGCGCACGGCCTGGGCGTCGAGGCGCTGATGCTCACCGGCGGGATGGTCGGCCGGTTGACCACCGTCTTGAACTTCGGCGGCTTCATCGATCCGGCGCCCGACGCGTCGAGCGGGCGCCCGATCGGCATCGAGATCGGCCTCGATCTGCAATTCAAGCTCGACCACATCGATCGCTTCCAGCTCACCGGCGAGCTGTCCGGCACCCACTTCATCTCGTCCGATCCGGATCAGTTGCAGGCGACGCTCGGCTTCGTGTGGTCCGTGCGCCCGACGCTCGATCTGTCGATCACGGGCCTGCTCGGCTCGCTGTCGGGCGGCGATCGCTACGGCCTGCTCCTCGGGGTCTCGCCCAAGGTTCGGCTGTTCGAGTAAGGACTGTGAGGTTCGATCAAGGACGCGGCGCCGGGCCGTGACGCTGCACGGGTCTCGATCCGCGGTCCGAGGTTTCGTAGACTCGCCGCCATGCGAATGCTCCACACGATGATCCGGGTCGGCGATCTCGAAGCGTCGAAGCGGTTCTACTGCGAGGCCCTCGGGATGAAGGTGCTGCGGGAGGAGGACTTTCCCGACGGCAAGTTCAGCCTCAGCTTCATCGGCTACGGCGACGAGGCGAGCAACACGGTCATCGAGCTCACTTACAATTACGGACGCGCCGAGTACGCGCTCGGGGACGCCTTCGGGCACATCGCCCTCGGCACAGACGACATCAAGGCGGCCTGCGAACGCGTCCGCGCGCTCGGCTACAAGGTCGTCCGCGAGCCCGGCCCCATGAAGCACGGCACCACCGTGATCGCCTTCGTCCAGGACCCGACCGGCTACAAGATCGAGCTCATCGAAAGCAAAGCCGGCCTAGGACGTACAACGCCGGCGTAGCCACGGCGGGTACCGATTTTCGAATCGGAGCCAAGCGATCGAGTCGGCGGTCGTCGACAAGCTCGAGCGAATACAGCACCCCGTCTATCCGCTCGGCACAGAAGGCTGTCAGCGAGTCAGTACTGCGTAGAAGCAAGCCGTCATCGCGCCGACGAACACCACCGAGGCGACCATCATCACCGCGACGAGTCGATCACGCCGCTGGCGCCTCGGATCGCGACCGCGACGGTGACGGAGGCGCCGATGTCGGTTCGAAGATTGGTCCGAGGGTTCCGCG
>CAYTTF010000348.1:0-5326 GCA_964440665.1 uncultured Myxococcales bacterium | reverse complement strand
GCGCGCGGGCCGACGGGCGGCGACTCAGGCACGGGTCTCGGCCTCGTAGGTCGCACGCAAGGAGGCGGCGTCGAAGCCGCCGGCGGGCGTCTCGTCGAAGACCACCCGCCCGCGGCGAAGGATCACCACCTGATCGGCGACCGCCGCCGCCGCCTCGAGATCGTGCGTCACCAGCACGACCACCCGGCCGGCGGCCCGCTCGGCGCCCAGCTCGGTCGCCAGCCAGTCGGCGCCGGCCGGATCGAGCGCCGCGGCCGGCTCGTCGAAGAGCAGCAGCGCCGGATCGTGGGCGAGCGCGCGGGCGAGCGCGAGGCGCTGCAGCATGCCGCGCGAGAAGGTCCGCGCGGGCGCGTCCGGCGCCGCTTCGGTCAGACCCACGCGCGCCAGCAAAGCCTGCGCGCGGGTTCGCGCGTCCGGGACGCCGTGGAGCGCGGCGAACAAGGTGAGGTTTTCGAGGGCCGTCAGATCGCCGTAAAGCCCGGGATCGTGACCCACGTAGCCGATGCGCGCGCGCAGCGGCGAGCCGTGCCCGAGCCGGTCCCCGCCCCAGCGCACCTCGCCGGTGGTCGGGGCGACCAGCGTCGACAGGATCCCGAGCAGCGTGGTCTTGCCGGCGCCGTTGGGGCCGAGCACGGCGGCGACCCGCCCGGCCTCGAAGGCCGTGCTCACCCCCGACAGAGCGCGTCGTCCGCCGTAGATCTTGCCGACGTTCGCCAGGCGCAGCGCCGCGGGCGATGGCGTCATGCCAGACGCTGCTCGTCGAGCGCGGCCAGCTCCCGGTAGATCTGTTCGAGGCGCGTGACCAGCTGTTTGCGGCGATCGGGCGGCGCCGGGCCGCCCCCTGCACGGGCGGTCGTTTCCAGCCCCACCAGATCGGCGTAGAGCGTCTCGCGTCGTTCGATCAGTTGCGCACGCTCGTCGGCCACGCGCGCGGTCTTACCGCCGCCGCTCGCCCGCCGTCCGAAGGCGAACGCGCTGGCCACCAGGGCGAGCGCCAGGATGCCGGCGGCGTTGCGCCCGGTCGCATCCGTCGACGGAAGCCCTTCCATGGTGAACGCCAACACGCCGCCGGGCGGCACGGCCTCGACCGGCATGACCCAGTACTTTCGTCCGCCGAGCTGGCGTTCCTGGCGATCGCCGATCCCCGGCCCGCTGACCGTCAGGCCGGGAATCTGTTCCGTGATGAGCGTGAAGGGCCCGATTCCGTTGGGCATGGGCTGCACGAACGCGCGCGTGTGGCCATGGTAGGGGAGCACGAACCCGAACGCCACCTCGTGCCCGGCGTTCTTCGAGGTCGTTCCCAGGATCGCGCGCTTGGGGGTGAAGGTGCCGTGCACCGCCATTCCGTGGTTCTGGCGCACTTCGATCTTGCGATCGCCTTCCTGCGCCTGCGCGCCCACGAAGCCGTCGGGCAAGGGGATCTCGATGGCGCCCGGTCCCGGATCGAACATCTTTTCAGAGGTGTTCTCGAACGGGAACATTTCCAGGAACTGCAGGCTGTCCTCGTGCATCTGCAGGACGATGCGGGCGCCCGGGCCGATCGTCATCACCGATGGATCGGCGGTGTGGGAGAGGGCGCGGATCTCGGCGCGCGCCCCGCCCACGGACGGCATCGGGAAGGGCGCGGTCCCGAGACGCGTCCCGTTCCACTCGACCACGGCGGCGTACCCGGTCCCGTCGCCGGTCGGCAGATCGGAGAAATGGGCCAGGCCGTTCCCGTCGCTCTTGCTGTGGCGGACGTCGATCTTGTTGCTCTTGTCGATCATGCCGAGCAGCACCGGATGACTCCGGATCGGCGCCCCGGCCTCGTCGAGAACCCGCACCTCCAGTGTCCCGACCGGCAGCGCGGCGTCCGCCGTCGCGACCCCGGCGGTGGCGCCGAGGACGAAAGGCGGTGGCTCGCCTCCCGCGGCGGCGGTGGGGGCGCCGGCTGGGGCGCCGCTGCCCGCCGGTGCGCCGGCCACCGGGGCCTCGCCGGGGGCGCCGAGATCGGCGATGAGCATGGTCCGGATGCCGCCTTCGGAGGGCAGCGGGAACGTATCGGTGTGGAGGTTCTTCCCATCGACGGTGACCTCGGCACGAAACTCGTCGCCCGGGACCATCCCCTCGAAGAGCGCGCGTCCGCCGGCATCGGTCTTTTCGGTGCGCCGCCGCAGATCCCCGCCGGCGTTCTTGATGATGGCACTCACCTCGACGCCGGCGACCGCGTTGGCGGGAAGCTTGCGCGAGACGCGAACGCTCACCGTTCCGGTCGGCATGCCGCGATCGGGAAGCGGCCGACCGACGATCTCGGCCAGGTTCGGCATGCCGCCGCCGCCCATCATCGGTTGCGCGCGGGCGACCGTCGCCAGGGCAACGATCGAGGCGAGGACTACGAGACTCTGGCGGCGCATTTTTTACAGAACTGTGCGTCTTCGTCGTTGAGCGTGCCGCAACTTGCGCAGGACGGTCGCCCGATCGGAGCGGCGGATGGGGTGGGGGAGGGTGCAGACACCGCGGCCGCGGGCATCGGCGCGGGCGCGCTGGATTTCTCGGGCGCCAGCTTGATCCGCATGGCCAGCTCGCGCTCGATCAGCACCCGATAGTCGTCGCCGGCCTCGATCTCGCCGATGAGGCGCATCGCGCGCGTTCGGTAGCGCTCGATCATATCGCGGTAGTCGCGCTCGGCGATCTTGCGCATCTGGAAGTCGAGCTCGATCTCCTTGATCGCCTTCAAGACCAGCTGCTTTTCGCGTTCGAGCTCGCGGGGCCGGCGCGACCCACGACCGCTCGGCGCGGCGGCCGACGCGGCCCGCGCCAGCGGATCGATGACCCTCCAGAGCGCCGCGCCGGCGAGCGCCAAGGTCATGCCGCCGAGGCCCAGCATCACCACAGGGGGGCCGAGCCGCATTTTCTCGACCAGCACCGCGTAAACGATCGCCGCCAGCGCGCCGGCGGCGCCCAGGACCCAGATCGGAATCTTAGTCAAGATTGCGGAGCTCGTCATCGAGCTTGTCGGCGAGGTCCGTATCCGAGACCGGCGGTTCCCTGGAACCGACCTGGGCGGCCGCGGGCCGGCGCGCCAGGCGGTACGCGCCGTAACCGAGCCCTATCGCGCCGAGGGCGCCCAGGCTGTACGGGAGGAACCAGGCCAGCCGGTTGAAGCCGCGGTCGAGCGGCGCGGCCAGCGCCACCTGCCCGCCGTACTTCCGGATGAAGTAGTCGATGATTTGATCCCGGGTCTGCTTTTGGTTGAGCAGCTGCCGGATCTCGATCCGGTCCTGCGCGGCGTGGCCGCAATTCTCGGTGGCGCAGTCGATCAGGTTGTGGCGGCAGGTCCCGCACTGGCAGATGATGTTGTGCACCAGCCAGTTCTCGTCGACGCCCGACGGCATCGGTGGCTCGAGCGCCTGGCTCGGCATCTGGGCCTCCTCGGCACGCGCCGGCCGGGCCGACAGGGCGAGCAGACCGCCCGCGCCGAGCGCCAGCCACACGACGAGCCCCGCCGCGCCCGCCTGCTTGGCAGGACCCACCGCGACGCCGGCCGTAATCCGCTCCAGCACGGCGTCCGGCATCAGGCAGATCCCGGTCCCGATCGCGAGCAGCATGAACCCGAACCAGATCCAGTCGACCACCGGGTTCACCACCAGCTTGAAGGTGGCGTTCCCCTCGGCGAGGTCGTAGTTGCCGAGGGTGATGTAGAGATCCTCCGCCGGGCCGCGGCGGATGGCGACCTCGGTGGTCGGCTCGCTTTCGTGGTTGTGGAAGAACCACTTGGCGGGCCGCATGTGGTCGATCACCTTGCCGCCCGCCATCGCGGTTATCTCGCCCGTCACCATCTCTTTTTGCCGGTCCTCCTCGTGGGCGAGGCGCTCGAAGCGGACCGTGTAGCGGCCGAGGGTCGCCTGGGCGCCGGGAACCAGCTTGATGTCGGTTTCCTTCTTGTAGGCGGTGCCGGCGAAGCCGATGAACATCAGCACGATGCCGACGTGTACGACGTAGCCGCCGTAGCGTCGCTTGCCGCGAATGACCATCCCCATCAGCGAGGAGACCGTGTCGTCGCCGGTGTTGCGCTTTCGGACCGCCACGCCACGCGCGAACTCTTGCGTGATGGTGGCGCCCGTGAAGGCGCAGAACCCGAAGCAGATGACCCCGGCCGGCGCGACGCCGAGCCCCAGGGCCACACAGATCCCGATGGTCGCGACCGCCGCCAGGCTGGGCCAGAAGAACTGGTAGCGCAGGTGCGAAGCGGTGGCCTTGCGCCAGGCGATGAGCGGTCCGACTCCGGTGAGAAACAACAGAACCAGGCCGATCGGCACCATCCACTTGTTGAAGAACGGCGGTCCGACCGTGATCCGCTGCCCGGTCAGCGCCTCCGACAGCGTCGGGAACATGGTGGCGAACATGATGAAGAACGCCGCGAACAAGAGGATCCAGTTGTTCACCGTGAAGGCCGCCTCGCGCGACAGCCACGAGTCGAGGCGCGCCCGCGAGCGCAGCTCCGGCACGCGCTTGATGACGAACCCGAAGCTGACGATCAACGTGATCGACATGAAGATGGTGAAGATCCAGGCCAGCTTGGTGTCCTGACCGAAGGCGTGCACCGACTGCACGATCCCGGAGCGGGTCATGAACGTGCCGAAGATGGTCAAAAAGAACGTCAAGATGATCAGCGTGACGTTCCACACTTTCATCATCCCGCGCCGTTCTTGGATCATGATCGAATGCAGGAACGCGGTCGCGGTCAGCCATGGCAGGAAGCCAGCGTTTTCGACCGGGTCCCAGCCCCAGAAGCCGCCCCAGCCGAGCTCTTCATACGCCCAGAGCATGCCCAGCGTCAGGCCCATCGACAGGAAGAACCAGGCGCCCAGCGTCCACTTGCGCACCGACGCGATCCAGGCGTCGTCGAGCTGGCCGGAGATCAGCGCCGCCAGACCGAACGCGAACGGGATGCTCATGCCGACGAAGCCGGTGTAGAGCGACGGCGGGTGCACCACCATGTACGCGTTCTGCAGCAGCGGGTTCAGGCCCTTGCCGACGGTGGGGATGTCGGCGACGTAGGTGTCGAAGGGGTTCTTGTGAAAGATGATGACGTAGAGAAAGAAGTCGGCGATCACCATCAGCACCGTCACCACGTAGGGCAGGAGCTCACGGTGGCGATTGCGGTTGGAGTAGATCGCGATGGCCGAGAAGACCGAAAGCAGGAAGACCCACCACAGGATCGAGCCGTCGAGACCGCCCCAGTACGCGGTGATCTGGAAGAAGAGGGGCGACGCGGCGTCGGAGTAGCGGTGGACGTACTTGATCGAGTAGTCGTGGGTCAGGAACGAGTACTCCAGCGCGACCG
>CAYTTF010000347.1:0-5331 GCA_964440665.1 uncultured Myxococcales bacterium | reverse complement strand
GATGAACGTGCGTCCGGCGAGGTCGGCGGCGGTCGAGGGCATGCGTCCAGTCTAGCCACGATGGGGCCGAGCGGGTTCGCTCATCCCGGTCGGGCGCGCAACGGACCGGGCGCGTCGCAGAGGGGGCAGCGGTCGGTCAGCTCGGCCACCGTGCCGCAGTCGCGACAGTCGACGCGGGCGCCGTGGAATCCGGGCTCGTGCAGCTCCGTCGAGCTCCGCGCCTTCTCCGCCCGCTTTCCCTGGTACGCGACGCGCGCCGGGACGAAGGCGATGTAGCGCACCTCTTCGCCGTCGCACCCGGGACAGGCGGCCGGCACCGGCCATCGGTTGGGCGTGTCGAGCGCCCGCGCGAGCCCGCCCGCCGCGTCGCAGCGCGGGCAAACCTCGGCCGAAAACACGATCTCCGCGCAGGTGGCGCAGACGATCTGGTAGACGCCGTCGACGAACTTCTCGCCGTCGTAAACCCACGTCATGCGGCCGGTGGGCTCGCCGCCCAGCAGCGGCAGCAAACCGTCGACATAGGTGCGGAACGTCAGCTCGTGCGCGCCGCACTTCGGGCACCCTGCGGCGACCAACCGATCGAGGCCTGGCTCGTCCAAAAGTCCCATCGGCGCAGCCTAGCCGATCCGCGCGGGCGACCTTAGCTTGAGACGCATGAGGTACTTCAAGGGGTTCGTGCTCATGTTCTTTGCTTCCTGGGCCGTCCTTTTCGTCTCCGCGGCGCCGGCGCTCGCCCAGCATCGCGGGCCGGGTGGCGGTGGCGGCGGACATTATCCGAGCGGTCCACCGCGCGGACCGGCGCCCTTCCGCGCTCAACCGACCCCGGCCCGCGCCGCGCCGATGCGCGCCGCCCCAATGCGCGCAGAGCCCGCTCGCGGCGCGCCGGCGCGCGCCGAGCGGCCGCACGTCGAGCCGCACAACCGCTGGGTCGGCCACGAGGGCGGCCGGGGCGACGCCCGCTTCCACGTCGATCACCCCTGGGCGCGCGGCCGTTTCGCGGGGCCGATCGGCCGGGGCCACGTCTACCGGCTCGGCGGCTGGGAGCCGGGACGCCACCGGTTCTTCTTCGGCAGCTCGTTCTTCGTCCTCGCGGCCCCGGATTGGGGATACGCCGACGACTGGGCCTGGAACAGCGATCAGATCGTGCTCTACGACGATCCCGATCACCCGGGCTACTACCTCGCCTACAACACGCGCCTCGGAACCTACGTCCACGTGACCTACGACGGTGGTCCGGGGTAGTTGCGCCGACCTGACGTGACTTCCGCCGGTCGTCCTGAATAATTGCGCCCGGGGCATCGCGCCTCGGACGATGACGGCGATAGCAAACGAGAGCGTGGCCGCGGTGTCGCCGCTGGCGGCGGGCACGGCGGCGATCCGAAAGTTCTGGCGGCCGTTTCTCCTGATCCAGAGCGCCGCGGTCCTGCTGGTGCTCGCCTACCACTTCAGCGGGTCGGTGCGCGCGGCCTGTGAGGTCGTCGGCGTCTGGAAGACCTCGGGGGGCCTGCCGTTCGCCGCCTGCAGCGCCGCGATCGCGGGCGGGTTGCTGCCCGAGATCGCCAAGGCGCTGACCGACCGCCGCCTGGGGGGGCTGCGCGGCCGCGGCGGCGAGATCGCCTTCAACCTGGCCTTCTTCGCCCTCGACGGCGTCGTGATCGATCTCTTCTACCGGTTCGCGGCGTGGCTCTTCGGCAGCCAGGCCAGCTTGCGCACGGTGGTGGCGAAGACGGCGTTCGATCAGTTCGTCTTCACGCCGATCTGGTCGGCCCTCATCGCGCTGCTGTTCTTGTGGCGCCAGCGCGGCTTCTCGCTGGCGGCGACGCGGCCGGCGCTGCGGGGCGGCTTCTACCGCGCGCGGGTGGTGCCGCTCTTGATCCCGAACTGGTTCTTCTGGATCCCGATGGTCTCGATCATCTACGCGCTCCCGTCGCCGCTGCAGTTCACGCTGTTCGTGCCGGCGCTGGGCGCCTGGAGCCTCATCATGGTGTTCATCGCCGACGCCGACGTCTAGTCGGCGCAGACGATGATCTTGCCGCAGCTGTGCTCGCCTGCGGCCACCGTCGTGCCGTCCGACGAGAACGCCACCGCGGTCGGCCGGTAGCTGAGCAAGCTCTGCGGCACGGTCGACAGCATGGCGCCGGTCGCGACGGTCCACAGACCCAGCTGGCGATCGCCGTCGCTGCCGCCGGCGCCGATCGCGATGCTGGCACCCGAGGGGTGAAAGGCGGCGCCGAAGATGAAGTCGCTGCTGATGGCGATCGCCGGCATGCGCGGGCTCGTGGACGAGGGCAGAGGGACGCTCCAGATTCCGAACGAGCCGTCTTCGGCCCCGGTTTCGACGAGGGTACCGTCCCGTGAAAATTGCATCGAGTAGACGCCGCCGGTGATGCTGGGACTCACGGTGAAGGGAACCTCGGTTCCCAGGGTGCCACCGACCACGTGGATGAGGCCGGCATTGCCGTCCCCATAACCGATGCCGAGCCAGTAGCTTCCGTCGCTCTCCGCGGGCGACGCGGTCACCGAGAAGGGCGTGGTCGCCGTTCGCAGGAGCATCTGCGACGCGGGGGCCAAGCTGGTCTCGACGTAGGAGCTCAGTTTTCCATCGCTGTCACCGACGTAGAGGATCTGGCTGCTCGGCGAGAAGGTCAGGTCGTTCGCGTCGCCGGTGATGCCGGTGAGGCTGGCGGCGATCGACCAGGTGCCGCCCACATTCCAGACCGTCACCTTTCCAGCGATGGAGCCGGCGGCGACGAGCTTGCCGTCGGGCGATACGGCCACGCTGGTGAAGCCGCCGCTGGTGTCGAGCTCATGCCCCTCGGCGGTCAGCGTGGTTCCGTTCCAGGTCCAGACCTTGACGCGGCTGTCTTCCCCCGCGCTGAACAGGAGCTTTCCATCGGGCGAAAATTCGATGTCGGTGATCTCGACGTCGGCGGGGGTCTCATCGCCGGTGGCGCAGGTCGCCGAGGGGTTCACGTCGTGGTCGTACTCGGTGCAGTGGGCCAGCGACGGGGGCGAGCTTCCGTGCCCGCCGCCGCCGTCCGGTCCCGTCGTGCAGGTGTTGCCCGGTTGCAGTCCGACGTTCGCGTTGCTGGTCCCGCCCGCGACCACCAAGGTGGTGGTGCTGCCCACGTAGCCAGAGCAGGCCGCGTTGTCGGCGCCCATGGCGGTGGCCCGCACGTCGATCGACCCGCTGACGCTGGAGGGCAGGTAGACGCCGAACGACTTCGCGGTCGCCGACAGGCCTTCCCCGGCGGGCAGGCTGAAGGTCTGCTTCACCGATCCCGCCGTGATCGAGACGGTGGCGAGCGTCGTGTCGGCCGGCGCCGCCGTGAGCGCCACGACCACCAGCGACTCGGTCTCTTTCCTGCAGGAGGCCGCCGACAGCGAAAGCCCGGCGAGCGCGCACGCCGCCAGGAAGATCGACCGTATCTTTCGCACTGTCGCCGGAGTCTACCGCGGGTTGCCAATTTTGGTGCGCCCCGACGCGCGCCCGGACCGGTCTTCCCCTATGCTCCCCCCATGAGCACCAACCAGCAGGTCTTCATCGGCACCGATTGCGGCGCCACCATGTCGAAAGTGGGCGGCGTCTGGGCCGACGGGACGACGGTCTCCACCAAGCTGCATCAGCGCGCCACGAATTCTCAGCAGGGTCCGCAGGCGGTGGTCACCTCCTGGGTCGAGGCGGTCACGGAATATCTCGGGCAAAACAAGCTCACCTGGGCCGACGTCGCCAGCGTCGGGCTGGCCATCCCGGGTCCCTACCTGCGCTACGGCGTGCTCGGGCACTCGGCCAACCTGCCGACGGTCTTCGACGGCTGGGACTTCTACACCGCCTACAGCCAGGCGCTGGCCGACAAGGCGGGCCGAGCGGTGCCGCTGGTGGTCGGGAACGACGGCGCGTTCGGCGGCGTCGGCGAGGCGCAGCGCGTGCGCGGCAACTCGACCGACAGCGTGCTCATGCTGGCGCCCGGCTCGGGCCTGGGCTCCGCCTACATCGATGCCGACGGGCTTCCGCTGCAGGGCGACACCCTGGCCGGGATGGAGACGGCGCACATGCCGGCGCCGCTGCATCTGCTGGGCGCGAAGCCCTACAAATGTGGCTGCGGTCGCAGCTGGGGCTGCGTCGAGCTGTACACCACGCTGGCCGGCTTGCCGTACCTGCTCGAGGAGAAGCTGGCCGGATATCCAGGCCATCCGCTCGCCAGCTCGAAGGACACCACGAAGGACAAGGTGCTCAGCCTGCGCGGCCTCGCGCAGAAGGGCGATCCGCTGGCGGTCGAGCTGTTCGATTTCCAGGCGCGCGCGATGGGCCTGCACATCGCCAGCCTCTCGATGGCGCTGGACCCGACGTTCGTCGTGATCGGCGGCGGCCTGATGGATCCCGAGAACACCACCGAGGAGTTCCGCGAGCGCTATCTGCGGATCGTGGGCGAGACCGCCCGCGCGCATCTGTGGCCGGTCCAGCGCGATCGAATCACCATCGTCCCCTCGACGCTGGGGGAGCTGTCGCAGGCGATCGGGGCCGCGCTGGCCGCGCTCTACCGCAGCCGGCGCTGACGCGCGCCCCGGGTGGCCACCACCGGTGGCTCGGGGACTTGCGTCAGCGGCCCGGAATCGACTGCGGTCCTCTTGACTCAGTGGTCGCCGTTGCGATGTTCCGCCCTCATGTCGCGTCGGAGGCTCCGCTTCGCGATCGGGGTGGCGATCTCGGTCGTGCTCGCGGCGGGGGTGATCTCCTACCGGGCGCTGATCGTCTCGACCGAAAGCCGGCAGGAGGTGCGCCACACCCATGAGGTTCTCGAGAAGCTCGAGGACGTGCGCCTGTCGGTCGCGAAGATCGAAGCCGACTACCGCGCGTTTGCGCTGACCGGTGAGGAGTCGTATCTGCAGTCCTACCGCGCCGGCGTGCTTCGCGTGGCGGAGGGCGAGGCGGCCGTTCGCGGCCTGACGACGGACAACCCCACGCAGCAGCGCATGCTCCCGCTCCTCGAAGACGTGACGGAGCGGGAGATCCGGCTGGCCTCGATGGTCAACGATCGGCGCCGGGCGGGGGGGCTCGCCGCGGCGGTCGAGGCGATGGCCACCGTGCCGGCTCAGCCGACCATCGACGAGCTGCAAACGGTCGTTCACGGGCTGGAGCAGGAGGAGCTGCGCCTGCTGGCCCTGCGCAACGCCGATGCCAAACGGCGGGTGACCGAGGTGGAGTTCTTTCTGGTCCTGCGCACCTTCGTGGGTCTGTTGATCGTGATTGTGGCGGGGTGGAGCGTTCAGCGCGAGCGCGCCCGACGGGAGCGGGCCGAGGACGCGCTTCGTGACAGCGAGGAGAAGTAT
>CAYTTF010000346.1:0-5351 GCA_964440665.1 uncultured Myxococcales bacterium | reverse complement strand
CTGTCCCGAAGTGGTCGAGGTGCTCCCGGTCGATGTTGGTGATGAGGGCGACGGTCGGGAACAGGTGGCGGAACGAGCCGTCCGACTCGTCGGCCTCGGCCACTAGCATCTCCCCTTGGCCGAGGCGCGCGTTCGACCCGAAGGCGCGCGCCTTGCCGCCGATCACCGCGGTCGGATCGAGCCCGGCCTCGGCCAGGATCACCGCGATCATCGTGGTGGTGGTGGTCTTGCCGTGGCTGCCGGCGACGGCTACCCCGTCCTTGACGCGCATCAGCTCGCCCAGCATCTCGGCGCGCGGGATGACCGGGATGTCGCGGGCGCGGGCGGCGGCGATCTCGGGGTTGTCGGGGCGGACGGCGCTCGACACCACCACCACGTCGGCCCGGGCGACGTTCTCGGCGCGGTGGCCGAAGGCGATTTGCGCCCCCTGCGCGGCGAGGCGCCGGGTCACCTCGCCTTCGCGCAGGTCGGACCCGGAAACCGGATAGCCGAGGTTGAGCAACACCTCGGCGATGCCCGACATGCCGATGCCACCGATGCCGACGAAATGAATGGCGACGTCGCGCTTGCGAAACACCCGTGTCCTTTACCGCGTCTGGCGCCCGCACGGGAAACGGATTCCGTCAGCGTCGGCTATCCGTGTCGATGACGAGCACCTCGGAGACGCGGCGAAAGTCTCGATCGTGGGTGGCGAGTGCCTGGCAACCCGAGAGCACACACGCGGCGAGCTGAAACGCGTCCGGGAGCTTGAGTCGGTAGCGATTCCGAAATCTGGCGGCCAAGAGCGCGGCCTCGTCGCCCAGCGCTACGAAGGTCACGCCCGGGCCCGACGTCATGGCGATGCGGTATCGTTCGGCCTGGGCTTCCCGACCGGCTCCGATGGGACCGGCGACGACCTCTGCCACGGTGATTGGCGTCGTGAAGAGACGCAGATCGCCCGCCTCGGCCCGTTCAAAAAGGGGCGCAAACTCCCCGGCCAACGGATGCCCGTCGAGAACGTACGCGATCGGCGCGCTGTCGACCAAAACGCCGGCACCGCGGGGCAGGGCTGTCAGGCCTTTGAGACCCATTCTTTGCGGCCACGCGCGATCGTTTTTGCCGGATCCTTGCCCCAGAGTCCTGGACCGGAACCGCGAAGGGAAAGGAGCGAGGGCCCCCGCCCACCCGGGCGGGTGTCGGCATCGAACGGCACCACCGCTGCCACGGGGCGGCCGCGCTTGGTCACCACGGTCGTTTCCCCCTTCGCCGCGCGCTCCAGGATGCCGGGAAGATTCTGTCGCGCCGCCTCGGAGCCGATCGCCTTGGCCATCCATGAACTGTACGATCCGTACAGTTAGGCGTCAAGGGACGCCACGCTCAGAGCCGGAACGCGAACTCGAGCGCCAGGTTCATCGAGAGGAGCGTCTGGTTGTTGGTCACCCAGATCATGGGCGCCAACTCGGTCACGAGGTCGACGCGAGGGGTGAGCGCGAACGCGAGGCCTGCCGCCAGACGGACCACCGGGCCGTTGCGTGGCAGATAGCCGGAGGCGAAGCGGAGCGGGATGCGCACGGTGTCGCCGGGCGCGCCGGTGCGGTACTCGAGCTGCGCGTAGGGGAGCAGATCGCTCGCGCGCCCGTCCTTTCCCTTGAGGTTCACGTAGCCGAGGTAGCCACCGCAGCTGACCTGCGGCGAGAACTGCGCGTCGAGGCGCAAGCCGACCAGCTGGTTGTAGAAGTGACCGGTGACGACGCCGCCCGCGGCCTCGGTCTGGGTGGCCAGGCGGAGTGGGATGCTCACGACTGTCGTGTCCTCTGCGCGAGGCGCGACATTCACGAGGGTCGATTCGTCGGCGCGGGCGGCGCTCGCAGCGAACGACAGCAACATCACGAAAGCGGCGCCGGCTCTCATCTTCGCGAAGCTCCGATCCGCGCCGCCGCCTGCGCGATCGCCGGTTCCGCGGCGGCGAGCAGGGCCCGGGCGTAGGGGGCGTTGTGGGCGGCGGCGCCCGGATCCTCGATCACCAGCAGCAAGTCCCAGGCGGCGCGTCCCAGCGGCGTGCCCCGATCGAGCCGCAGGTCGCTGGCGTGCGCCGGCGCCGATCCATGGAGCCGCAGGTCGCTGGCGTGCGCCGGCGCCGATCCGACCGCCGACGTCCCCGCGACCTGTCGCCAGGTCTCCCAGAGACGCCGGGCGCGCGTGGCCAGGTCCGATGGGGGGAGCGCTTGCGCGTGGCAGGGGGTGCAGGTGGTCGGTGGCGCCGCGAAACCGTGGCCGGCGCCGCGGGCGAGCCCTTCGGGACCCGCGCGGTGGCAGGCGACGCAACCGCCGACGGCGCGCGCGTGGACCGCGGCCCCGATCAGCGGTTGGCCGCTCGCGGGATCGAGGCCGCCGCGGCCGAGCCAGAGCGCTGCGGCCGAGGCGGAGGGAAGCGGCGCTTCCGGATTCGGCGTGTGGCAGGGCAGGCAGACCGACGATCTCGGGTCGATCGACGATCTCGGGTCGGCGGTGATCGCCGCCAGCAGCGACGGCGCGGCGGGCGTGCGCAGCAACGCCCCTGGTGGGCCCGCGGTCTCGTGCGCGTGCACCGCGTGGCAAGCGGCGCAGGTGATCCCGATCGGCTCGGCGTCGTCGGGCGATCGCCGGTCGGCGCGGGCGTCGATCGACGCGAGAAACCCGGAGGTGGTGTGGCAGCGGGCGCAGGTGCGATCGGAGCGGGTGCGAGGTTCCCGATCCGCGTGGGCCATGCCGGTTTCCTGCCAGGCCACGACATGTCCGTAGCGCGGGGGTGCGTCGTGGCAGACGGCGCAGACATCGGCGCGCAGCACGCGGGCGCGCGCCGCCTCCGGGGGGAGGGCAGCGGGCCCGTGGCAGGCGAGACAGCCGACGCCGCCCAGCCGGCGCAAAGGGCGCGGCAGCTCTTCCCATCGCGCCGGGTGGTCGGCGGCCACGCCCATCTCCTTCGCCACATGCGTGTAGCCACCGTCGGGCAGGCCGGGCTCGCCCGTCGCGTGACAGGCGAGCGCGCAGCCGGGATAGCCCGGACCGAACGCTGGACTGGAGCTGCCGGCCACCGCCCCGAGGCCACGCGCGAGCACCGTCGTCATCGGGCTGCCCGCCGCGGCGTCGGCGATCGCGGCGTGGCAACCCGAGCGCCCGCAGTCGAGCGGCGTCTCGTCGTAGCGCGCGGCGCGCAGGACGAGCTCGCGTCCCCGGGCGTCGGCCAGGCGATAGTCGCCCGTGACATCCGGCAGGAGGCTGGCGGGGCGTGGCTCCAGGTCCAGCGTCGCCGCGCTGCCGGGCGGGCCCGAGATCAGATGCCAGCCCTCGCCGCCGAGATAGAGGCGCGTGCCGACCGCCGTATTGGAGAGGCCGCGCGCGCGGGGGCCCGCCGCGATGGGGACCTCGCGTCGCCGCTCGTGGCCACGCCCGTCGTTCCAGAGCGCCTCCAGCGTCGCCTCGCCGCGGGTGCGTGGAGACAGCGGAATCACGCCCCAGGGAAGCGGACCGGGGCGGACCTGGGCCAGCGTGGGGGTTCGCGCGGTCAGACTGAAACCGTCGTCCGCGATCGCGAGCGCGCGCAGCGACACCCCCGCGACCTGACGCCAGGTGATCCGCCCGCGGCCGCGTCCAGGGCAGGAAACCCGCGCGGCGATCGAAAAAGCCGCGTCGAAGCCGACCGGCGCCGTCGGCGCATCGATCTCGAGGCACAGGTTGGCGGGCTCCTGTGCGGGCGCCGGCGCGCGCCGACATCCCGAGGCGGCGCCAACCGCGGCGCCGACGAGCAACATCCCCACCGCCCGACTCACGGCCGCGTCGCCCCGCAGCTTCCGAACTGGCAGTGGCGGCCGGGACAGTCGGTGTCGAACCAGCAATCGGGCGTCCGCCGCCGGAGCGCGCATCGCTCCGCGACACAATCGCTTCCGTCGGCGCAGGGATGGAGCGCGCCACAGCCCGCGCCCAGCTTCCAGGTGGCGGGATCGCGATCGCAGATCCGGCGCGCGGGCGGATCGGCGACGATCCGGCAGCGCCAGTCGGCCCTCTCGCCATCCGGGAGATCGGGCGAAGGGTCGACGCAGATCCGTGGGCCCAGCAGATCGGACGGTGCGCCCCGCCGCGGGCCGCAGATCCAGGCGGGATCGCCCGGCGCCATCGCGACGCCCGCGGCGCGCTCGCCCCCCACGCAGATCGTCGCGCCGGCCTGATCGGTGCAGGTCCACTCCCCGTCGTCGGGCATGCGCGGGTGGCGTTGCACACAGCGATCGGCGACGCAGGAAAACGGCGGCGGCGCCGGCACCACGCGCCCGGCATGCGCGGTCGGGGTCGCGCGCTCCGCTGGCGCGGTCGGGGTCGGGCGCCCGGCTGGCGCGGTCGGGGTCGGGCGCTCCGCTGGTGCGGTCGGGGTCGCGCGCGGACCCCGGCAGGCGAGCACGGTCAGGACTGCGCAGACGGTCCATCTCACGGCCTCGAGGGGCCTCGACGTCGGCGCCCGGCCAAGACGACGGCGACGACGGCCAAGACGACGGCCAGCAACCCGAACATCGAACCGGCCGCCGCGGGCCGAGCATTTGGTGCCAGCTCGCACCCTTGAAAGAAAGGCGGGGCGGTCGTCTCGACGCAGGCCTCCCGATCGGCACTGTTCGAGACCTGGCCGGTGGTGTCACGCACCAGCCCCGCAAAACAGATCCGACCGACCGAATCTCCCGCCGGCAACGCGACCTGCGCGCTCTCTCCTTCGGGCGGCAGGGCGCGCGCGAGCACCGGGACCGAGCCGTCGCCTGCGCCCGGACCCGAGGTCTGGAACAGCAGCAGCGTCAACCCGTCCCGGCCGCCGTCGTCGCTGGCGGCGCCGAGGTCGAGGTCGAAGACGAAGCGCTCCTCGATAGAATCGGTGCAGTCGTTGGTCGAGCGATCGAGGTGCCAGCGGGCCGCCGCGACACCGTCGAACATCGGTGGGGCGCTATCGGGCGTCGTGACGACCGAGAAGGTCGCTTGCCCGCCTGTCCCCGGCGCGGCGGCGTTGAGGCCGCGCAGCGCCGGCCAGCGCACGACGTAGGGGCCGCCGGGTGCTAGCGGCGCGCCGGGCGTTATCGACAGGCGGACCTCGGTCGCGTCGAACGTCGCGGGCAGCGTCTGCTCCTCCCCGTCGGGCAGCACCAGCACCACCGGCTCGCCAAGATAGTCGGCGGACGCCGTGTAGTGGGCCGCCAGCGTCGCGTTGGGCGGGACATCGATCGCCTTGTCGGGGGGCACCATGTCGACCAGGTTCGGCTGCCCGCAGGGCGCACCGCGCGCGGGCGCCGCGAGGGCGAGGATGCCGAGCAGGCTCGCGCACGCCGCCCCGGCGGCTATGGGGCGCACGAGACCGCCCC
>CAYTTF010000345.1:0-5359 GCA_964440665.1 uncultured Myxococcales bacterium | reverse complement strand
GGGAAGAGACGCAGCGACGATCGTTCACCGCGTCGAATGCATCGAGTCGAATGCAATGCATCGAGTCGAATGCATCGAAGAGCGGCGTCGATGTTGTGGCACACTGGCCTGCCGCCATGGCGACGGGAACCGCCAACGACTATCTCCGCCGCATACTCAACGCCCGCGTCTATGACGTCGCGATCGAGACGCCGCTCGAGGTCGCGCCCCAGCTCTCGGACCGGATCGGCGGCCGGCTGCTGCTCAAGCGGGAGGATCTCCAGCCGGTATTCAGCTTCAAGCTGCGCGGCGCCTACAACAAGATGGTCAATCTGTCGGCCGCCGCGCGCGCGCGCGGGGTGATCACGGCCAGCGCCGGCAACCACGCGCAAGGGGTCGCGCTGGCGGCCCAGAAGCTCGGCTGCCGCGCCGTGGTGGTCATGCCGGTGACGACGCCGGAGGTGAAGGTCGATGCGGTGCGCAGGCTAGGCGCCGAGGTGGAGCTGCACGGCGACTCCTTCTCCGACGCGTATGCGCGGGCGCTCGTGTTGCAACGCAAGCACAAGCTCACCTTCGTGCATCCCTTCGACGACCCGGACGTCATCGCGGGGCAGGGGACGATCGGGATGGAGATCCTGCGCCAGCACCAGCCGGAGGTGAACGGCCCCCTGCACGCGATCTTCGCCTCCATCGGCGGGGGCGGCCTGATCTCCGGCGTGGCCGCCTACGTCAAGGCGGTGCGCCCGGAGATCAAGATCATTGGGGTTCAGGCGGTCGATTCCGACGCTATGGCGCGCTCGCTCGCCGCCGGACGCCGGGTCGAGCTCCGGGAGGTCGGGCTGTTCTCGGACGGCACCGCGGTCCGCCGGGTCGGCAAAGAGACGTTTCGCCTCTGTCGCCTCTACGTCGACGAGGTCATCACCGTCGACACCGACGCGCTCTGCGCGGCCATCAAGGACGTGTTCCAGGAGACGCGTTCGATCCTGGAGCCGGCCGGCGCGCTGGGGGTCGCGGGCGCCAAGCTGTACGCGTCGCGGACGCCGCTCGCGGGCCGGACCGTCGCCGCCATCACCTGCGGCGCGAACATGAACTTCGACCGCCTGCGCTTCGTGGCCGATCGGGCCGAGGTGGGCGAGAACCGCGAGGCGGTCTTCGCCGTCACGATCCCCGAGCGACGGGGCAGCTTCCAGCGCCTGTGCGGTCTGGTCGGCGATCGAAACGTCACCGAGTTCAGCTACCGGATCGCCGACAAGGCGGTGGCGCACGTCTTCGTCGGCGTGCAGCTGGCGCGAAAGGGCGACGCCCCGCACCTCGCGCGCCTGTTCGCCAAGGCGGGTTTTCCGACGCTCGATCTCACCGAGGACGAGCTGGCGAAGTTGCACCTGCGGCATCTGGTCGGCGGTCGCTCGCCGCTGGCCGCGCCCGAGCACCTCTACAGCTTCGAATTTCCCGAGCGGCCGGGCGCTCTCATGCGCTTCCTCGTCAGCATGTCGCCCAACTGGAACATCTCGCTCTTCCACTACCGAAACGAAGGCGCCGCCTACGGGCGGGTCCTGGTCGGGCTGCAGGTTCCCTCGCGCGAGCGGGCCCAGCTGCGCAAGTTCCTGGCGTCGCTCGGCTACCGCCACTGGGACGAGAGCCAGAACCCGGCTTACAAGCTGTTTTTGAGCTGAGCGCGGTCACCGTCGGGGCGCGCAAAGGTCGAGGAGAGTGCATGGCGATCCGACGCCGTTTCTTGCAGCTTGCAACGGTTGTGGACGATCGGTGCCGCGGTTGTGGTCCGGCCGGCCTGGCACCGCCGATGCAGTCTCTCCCCAGTTCATGCGCGCACCCCCAGCTCTCGAGCCTCGCGAACCAACGGACCGCCGGTGTCTCCGCAGCTGAAGGCGGCACCCGGACAGACCCTCGACGAGAGGTTTCTGCTCCTCGAGGAGATCGGACGCGGCGGGATGTCGACCATCTTCAAGGCGCGGGATCTGAAGGACGGCGATCATCCCGTGGTGGTCAAGGTTCCGCTGCCCATGTTCTCGAGCGGCCTCGGGGCGTGGTCGATGTTTCAACAAGAAGAGGAGATTGGCCTCCAGCTCGATCATCCCTTCGTTCTGAAATTTCTTCCGCACGCCACGAATAGACAGCGTTCGTATCTGGTCACCGAGTACGTGCCGGGTCGCACGCTGGCCGATCTCCTGAAGGAACGGCGCCCGCTGGCCGAGGCCGAGGCGATCGCGATCGCCAGTCGGGTTTGCGCCGCGCTCAACCACATTCATGGCAACGGGTTCGTGCACTACGACCTGAAACCAGCCAACGTGATGTTGTGCCCCGACGAGACCATCCGTTTGATCGACTTCGGGTTGGCCCACGCCGTTGAGACGACCCGCTTCACGTTTTCCGGCGGTCCGCCGGCCATCGGCACCGCGGACTACGTCGCGCCCGAACAGATCCGGCGCAAACGCGGGCGCACCAGCGTCGACATCTACGGTCTGGGCGCGATGCTCTACGAGATGCTGACCGGTCGGGCGCCGTTTCCGGGCGACGATCCGTTTCGGGTCGCCAGTATCCGGACGCTCGGCGATCCGCCCGCGCCCCGTGCCCTGAACCCGGACATCTCGCGGCAGACCGAGGAGATCGTGTTGCGCGCGCTCCGACGCGATCCCGCCGAGCGCTACCCGAGCGCGGCCGCGATGCGCGCCGATCTCGACCACCTCGAGCAGGTCATCGTGACCGGCTACTGCGATCGGCTACAGCCGGTGACGCGCTGGCGGCGCTGGCGGCGCATGGCCCGCTACATTTTCGTCGTGGGCGTCTTGCCCGTCGCGACGCAGATCGCTCTGTTCGTGATGCTCTGGCATCACTTCGCGCACAAGCGGTAGCGCTGTGGTCTTGCGGCGGCCGTCAGCCTCCCCGCAGTCCCGCGGCGATGGTCGGCAACACGTTCGAGATGCCTTCCACGACGAACTGAACCGCGGTGGCCGCCAGGATGAGGCCCATGACACGCTGGAGCACGTTCATGCCGGTGCGGCCGAGACGCCGCTCGACAGGCACGGCACCGCGGAGCAGGCCGTAGGAAACGAACGCCGTCAGGATGATCGCCCCGAACACGACGATGTATTGCCAGGCTTGCTCGGCGCGCGAGACCAGGACCATGACGGTGGAGGTCGCGCCCGGTCCTGCCAGCATCGGGATGGCCAGCGGAAAGATCGAGACGTCGGGTCGGTCCAAACCCTCGGCCTCCTCCTCGGGCGATGTGCGTTGCCGCGACCGCTGGGCCCGAAGCATGTCGATGGCGAGGAGAAACAGCAGGACGCCGCCCGCAATGCGGAATGCGCCCAGCGAGATGCCGAGCACGCGGAAGATGAGCCCGCCCATCGCTCCAAACGAGGCGAGCACGATGCCCGCCGCCAGGGCGGCGCGGACCGCCGTGCGCCGCCGGTGCGCGGGCGAATCCGTTTCCGTCATCGAAAGGAAAAGCGGGACCGCGGCGGGCGCGTCGACCACCAGCAGCAGGGTCGCCACCGTCGAAAACGTGAAAGAGAGGATCCGGGCGAGCACGGCGCGATCATAGTCATGCGGGAGCCTCGGTGCAGGCTTCGATCGATGCACGCCGCCGACGGGGGCTTGTCTTGGGCGCGTGCGCGTCGTAGGCAGGTGTACATGGACGAAACCCGTCCCGTCGTGGTCTCGCCGCGGCACACGGTCCTCTTGGCGACCGAGCTCTACCTCCTGGTCGGCAAGCCGCCGCGGCAGGACTTCGTCGTTCGCACGCGGGCGCGCCGCGAGGCGAACGGCCTGCCCTTGATGGTCGCCGAGCTGGTCATCGCGGGTGCAGAGACGCGTCGGATCCATCCCGCGGCGGAGACGTATCCGCTTCACTTCCGCAAGACGTATTTCCCCGGCCGATTGCACGGGGATCCGCAGGTGGAGTTCGAGCACCAGCTGCTCGCCTCCCAGATTTGCAGCACGCCGCCTCCGATCGGACACGGCCCAACCGTCTTCCGGAGCTGTTTGGTTCCTGGTCAGTCCTACGCGCGCCTCACGCCGTTCGGCGGCGAGCCTCCGGAGAACAACATCGCCAAGGCGCAGAAGCTGCCTCTGGCGACGGCGGCAGGGCTGTGGCGGTTGGCCGAGGAGACGCTGGCGCAGCTGCTCCTGCTTCAAGACGCCGGCCTCGCGCACGGGGACGTCGAGCTGCACAATTGCATCGTCTGCCCGGCGCCGCTGGAGCCCATCCTGATCGATTTCGAGGCGGCGGTGCGGCGGGGGTCGATCGACGACGCCGCGTTCGACACCCGCTGCAAGCTGGATCTGGAGCCGCTGCTGCGCGAGGCCGTCTACCTGCAGTGCGCGATCGGCCGACAACCCAGCCGCCTCGGCGAGCTGTCCTGGAATCGCCTCGACGCACTCTTTCGATCACCGGATCGGTTTCGCAGCGCGATCGAGATGCAAGCGGACGTCTGAACGGCGGGTTTCACGTTACTGGAGCGTCGGGCCAACCGTAGGCCTCCCATCGTCATTGTTCGTTCGGAAAAGACCACGTAACGCGCCCGAAATACCGACGACTCGGCGTCGTCATCATCGGCGCCGCCGACCGAAAAAGTTGTCGTCGGCCGCAAAAAGCATTGCCGTCTCGCTCTCCAAAAGCGCTACAACGGCTGAGGTCCGGGATGTCCGGCGGTTGCGAACCTGAAACAGGAGAACGAAGCACCATGAGTGGAAGCAAATCACGACGAGCGGCAGTCACTGCGGCGACCAACTACAAAGAGGTGGGCGCCCCCCTCGACTACAAGGAAAGCCCCGCAGCATCGCTGTTCGGCACGAACGTCTTCGGCCTTTCCACCATGAAAGCCACCTTGCCCAAGGAGGCCTTTCGCTCGGTCAAGCGCACGATCGAGACCGGCTCGCCGCTGGATCCCCGGGTGGCCGACGTGGTTGCTGCCGCGATGAAGGCGTGGGCCCTGCAGAAGGGCGCGACCCATTACGCGCATGTCTTCTATCCGCTCACGGGTCTCAGCGCCGCCAAGCAGGACAGCTTCCTGTCTCCGGACGGCGAGGGAGGCGCGATCACCGAGTTCGCGGGCAAGACGCTGGTCCAGGGCGAGTCGGATGCGTCCAGCTTCCCCAACGGCGGGATTCGCGCCACCAGCGAGGCGCGCGGTTACACGGCCTGGGACGTGACCAGTCCCGCCTACCTCTTCGAGACGGCCAACGGCACGACGTTGTGCATTCCGACCGCCTTCGTGTCGTGGACCGGCGAAGCGCTGGACAAGAAGACGCCGCTCCTGCGTTCGGGGCAGGCGCTTAACACCCACGTGGCGCGCATCCTCAAGCTTTTCGGCCACGAGAAACCGGCGATGGTGGTTTCGTACGCGGGCGCCGAACAGGA
>CAYTTF010000344.1:0-5370 GCA_964440665.1 uncultured Myxococcales bacterium | reverse complement strand
GATCTGCCTGCGGGTGGTGCGGGGGGAGATGCGGCAGCGCTGGCTTCGCCGCTTCCTGCGTCTGACCGACAGCGGCGAGTCTCCGGAATTTTCGGGACTGGCCCGATGGGGCGCCGGCGACGGCCACGACACGAGCGACGCGCGGGAGATCGTCCGGCGCTACTACGCGATTCTGGATCGACTGAGCGTCGACGAGCGATCGCTCTACGTCGCGCGGCACGTCGAGCGCCTGCCCCTGGCCGAGGTCGCGGCGCTGCACGGCCTTTCCGACTCGACGGCGCGGCGCCGCTTGTTGCGCATCGCCCGGCGGGTGGAGGCCATGGTGCAGCGAGATCCGGCGCTGGCCGGTTATCTGGCGCAAGCGCGACAGAACAAGAGCGAGGGAACGCCATGAGCGGCCGCTCCCGAGATCGCGACGGCGACGGCGACGGCGACGCAGCGGGCGATCCGTTGTCGCCGCTCTCCGATCTGGCGCGTGCCCTGGCCGACGCCAGCTCGCCAGGCGCGCGGGGGGCCGCGGTTTGGGCGGAGCTCGACGCCGGGCTGGCGCGGCAGACGCGACGTCGGCGGATGGGCTTCGCGCTCTGCGGCGCGGTGGCGATGGTCCTCGGGGCCGTCGGCGGGCGCGGCCTCTGGCTCCGCAGTGTGCGGCTGACCTACGCCGTCGAGGGGGCGGCGGCGCGGACCGACGGCTACATCCCACGCGTCGCCGAGGCGCTGGCGCGGGTTCGGTTCTCCGACGGGACCGAGGTCGGTCTCGAGCACGGCAGCCGCGCCTGGGTGGTCGGCACCGGCGCCGACGGCGCCCAGATCCGGCTGGAGGATGGACGCGCGCATTTCGCCGTGGTGCACCGGCCGCACGCGCGTTGGTCGGTCGAGGCCGGTCCGTTCGTCGTCTCGGTCACCGGCACCAAGTTCGACGTCGAGTGGTCCGGAACGAACGATCTGTTGCGCGTGCATCTGCGCAGCGGGGTGGTGACCGTCGTCGGCCCGCAGACCCGCGGCGGCGTGACGCTGTTGCCGGGACAGGTACTGGAGGCGCGTCCCGACGAAGGGAGCCTGCGCGTCGAGCCCGCGCCGGCCGAACGGCAGGCGCCGTCGGCGTCTTCGAATGTCGTTTCTCCCTGGGCGGCGCCGCCCGCGACTCCCCCTGCCGCGGCGGCGCCGCCCACCACGTCTCTGGCCCCGGTGGCGCCGGCGTCGCCGGGGCGCTCCGGTCTCCTGGCATCGTCGTCGGGTAGCCCGACGGTCGGGCGGGGCACGGCCCCGGCGCCCGCGCGCGCCAAGACGGTTGCCCTCGTCGACGAGCGGCTCGGCAACGGCGACTTCGGAAGCAACTGGAGGAAGGAGATTGCCACGGGCGCCTTCCAGGGGATCCTGCGGGAAGCGGACGCGCGCGGGATGGAGAGCTGCCTGAGCTCACTGCCCAGCGATCGTCTCGCCGTGCTCGGCGATGCCGCCCGCTATGCCGGCCGGACCGAACTCGCGCGGCGGGTGCTCAAGGCCCAGCGTGCGCGCTTCGCCGGCACGGCCGCAGCGGCGGAGGCGACCTTCCTGCTGGGCCGGCTGGCGGAAGATGCGCACGAGCCCGGCATCGCCGCGCTCCCCTGGTACGACCTCTATCTCACCGAGGCGCCGTCGGGGGTGTACGCCGCCGATGCGCTCGGCCGGAAGATGCTGATCCTGGGAGAGAGTGAGAACAGTCGGCGGGCGCGCCAGGTCGCCCAGAAGTATCTGGAGGCCTACCCGCACGGGCCGTACGTCGCGCAGGCGCGGGACATCCTGGAAGGCGCGCCGTGATCGGGAGCTCGCGTACGGCGGGCGTCGCGCTCTGCCTGCTGCTCGCCGGACAGGGGATCGGCGGCGCGCCGGCGTTCGCGGATGATCGACCCACCCAGGTGACGGTGCTCCGACCGACCGGGGTCGACGCGGCGCTCATGGAGGTCGCGACGCGCGCCTGGGCCGAGCTGAACGCGGGCGGCATCGCGGCCGTCTTGGTCGACTGTCCTGCCGGGATGCAGCCGTGCCCGGCCACGGGATCGCCTCCCGCCGGGCGGGTCATCGGCTTGACGACGTTCAGGCGGTCCGGCGAGACGATCACCGAAGTCGCTCTGACTCTGGCCGGCCACGACCGTGCGAGCATGCGACGCTCGCTGACCATCAGCGACGAGGCGACGCCCGATCCCAAGGTGATGGCGATCCGCGCGGTTGAGCTGGTGAACGCGATGCTCCTCGAAGACAGTTTCATCGCGCCACAGCTGCGCGACGACGAGTCGCCGGGTCACCACGTGAGGGGCGCGATCCGCCCCGACCGCTCGCCGGGTCGGGAGCTCAAGGATCAGCTGCGGGGCAACGCAGCTGCGGGCCGTCGGGTTCAGCCGGCGCCGCCGGTGGTCGGCAACGCGCCCTGGTCGGTGCAGCCAAACCGGACGCGCATCCGGCAACCTTGAACGGCGGCGCAAGGGCGGCGCAAGGACGGCAATCGATCCGTCGTGATACACCCCCCAGGTGGCATTTCCGCCCAGGCCCGATTCGTTTCGTGGTCGCACCGCCGAGCTGCGGACGCTGGTCGGGGCCTGCCGTTCGGGGCTGACGCCGCGGCTGGCGCTGGTCGGCCCGGGCGGCGGCGGCAAGTCGACGCTGGCCGCCGCGCTCGGACACCGGGTGCGCGCGGACTACGCGGGGGGCATCGAGTGGTTCCGGGTCGGCGCCTGGGACGCGTTGACCTTGCTCGACATGCTGGCCATCCGGATGAAGGTCCCGCTCGGGGGATACCAGCAACGCGATCGGCGACTCACCGGCCTGCGACGCGCGCTCCTTCTACGCGGCCCGACGCTGATCGTCCTCGACAACCACGAGGACGATCGCGCGATGGCCCGGTTTCTGAACGCGCTCGACGGGCTGCCGATCACCTGGGTGCTGACGGCGCGCCGCTGCCTGCTGGCGGGGGTCTCGGTGTTTCCGGTCGTGCCGCCGCTGGTGACCACGGGGCGCAGTCCCTTTCCCGCGGTCCGCGCGCTCACGGCGATGTTGCGGTGGAATCCGCTGGCGCTCGACATCAGCAACGCCCTCGTCGAGAGCCGCGCCGTGACCGTGTCGGCCCTCGGCGCCTGGCTGGGCAAGAGCGGTGTCGGGCGGGTAGAGGTGATCGCGCACGAAGATGATCTGCCGGAGCTCCGCCTCCTGGTGCAGTGGGTCTGGCCGCGCCTCGGCAGGGTGGGATGCCGATTGCTGACGGTCCTCGCCCATCTACAAGGCGATCACCTCGATGCGGCGTCCCTGGCGACGTTGGCCCGCGCGGGTGGCGCGTCCGGCGGGTTCGGTCCAGCGCTGGCTCGGTTGCGACGCTGGCACCTCGTACAGGAGCCGCTGCCGGGGCGCTACGCGCTGCACGCCACCGTGAAGCACGCCGTGGTCGCCCGAACGCGTTTCGACGAGCGGCGGGCGGTGGGCTATTTCGTGCGCCTGCTCGAACGTCACCCGGAGCGCCTCGATCTAGAGCAGACGCACCTGTTCGCGGCGATGGACTTCGCGCACGCCACCTCCGACACCTGGCTGGCGCTGCGCCTCGAGCGCCTGCTGACGCGACTGCGTCTTTCCTAGACAATCTGGCAGAGTACCCGCTTGGCAGGCGCACCTGGGGCGCGCAGGACGGTGGCGGCGCTGGCGGTCGGCTACGTCGGCGTCTATCTGTGCCGCAAGAACCTGGCGGTTGCCGTTCCGCTGCTGGGGCGGGCCTTCGCCGCCAACCGCGGCGAGATCGGGCGCGTCGCCAGCATCGGCACGGCGGCCTACGCGCTCGGCAAGCTGACGCTGGGGCCGCTAATCGATCGCGTCGGGGGGCGCGCCGGGTTCCTGGCGGTGCTGTTCGCGGTGGCGCTCTTCGGCGGGGTCAGCGCGCTGGTGCCGTCGCTGGTGTTGCTGACCATCGCGTACAGCGCCAACCGCTACGCGGGGGCGGGTGGCTGGCCGGCGATCATGAAGCTGGTGCCGACCTGGTTCGGGGCCGGGCGGCAGGCGACGGTGGTCGCGGTGCTGAGCCTGTCGTACGTCGCCGGTGGCATCGCGGCGACGCTGCTGGCGCGGCAGGTGCTGGCCGAAGGCGGGGGGTGGCGCGCGGTGATGGGCGTGCCGTCGCTGGCGCTGCTCGCCATCGGGATCGTCTGCGTCTTCGCGGTGCGCGCCGGTCCGCTGGTCGCGGGGACATCGGGCGCTTCGGCTGTCGCGCGAGCGCCGTGGCGGGTGTTGCTTTCGCGGCCGCAGTTCCTGGTGGTCTGCGCCCTCAGTTTTGCGCTGACGCTCATGCGCGAGTCGTTCAACACCTGGAGCGTCGACTTCCTGGTGTCGCTCCAGCGCGCCGGAGCGCGTTCTGTCAGCGTGGCGGCTCTGCAATCGACGACCTTCGATCTGGCCGGGGGCCTGGGGATCTTGATCATGGGGGCCAGCTACGATCGAACGCCGGCCCGCGTGAGGCGCTGGCTCATCGCCGGGATCCTCGGATCGCTGGCGCTGGTGCTGGCGCTCTTGCCGTGGGCCGCGGCGCGCACCCCCGCGTCCGCGGTCTGGCTGGTCGGGGCCGCCGGGTTGCTCGTGTATGGACCGTACAGCCTGCTGGCGGGCGTGTTCGCGGTCGAGAGCGGGGGTGCGGCGGCGGCCGCCACCGCGGCCGCGATCATCGACGCCTGCGGATATCTGGCCGGCATCCTGGCCGGCGAGGCGCTCGGGCGTGTGCTCGACCGGGGCGGTTACCCGCTCGGCTTCGAGTGCCTGGCGGTGATCACCGCGCTGTCGGCGTTGCTCGCCTGTCTGTTATAGTAGAAGCACGTCTGGCGTCGCCTCGTGCGCGCGTGAGGCTATCGAATCGCTTGCATAAGAGACACTTGTCTCGTATAAGAGACAAATGCGAATCGGAATCATCGGAGGGGTCGATCGGAACGCGGGCGCGCTGCAGGATATCGCCCACGCCCGCGGGCACCAACTGGAGCTGCACACCGGCGTGCTGGCGAGCGCGGCGTCGGCGGCGACGCTGCGGGCGCTGGTGGGACGGTCCGAGCTGGTCGTCATCGTCACCGACATCAACAGCCACAACGGCGTGAGGACCGCGCGCCGCGAGGCGCAGCGACGGCAGCGATCGCTCAAGCTGGTGCGTCGAATGGGCGCGACCCAATTTGCGGCTCTGCTGGCCGGCCTGGGCCAGGTGGGCGCCGGCGCAGCTTGATTTGGAAGTCGGGCGGGGCCGCCCGCGCGAACGACGGGGGATCGCGCGGGCGGCGCGGGGTGTGTGCGGCACTGGGCGCCGCCGGATCGCCCCAATGGGCGGTGTCGGCGTCAGCGCTGGTAGATGATCACGTCGTGGTACCGGGCTTCCGA
>CAYTTF010000343.1:0-5383 GCA_964440665.1 uncultured Myxococcales bacterium | reverse complement strand
GCGCCTGCCAGAAATCGCCGGCGTCGACCTTGGCCATGTCGTGCGCGATGCGGTGACAGGACAGGCAAGAGGTCGTACCCGCGTAAAGCGCGCTCAGCACGGGCTTGTGTGCCGGCGCCTCGACGAAACGGCGCATGTCGTCGTGACAGTGGAGGCAGTTCGAGTTCGGGTACGATCGATAGAGCTCGATCTTCTTGGGGACGCCCGCGATGTAGTGAGCCCAGACGTGGCGCAGCCCGTTCAGCTTCGCCGTGACGTCGCCGAACATCGCGTAGTCCTTGTGGCACGAGTAGCAGACCGTCCCGCGGTCCACGAGACGGTTCTGGTAGTGGAAGGCGGCCAGCGCCTGCGGGCTGTCGACGAACAGACTCTTTCCGTGAGGCTCCATCTCGTGACACGACAGACAGAAGGCCGTCGTGCTCGATTGGTGAAAGCCGTACGAGATGTTCCCGGCCGACAGGAGCACCGGCAGCGCGAGGAGCCCCACCAGCAGCACCACCCGACCTACGGTGTGACCCGCGAGGACGCCGGCTCCGAAAAAGAGGAGGACGACGATCGCGACGCCGACCGTGAGCGCGATGATGGCGGAAAGAGGAAGCATCGTACCGGCGGCTAACGGTCTGCAGTCGCCGTGCCGAGGTGACGGAACACAACTCGACAAGCACTGCGAGACCGATCCGCCGGAACGCTCACGGGGAGGATGCGCAGAATTTGCGCCCTCCCTTCACGGGTCACGAAAACTATTCGCGAGCATCGGCGATCACTAGACCCGGAACACCGAGGGCGAACTTGGGGCGAAATGCGGAAGGGTCAAGGGCCGAAAGTACCGGATGTCGGTTTTCCGTGTCACCACCGCGACAATCACTTCCAGCGCCACTGCCGGATTTCGGGCAGGTCCTCGCCATGCTTGCAGATGTACTGCCGATGGTCGATCAGCTTGTCTCGAAGCTGCTGCTTGAGATAGACGCCCTTTTCACCGATTTGCGGCAGGCGGTCGATCGTGTCCATCACGAGGTGGAAGCGATCCAGATCGTTCAGGACCGTCATGTCGAAGGGCGTCGTGATGGTGCCCTCTTCCTTGTAGCCGCGGACGTGAATGTTCCCGTGGTTGGTGCGGCGATAGGTGAGCCTGTGGATCAGCCACGGGTACGCGTGAAAGGCGAAAATCACCGGCTTGTCCTTCGTGAAGAGCTCGTCGAAATCCAAGTCGGAGAGCCCGTGGGGGTGCTCGGTTTTGGGCTGCAGCTTCATGAGGTCGACCACGTTGACCACCCGGATCTTCAGATCAGGTAAGTGCTCGCGCATGATCGAGACGGCGGCCAGCGTCTCCAGTGTCGGCACGTCGCCACAGCAGGCCATGACCACGTCTGGCGCCACGCCCTGGTCGTTGCTGGCCCACTGCCAAATGCCGATCCCTTCGGCGCAGTGCTTGAAAGCGGCGTCCATCGTCAGCCACTGCGGCGCCGGATGTTTCCCCGCGACGATGACGTTCACATAGTGACGGCTGCGCAGGCAGTGGTCCATCACCGACAAGAGGCAGTTCGCGTCCGGAGGAAGGTAAACCCGCACGACCTCCGCCTTCTTGTTCACCACGTGGTCGATGAATCCGGGATCTTGGTGTGTGAAGCCGTTGTGATCCTGCCGCCAGACGTGTGAGGCCAGCAGATAGTTCAAAGAGGCGATCCGCCGTCGCCAGGGTAGGTGCGACGTGACCTTGAGCCATTTGGCGTGCTGGTTGAACATCGAACCGACGATGTGAATGAACGCTTCGTAGCAGTTGAAAAGCCCATGCCGTCCGGTGAGTAGGTAACCCTCCAGCCAGCCCTGACATTGGTGCTCGCTGAGCATCTCCATCACGCGCCCCGTGGGCGCGAGGAACTCGTCGTTCGGGATGGTCGCGGCGTCCCATTGGCGTTTGGCCACCTCGAAGAGCGCCTCGAGCCCGTTCGAAAGCGTCTCGTCGGGGCCGAAGACCCGAAAATTCCGCTCCTCGTCGTTCAGCTTCACCACGTCCCGCAAAAAACGCCCGACCACATGCGTGTCGCCAATTCCACCGACGCCGGGTGCTGGGACATCGACCGCATAGTCCCGAAAGTCGGGCATGCGCAGGTCACGAAGCAAGAGGCCGCCGTTGGCGTGTGGATTGGCGCCCATGCGCCGGGGACCCTCGGGCGCAAGCTCGGCCAGCTCCGGCTTCAGGCGGCCCCGCTCGTCGAAGAGCTCCTCCGGTCGGTAGCTCCGCAGCCAGTCCTCGAGCTGCGCGAGGTGCTCGGGATGGGTGGCCGGATCAGAGAGCGGCACCTGATGCGAACGGAAGGTTCCTTCAACCTGCAGTCCGTCGACCATCTTGGGCCCAGTCCATCCCTTGGGAGAGCGGAGAACAATCATGGGCCAGCGCGGACGCGCCGCGTCCTTGCGAGTCCTGGCGCTCGCCTGGATGCTCTTGATCTGCTCCACCGCGGCGTCGAGTGCGGCGGCCATAGCTTCGTGCATGACGGAAGGCTCGTGACCCTCGACGAAGTACGGCGTCCACCCGTAGCCGCGCAGAAGCTGCTCCAACTCCTCATGGGTGATGCGTGCCAGGACCGTCGGGTTGGCGATCTTGTAGCCATTGAGATGCAGAATCGGTAGGACCGCTCCGTCGGTGGCCGCATCGAGGAACTTGTTGGAATGCCAGGCTGTGGCCAGGGGGCCGGTTTCCGCTTCCCCGTCGCCCACTACGCAGGCGACGACGAGGTCGGGATTGTCGAATACCGCGCCGAATGAGTGGCTGAGCGAATAACCCAGCTCGCCGCCTTCGTGGATCGAACCCGGGCACTCCGGCGACGCGTGGCTGGGTATCCCTCCGGGGAAGGAAAACTGGAGGAAGAGCTTCCGGAGCCCAGCCTCGTCTTGGCTCACCTCGGGATAGATCTCGCTGTAAGTGCCCTCGAGGTAGGTGTTGGCCACCACGGCGGGACCCCCATGCCCAGGTCCCGACACGTAGATCATGTCGAGTCCGTACTTCTTGATGACCCGATTGAGGTGGACGTAGATGAAGTTCTGGCCGGGTGTCGTGCCCCAGTGTCCGAGCAACATGTGCTTGATGTCCGGCAGCGCCAGCGGCCGTCTCAGAAGTGGATTGTCGTAGAGGTAGATCTGGCCGACCGAGAGATAGTTGGCGGCGCGCCAGTAGGCATCCATCTTCTGGAGCAGCTCGGGCGTGAGCGTCGTGGTGGTCATCGTCTAGCCTTTCGAGTTGCGGCGAAACCGAGAACGCGGGTGACAGAGCGCGCGATCATGAGCTCTTCGTCGGTGCGAATGATCCGAACCCTCACGCGACCGGTCTCGGAGGAAATCAGCGCCGCATTCTTCCTATTGCGGTGCTTGTCTAGCTCGATGCCCAGAAAGGCGAGACCTTCACAGATTCGCTGCCGGATGAGCGGCGCGTTCTCACCGATGCCCGCGGCGAAGACCAGCGTGTCCAAACCGCCCAGAGCGGCCGCGAAGGAGCCGATCCATTTCCTCACTTGATAACAAAACAGCTCCACCGCCTGGGCGGCACGAACGTCCCTGGCCTGGCGCGCGCACAAGTCGCGCAAGTCGGAGCTGATCTGCGACACGCCGAGCAGGCCAGACTCATGGTTCACCATCCGCTGGAATCTCGCGGGCGTCATGCGCTCGGTGCGCGCCAGGTAGTACCCCAGACCGGGATCCAGATCGCCGGAACGCGTGCCCATCACGAGCCCTGCGGTCGGCGTGAAGCCCATGCTGGTATCGATGCTCTTGCCCCGGCGCACGGCGGCCAGACTCGCGCCGCTCCCGAGATGCGCGAGGATCACCCGCTCCTTCTTGGTTTCCGGATCGAGCCGGGTCAGCTCCTCCATCAAATACGCGTACGAGAGCCCGTGGAATCCATATCGCTCGACACCCTTGGCCGAATAGTGTCTCGGGATGGGCAGCAGCTTGGCGACTGGCGGCATCGTGCGGTGGAAGGCGGTATCGAAGCAGGCCACCTGGGGCAGTCTTGGATGCCGCCCCAGGAACGCCTCGATGAGGCCGATCTCGCGGGGCAGGTGGTCGGGGTCATAAGGTGTGATACGGCGAAGCTCCGCGAGCAGCTTGGGTGTGACGCGTTCGGGTTCGGAATGCTTCATGCCGTGCACCACCCGGTGACCTACAGCCCGAATCGATGCGAAGAGCGGCTGCTTCTCGAGCCAGGCCAGTAGAAACTCGATCGCCTTTT
Organism: uncultured Myxococcales bacterium; assembly: GCA_964440665.1. Taxonomy (GTDB): domain Bacteria; phylum Myxococcota_A; class Polyangia; order Fen-1088; family Fen-1088; genus JADGRB01. The sequence goes on along the minus strand of CAYTTF010000343.1, from coordinate 1,158 downwards.
GGTGGTCGGCGGTGGTCAGTCGGTGGAGCACCTGCGGCTGTCCGGCCGAAACGTCAGCTGTGAAGATCGTGCCGCTAGACCCAATGCGGTCGATCTTTCCACCGACCAGCCGCGACAGCTTCTCGCGCGCCTCGTACACAGCGAACCGGATGCTCGAAGAGCCACCGTTGATCGCCAGAACGCGGGGCACCACCGATTTCACGGAAAGACGTCGTCACCGAGGGCCCGACGAGCAGAATTTGGTCGGCGTCCACCAGTTTACTGGCCCATTCGTGAAAGAATCGGTGTTCATCGGCTGTTGCATGACGCATTTTTAGCACGGACGCTTCGACGCCGACGACCGCCGGACCGCGTGCGGGATCGGACAGCTGGGCGCGAAAATCCCTCGTCAACCGACAAGACAGGTGGATGGATGAAGAGCTCGATCGGTTCAAGCATGAGGTGAACCTCCCCGACGGACCTTGAGCCAGGCATCCACCGGGCCCGCGAGAGGGCCTGAGGGCTTCACGACCTTCAGCCCGCCGCGCCGAGCGGCCAGGTCACCAATCCGTACCGCCAGAACTCGACGTGCGGTATCTTCGTCGGGAAATCCATGCTCTTACTGCCTGGTACTGTTTGGACCCCAAGCGAGCGACCACATCTGGCCGCGCCGATATCGACGAGGCAACAAAAACCACTTAACGTTAAGTAATTTACAAGTAATTGCCGGAGTGGCGAAACGGTATACGCAGCGGACTCAAAATCCGCCGCTCGCAAGGGCTTACGAGTTCAAGTCTCGTCTCCGGCACCGGCAGAATCGTTAAATGAATATTAGATAGACCGCCCAGCCCGGGGACCCTGAAGTCCCCCGCTGCTACACGCCTGCTACAAAGGTGATATTGTCGCGTCCGAAGCGACAACCGGAGGGCGAAGCGATGGGCTCGATCATCAACCGGGGCACGAAGGCGAACCCGAAGTAGAGAACGGGCGTCAGAAGATGGTACGAGATCTCCTAAGTCGTTCAGCGGGTTGCCGTCGAGGTGACCTGGTTTTCGGATACGAGGCGAGACGCCGAAGCTGAGCCGATCAGACCTACCGCGAGTCGCCTACGGTGCTTCCGAAAAGCGCCAGTCCTCGATCTCGATCGGATGACCTGCCCGGATGATCCGCTCGTAGTGG
>CAYTTF010000342.1:0-5391 GCA_964440665.1 uncultured Myxococcales bacterium | reverse complement strand
GCCGGGGGGAGCGAGGGCGGCGTCGCCGGGGGGCGCGAGGGCGGAGTCGCCGGGGGGAGTGAGGGCGGAATCGGAGGGGGGGGCGAGGCCGGAATCGGAATCGGAATCGGCGGAGGTGGCGAGGCTGGCAGCACGAACGGCGGTCGAGGTGGCGGAGGCCAAGCCGGCTCTTCGCCCTTGGTGTTGAGCATCGACTTCGTCGGAGGGAGATGGTCAACGGGCGGCGCCGGGGGATCGATGCTGATCAGCGCCGCGACGATGGATCCGTCGGAGGTCGCCGGCGTCAAGCCCGCAGCCCGATGGAACAGCGCGCCGGGGCCCGGGGGCGCGCTCCCGGCGTTGGTCCTGTCGAGCGGCGCGGTCACGACGGCGATCGTGATTTGGACCTCGCCGCCTTCGGTCTCGAGCCCCGGTGTGTGGACGAAAGGGTTTGTGGACGCTCCCGGCGACGTCCGGATGATGAACGGTTATCTGGATCCGCTCAGCTCCTCGGCGCCTGCGACGGTCGTCGTCGCGGGTCTGCCGGACGCGATCACGTCGTCGGGCTACGATGTTTACGTCTACACCACGGGAGAAATTCAGTCGGGGAGCACGCGAACCTCCTCGTACACCATCGGGACGACCTCGATCACGGAGAGCGAGGTCGGACCCACCCCGACGGCGTTCACCGGGTTCACGCAAGCCTCCACGGGCGGACGAGGCAACTACGTGGTGTTCAAGAAGATGACCGGTGCGTCGTTTATCCTGATCGCCAAGCCAGGATCGGCCGCCGTTGTTCGGGCGCCCGTGAATGGTATTCAGATTGTCTCGCCCTCCGGATCGTAGAACGCAGGCTCTATCGGGGACGGCGCCGGGTTGATCCAGGCGTCGGTCAGTTGTTCAGGGCGCCCGCCGTGATCCAGCTGCCGATCGTCGCGATTTGGGCTGTGGTCAGGCACGCGCGGGGATTGGCGCTGGTTGTCGAGCACCCGCTCGGCATGCGGTTGCCGCAGCCTCCAAGGTTCGTGCCCATGACCTTGTTATAGATCAAGCTCGTCGCCGTGTTGTTAGGGACGATCAACTTTTGCATGGTGCATGCCATGGGCGGGGCCGTCGTCGCCGTCGGGGTTCCGTTGACGATGCGGGCGTAGAGGCCCGTGGCGGTGAGGTCGATACGGGCTGTTCCGTTGTGGCACGAGCTGCAGTTACTCACCAACAGTGCAGAGACCAACGTGAAGGTTCCCGTGCCCGTCGCTCCGCCGCCGCCCGTCGTTCCGCCGCCGCCCGTCGTTCCACCGCCGCCCGTCTTTCCGCCGCTGCCCGTCGTTCCGCCGCCGCCCGTCTTTCCGCCGCTGCCCGTCGTTCCGCCGCTACCGGTCACGCCGCCGCTGCCAACCGCCCCTCCGCTACCGACGTTTCCACCCCTACCTGTGGAGCCGCCTGATCCGTTGGTGCCTGCGATCCCCGTGATGCCGCCCGTTCCCATGCCGCCGGTTCCTGTGCCACCGGTTCCCGTGGTGATGATTCCGGTCCCGCCCGACCCTGTGGCTCCACCGCTGCCCGTGGTGACGGAGCCGCTTCCGCCCGTGCTTTGGGCGGCCGTGCCGGCCGCGCCGGTGTTTCCGATAGGGTCGAGGGTCTCGCTCTGAGCGCAAGCGACGCCGGCGAAAGCCAGGAACGCGGGGAGAATCACACGCATGTTGGGGTGTCGACGGCGGGCGGATCCGAGTGACGCATTTTGCCTGGACAAACAGCCTCGTCCTGCCGTTCCGGCTTCGGGCACCCGTCTCAAATGATCGGTCATTTTGAACCCCCGTTTAGAAAAGTCGCTTACAGAAGTCACTTCGGCGCGTTCATTCGGTTCATTCGGTGCGACCGCAAGAGAGCAACGCAAGCGGACCTGAGACAGCGCCAGGGCGCGAGGGGCATAGTGCATAACCTCCCGCCTTCAGGTTGACCACGGTCATCATGCCGATTTTCGTGCCGATTTCCATGCCGATTTCGTGAAGGGTGGGCGCCGCCCCGTCCCCTTCATCCACCAAAGCCCTGAAGATACGCGGAATGCTGCCCGTGGTTGTGGGCCTTACCGTCGTTGCGTGTGCGAAGTTGCGTGTCCGAAATGGAAGCGCCCGCCGTCCGCTACCCCGCACGCCCAGACCTCTGGCGAGCCGCAAGCCGCCCGTCCCTGACGGCCGCGGCCAAGCCGCGATCAGTTGCCGGTGTAACCGCGCCAGACCCAGCTCAAGGTCTCGCTATAGGTCTTCGACTTGACCGAACCGTCGCAATGGCTGGCGCCCATCGCAAACAAGAAGCGGTAATGATAGCCCTGCGTCTTGAGGGCGGCCGCCAGGTCGCGGTTGGCGATCACCCAGTTGCGGTGCGAGGCATCGGTCGCGGTCGAACCATTGTCCATCTCCCCGACCTCGAGGAAGATGCGCAGGGGTTTGGCGGGCGTCGCCAGGATCATCGCCGCGTACTCCCACGCGCCGGCCGGGTGGTCGGCGGTCGGCTGGAGGGCCACGAAGCTGCCCGAATAGGAGACGACCCGGTGAAAATCCGCGAACCAGGCCAGGCCCATGGCGGCCGGCGAGCCCGAGCTGCATCCGTACGCCGCCCGGCCGTCCGGGTCGGTCGTCAGCTTGAAGCCCGGATACATCGCCTTGATGTCGGCGTTGGACTCGACGAGCGGAAGCACCTCGGTGTCGATGAAGCGTGAATACGCGTCGCTGACGGTGTCGTATTCCTGGCTACGGTTGCTCCCGGGCGGGACGAAGACGAAGACCTGAGGGGGAATGCGCGTCGCCGGATCGGTGTCTTCATAGTGGTTCTCGGCTGCCGTGACGATCTCTGGCGAGCCCGTGGCCGGCGCATTGCCATCCGTGATCACGATGAAGGGCGCCGCGGTCCCGTCCACGTACTGCTTTGGGATGTAGATGGTGATGGGGCGGGTCCCGTTCCCGGGATAGACCTTGCTGGCGCTCGCTTGCATCGTGAAACCGAACTGCGTGCTGTGGGGAACATTCGTGACCTGCACCTTCCCCGCATACGGGGGCGAGATGACGAAGTCGCCATCTCCGTCGGTACCGGGATCAGAGACGGGAGCGCCACCGGATCCGGTGGCTCCCGTTCCGCCGGCACCGCCGGAAGAGGAGGCGCCCGCGCCGCTGCCGCCGATCGCGCCGCCCGGGCCGCCGCTCTGCCCGCCGAGGCTGCCGCCGGTCCCGCCCGGTTGGCCCGAGCCGCCGCCGGTGGTGGCGGGGGCCGTTCCCCCGCTCCCCCCGCTCCCGGGGACGCTCGTGCCACCGGTCGAGACGGCGGTGCCGCCCGTTCCGCCTTGTGCGGCCCCGCCGGTTCCGGAGCCCGGGGTAGCGCCCGGGTTCGATGTCGACCCGGTGCAACCCATCGCGAGAAGGCCACAGGTGAGCGCAAGAGCCCTCACGAGCGCGACAAATTTAGAGCCGGAACGGTGCACGTGTGACCCGATCGACGGTGCCGGTCTACATGCTGACGCCAGGCTGGCGGCTGCGGAAGACGTCGCTCAGCATCACCGTCCGAATGATGCTGGGCAAGCTACCGTCGGTGGCCTGCGCGCGGGCCGAAAGGTAGCCAACCCACTGACCGTCGTTGGGCTGATTGAGAAGGCGACCGATCGCGAAGATCATGAACTTTTCGGTCACGCACTGGGGCAACCGTGGATCTTGCGCCAGGATGCCGCCGAGCTGGACCGCGCCGTTGAAGGTCGTGCCGTCCGGCAGCGTCCCGCTCGAATCGATCGGGGCACCGGAATCCATGGTCCGGTAGGCGCCAATCCCGTCGTAGTTCTCCAGGCCAAATCCGATCGGGTCCATCAAATTATGGCAAGGGCTGCAGGCCGGATTCGCGCGGTGCGCCTCCATCCGCTGTCGCAACGTCTGGCCCACGACCGCCGTTTCACTCAGCGGTGGCACGTTGGCCGGGGGCGCCGGAACCTCGTCGCACAAGAGCCGACGGAACACATACTCGCCGCGGCGCACCGGAGACGTGCGATTGGGGTAGGCGGTGTTCGTGAGGAACGCCCCGAGCGTCAGCAGGCCCTGCCGCTCGGTCCCCGTGGTGTCCACCTTGATGAAGTCGGTGTCGTTGGTCGCGCCCGTGCGGGTCAGGCCGTAGAACGTGGCGAGGTTCGCGTCGATGAACGTGAATCGAGAATTGAGGATGCCCGTGACATTGAGCGGGTTGTGCAGAAACTCCTGCATGTATCGCCGGGCTTCGCCCTTCAACGAGGTTTCTAGATCAGAGGTGTAGCTCGGGTACAGCATGGTGTCGACGTCGTGGGAATCGAGGCTCACGAAGTCGAGCCACTTGGCCGAGAAGTTGTCGAGCAGCGTGTCGGCCCGGGGATCGGCGAGCATGCGGTCCACCTGGGCCGACACCTGATCGTCGGTCGCGAGCTGGCCGGCGTCCGCCGCGGCCGAGAGGGTGACGTCCGGCATGGTGCTCCAGAGCGAATACGACAGGCGCGTCGCCAGCTCGTAGGGATTGAGCCTTCGAACCGCTCCGGCCAACGGATCGGGATCGAGCTCGAGCTTGTACAGGAAGAACGGCGAGATCAGAACGCCCGTCAGGGCCGCCTTGAGGCCGTCGACGGGCGTGGCGCCCAGCGTCTTGGCGGCGGTCACCGGCGCCATCAGGCTCTGAGCTTCAGCCGCGGTGACGGGGCGGCGCCAGGCCCGGCGCGCGAAGGCGCTCAGAATCGTCTGGGCGCAGGCATCGCCCCCCGTCGTCACGTCGCACGTCACGACGTTCTTGAGTCGAGTGGCATCGGCGTAGAGGTCGTCGATCAGGGCCGTGGCGGCGCTTTCGTAGGAGACCACGTACTCGGGGGCGGTGCTGAGGGCCGAGCCCACCGTGTCAAACTCGGCACCGAGATCATCCCCGGGGAAGTCATCTGCCGGGGTGAGCTTGGTTCCGAGCAGGTCGGCCACCGTGTTGTTGTATTCGGGCCGATTGAGACGGCGCACCACCATGTACCCGGGGCTCTGCGGTGCACTGGCGGGAACCGTGACGACCGGGTTGCCGCTCGGCGTTGTCCCGGCCCCGCCCGCCCCCGGGGAGGTACCGCCCGCCGCCATCGAGCTGCCGCCCGTGCCCGATCCGGTCGCGCCGGTCGAGGCGGGTTGCGAGCCCATCCCGATCTTGCCCGTACAGCCCCCAGCCAGAAGGAGCGCGACGCGTGGGCCAGCCTGCCCTTCGATGAGAAGGACTACACCGTCAACGAAATGGGCGCGCGCGAGCTGGTTGGCGAGCCGGAAATCGGCCTCTTCGAGCGCGTGTGGGCGCGGCCCACCGTGGAAGTACACGGCATCAAGGGCGGCTTTGTGGGCGCGGGCGCGAAGACCGTGATTCCGGCGCGCGCCACGGCCAAGATTTCGA
>CAYTTF010000341.1:0-5412 GCA_964440665.1 uncultured Myxococcales bacterium | reverse complement strand
TCGCGCAGCGGGCCAAGAGCCGCGACGGCAAGCTGCAGGTCGAGCTGGCGCAGCTGCGGTATCGGCTGCCGCGCCTGCACGAGAAGAACACCATGATGAGCCGCCTGACCGGCGGCATCGGCGGGCGCGGACCCGGCGAGACCAAGCTGGAGGAGAACCGCCGCCGCGCGCGCGAGCGGATCCACCGGCTGGAAAAGGAGATCGACCGCTTCGGCGAACAGCGCGCCGGCCGCCGGGCCGAGCGGGTGCGCCGCCGCCTGCCGGTGGTCGCCATCGTCGGTTACACCAACGCCGGCAAGTCGACGCTGCTGAACGCGCTCACCAAGAGCGAGGTGCTGGCCGAGGACAAGCTGTTCGCGACGCTGGATCCGACCACCCGCCGACTGCGGTTTCCCCACGAGCGGGAGATCATCATCGCCGACACGGTGGGGTTCATCCGCGACTTGCCGCGCGATCTGGCACGCGCCTTTCGCGCCACGCTCGAAGAGCTCGACCAGGCGGACCTGCTCCTGCACGTGGTCGATGCCGCCGATCCGGCGCACGAGCAGCAGACGGCGGCGGTGGAGGGTATTCTGACCGACCTGGGGCTGGCCGAAACGCCGCGCCTGCTGGTCATGAACAAGATCGATCTGGTACCACTCGACGAACGCGCGCCGCTGGTGCGTCCGGATCGCGGTCTGGCGGTGGTGGCGATCTCCGCCCAGGACCCGGCCTCGACCGTGCCGCTGCTGGCGGCGATCGAGCTGGCGCTCTGGCGCGATGGGCTCGGCGCCAGGCCGGCCGAGCCGGAGGCGCTCCCGCTGTGAGCCTCCTGGTTTGGGCCGGCGCCGTGCTGGTGTTGCTGGGCGTCCTGATCCTCGTCCACGAGCTGGGCCATTTCGTCTTCGCGAAGCTGTTCGACGTCAAGGTGATCCGTTTTTCGCTGGGCTTCGGACCGCGCCTCTTCGGCTTCAGCTACGGCGAGACCGAGTATCGGCTGTCGCTGGTGCCGCTCGGCGGCTACGTCCGCTTGCTCGGCGAGGATCCCGGCGAGCCGATCCCACCCATCGACCGACCGCGCGCCCTGGCCGCAAAGCCGCTCTGGCAGCGCTACACCGTGGTGATCGCAGGCCCGGCCTTCAACATGCTGCTGCCGCTCTTCATCTATTTCGTTCACTACGCCGGGCAGCAGACGCTCTTGCCGCCCACCATCGGGACCGTGCTGCCCGATCTGCCCGCCGCGTCCGCCGGGCTGCTTCCGGGCGATCGCGTCGACACCGTCGATGGGCGCCACGTTCGTTACTGGGAGGAGCTGGAACGGGTGATCGCCGGCTCGGCCGGCAAGACGCTGCGGTTCGCCATCCACCGCGGGCCCGATGCCGAGGAGCGCGATGTCACGCCGATCTTGCTCGAGCGCCTGGGGCCGTTGCGGGTCCGCGAGCACGTCGGCTGGATCGGCGTCTCGCCGCGGTTTCACCTGCCCGAGATCGGCGTGCTCGATCCGGCGTCGCCGGCGGCGCAGGCCGGCCTGCGGACCTTCGACTTCGTGACGGCGGTGGGCGGCGTGCCGGTGGGGACCTGGACCGAGTTCGAAAACGCGGTGGAGCGCGCGGGCGCGTCGCCGCTGCGCCTCAACTATCTGCGCGGCGGCTATTCGGCCGTTCCGTTTGCGCAGGTCGAGATCGAAGAGCCCGGTTCGGCGATCGTCATCCCCACCGCGGTGTTCGACGCCGCCGGCCGCCGGCACTACGAGACCGGCATCGTGTCGGCGGAGCTGTTCGTCTTCTCGATCGAGCCGGGCAGCCCGGCCGACCAGATCGGCCTGCGGCGCGGCGACCAGATCCAGACGCTCAACGGCGAGCCGCTGCCGCACTGGGATGTGCTGCGCGAGCATCTGGCCGACCACCCCGAGCAGACATTTCGCATCGGCTGGCTGTCGCCCGGTGGCGTGCACCACGAGGCGAGCTTCAAGCAGGAGGTCCGCTCCGAGCTGGATGCCTACCGGCAGGACGAGCAGCATCTGATCTTCGGCGCGCTCAACCGGCTGGCCTGGAAGACCGATCCGCCGGTGCCGATCACCAACCGTTTCGGGTACGCGCTCTCCCATTCGTTCGAACGGACCGGCCAGATCATCGCCGCGATGACCACCGGCTTCGCCGAGATCGTCCGGGGCCGCGTACCGCTCACCACCTTGGGCGGGCCCATCATGATCGGCTACGCCGCGGGCGTCGCCGCCGAGCAGGGATTCGATCAATACCTGTGGCTGATGGCGCTCATCAGCATCAACCTCGGTCTGCTCAACTTCTTGCCGGTTCCGATCCTCGACGGCGGCCTGCTGGTCTTCTTCACGCTGGAGCTGTTCAAGCGGCGGCCGCCGTCCCCGCGTGCGCGGGAGATCGCGACCTACGTGGGGCTGGTCGTGGTCGTCACGCTGATGCTGTTCGCGATGCGCAACGACGTGTTCCGATATCTGCTGCCCAGATAGTGTCGACGAGCGAACGCGAATGACGACGACGGCCCGCGAGCTCTTTCTCTGTCTCGACACGTCGACGCCGACCGCGCGGGTGGCGATCCTCGACGGACAGGGGACGGTCGCGTTCGCGAAGGAGGCGACCGCCGAGCGGCATTCGAGCCACGTTCTTTCGCTCTGCGCCGAGGCGATGGGCGCCGTCGGCGTCGCGCCCGCGGAGCTGGCCGGCATCGCCTGCGGGGGTGGCCCGGGCAGCTTCACCGGGCTGCGGGTCGGTTTGGCGGCGGGCAAGGGCCTGGCGCTGCCGACGGGCGTGCCGCTCTTCGTCGTCTCGTCGCTCGAAGCGATGGCGGTCGACATTCTGGAGAGCGCCAGGGGATCGGCCGTCACGGCCGTTCCCTGCCTGGATGCCGGGAAAGGCGAGGTCTATGCGGCCGCCTACGTGGCCGACCGTGAGGCCCTGGTCCGCGAAGCCTCGCCGTCCGTTCGCCTGACGCCCGCCATGTTGTCGGCCTGGATCTTGGAGTTGCCGACCGGTGGCGGGTCGCCCGTTCTGGCGGGGAATGGCGCCGAGCGATACCGGGACGCGCTGGTGGGGGCGGTCGTTGCCGAGATCGCCGGCCCGACCGCGGTCTCCGTCGGGCGCCTGGCGCTGCTTCAGCGGGCGCGGGGCGAGGTCGCCGATCTCGCGACGGCGGTCCCGTTTTACGGTCGGCCGCCGGACATCACCGTCAAGCGCCAGCCCGGTTGAGTCTCTGCGCCGCCCGGGTCTCCGCGACGAGACCGTCGAGGAAGCGTGCGATCGGTCTCGTTCGCTTGAGCGTCGGACGACAGACCAGGCGGACGTCGATGGCGGGGACGTCGGCGCGCTCGACATCGAGCTGGCGGCGATCCCCGCGGCGGAGCGCGAGCCCGGGGACCAACCCCACCCCCAGCCCCTGGCGGACGTACGACAGCAAGAGCGAGACGCTGGGGACGTCGATGGTCGATAGCGGGCGCAGGCGGATGCGTCCCAGATACTCGTCGAGGACCCGGCGCCCCTGGCTCCCCGCGCCGAGGCGCAGCAGTGGCTCGTGCGGCAGGCGGTTCCGGATCGGCTCCTTGCGTTTGCCCTTCGCCCGGGGCGCGACCCAGTAGAAGAGCTGAGCGGCGAGCGTCGTCTCGTCGGCGGTTTGCGTCCGGTCGGTGCTCACCATCGCGACGTCGACCTGCCCGGCGGCACAGAGACGCGCGGCTTCGATCGAGTTGGTGGTGGTGATCTCGAAGCGGAGAGGCGCGCCTTCGGCGAAGAGACGGCGCAGGACCGGCAGCAAGACCGCCTCGCCCAGGTAATCGCTGGCGGCCACCCGCAGCGTGGTCACGCGCGCGGTCGCCATTTCGCCGAGGAGCGTCTCGAGCGACGCCGCTTCGTCGAAGAGACGGGTCAGGCTACCGAGGACGGTCTCCCCGGCCAGGCTGGGGCGGATGCCGCGGCCCACCTTCTCGAAGAGGGCCACGCCGAAGCGCGCTTCGATCCGCCTTATCTGCTGCGACACCGCCGAGGCGGTCTTGTGCAGTCGCCGCGCCGCTTCTCCCACCGAGCCGGTCTGGGCCACCACCAGCGCGTCGTGGAGGGCCGGTATGAGCGCGGCGTCCATGGTTAAGTATAACTTAACTATCGAGGGCGTGGTTGTCACTGGACGCGGCGCGGGGCCCCGGTCCAGAGTGCAAATCGATGAAACCCCGCACCATGTTCGAGAAGATCTGGGAGGCGCACCTGGTGCGCCCGGCCAGCGCCGAGACGCCGGCCATCCTGTACGTCGACCTGCACCTGATCCACGAGGTCACCTCGCCGCAGGCCTTCACCTGGCTGCGCGAGAAGAACCTCGAGGTCCGGCGCCCCGAGCGGACGGTGGCGACCATGGACCACTCGACGCCGACCACCCCGCGCGGCCGCGACGGCAAGATCCAGGTGCTCGACAACGCCGCGGCCCTGCAGATCGCGGCGCTCGAGAAGAACTGCGCCGACTTCGGCATCGAGCTGCACGCCCTCGGGACCGAAGGGCAGGGGATCGTGCACGTGATCGGACCCGAGCTGGGGCTCACGCAGCCGGGCGCGGTCATCGTCTGCGGCGACAGCCACACCAGCACGCACGGCGCGTTCGGCGCCCTGGCGTTCGGCATCGGGACCAGCGAGGTCTCGCACGTGCTGGCGACGCAGAGCCTGCTGCAGCAGCCGCCCAAGACGCTCGCGGTCACCATCGAGGGGACGCTACATCCGGGGGTCACGGCCAAGGACGTGATCCTGGCGGTGGTCGCGCGCCTAGGCATCGGCGGCGGAACCGGGCACGTCATCGAATACCGCGGTTCGGCGATCCGCGCGCTGTCGATGGAAGAGCGGATGACCGTCTGCAACATGTCGATCGAGGCCGGCGCGCGCGCGGGCATGATCGCCCCCGACGAGACCACCTTCGCCTATCTCAAAGGGCGGCCGCGGGCGCCGCAGGGGGCGGCCTGGGACAAGGCGGTCGCGGCCTGGCGATCGCTGCCGTCCGATCCGGGCGCGACGTTCGACCGCGAGGAGAAGTTCGACGCCGCGGAGCTGGAACCGATGATCACCTATGGGACCAACCCGGGGATGGGGATCTCCATCGGCGGGCCGATCCCGGCGCCCAGCAACGCCACCGCCGAGAAGGCGCTCGCGTACATGGGGCTCACCGGCGAAAAGAAGCTCCTCGGACACAAGATCGACGTGGTGTTCATCGGGAGCTGCACCAATTCGCGGCTCTCCGACCTGCGCGCGGCGGCGGGGATCTTCAAGGGCCGCAAGGTGGCCGAGGGCGTGCGGGTGCTGGTGGTGCCCGGCTCGCAGGCGATCAAGAAGGCGGCCGAGGCCGAGGGGCTGGATCGGGTCTTCCGCGACGCGGGGGCCGACTGGCGCGAGGCGGGCTGCTCGATGTGCATCGCGATGAACGGCGATCAAC
>CAYTTF010000340.1:0-5436 GCA_964440665.1 uncultured Myxococcales bacterium | reverse complement strand
AGATCGGCGAGATCCCGATCGAGATGCAGGTCAAGCTGCTGCGCGTCCTGCAGGAATCGGAGTTCGAGCGGGTGGGGGGGATCAAGACCATCAAGGTCGATGTTCGCCTGGTCACGGCCACCAACCGCGATCTCCTGGAAGAGATCGGCGCAGGGAACTTCCGGGAGGATCTCTTCTATCGGTTGAACGTGGTGCCGATCCAGATTCCGCCCCTGCGCGAGCGGCGCGAAGATATCCCACTGCTGGCGGACCATTTCATCTCAAAGTTCAATGAACGCTTGAAGAAGCAGATCGTGGCGATTTCGCCCGAGGCGGTCGAGCAGCTGGTGGCCTACAACTGGCCCGGCAACATCCGGGAGCTCGAGAACTTGATGGAGCGGACCATCCTGTTCTGCGAGGGACCGGAGATCCGGGTCTCCGACCTGCCACCCGAGATCGTGGGCGTGGCGGTGCCAGCGTCAGCGGCGACCACCGAGGAGGGGCCCCGGCCGGCCGCCGGCTCGCTCAAGGAGGCGGTTCGCGCCGAGACCGAGCGGGTGGAACGTGAGCTGATCCAGCGCGCGCTGGACGCCACCGGCGGGAACGTCACCCAGGCCGCCCGCAAGCTGAAGATTTCCCGCAAGAGCCTGCAGACCAAGATGAAGGAGCTGGGTCTGCGCGAAAAATGAGCGTTGTGTTATCGTCGCGCCCACGTCCTTGAGCGCCGTCACTTTCAGGAAGACGTCTTGGGCGATCGTCGCCTCGCTGACGCTCTTTGCGGCCGCCGCCCGGGCGGCGGAGGTGACCCGAGTCGTCTCGGCGCTCGATGGCGAGAACAGCTTCGACTTCAACTTGACCGCGTCGTGGACCCACGACGCCAAGAGCGCCCTCATCGAGCGCGAGACGGCGACCCCCTCCGGGATTCAGCTTCTTCGCGACCTCAAGTACGCTCAGACGCAGGACCTCCTCAATCTGCGGGCCGATTTCGGCATCCTGTGGGACGTGGGGCTTCACATCGAGGCGCCGCTGGTCCTGTCCGATTCCAACAGTCTCGGCTTCGACTGCGACAACCCCGGCGGGTCGGACTGCGTGACCGCCGCCAACTCGTCGTTCGTTCGCGATCAGATTGTGCCGAGCGCGACCGGCTCGTCGCTCTTCAAGAGCCCCACCCGTCGGGGCTTTGAGAACCTGGGCCTGGGGGCCACCTGGGCGGTGTTCAACGAGCGGCGCGACGACACCAAGCCGACCTGGCTGCTGGGCTTCGATGCCAAGCTCGACGTCTTCAAGGACAAGCGCTACGACCCGGCCAACCCGACCGCCAACGACGCCACCGGGCTCGGCTACCACCAGCTCATCTGGTCGACCTGGGTCTCGAAGCGCTTCCGCCACTTCGATCCGTACTTCGGCGCCTACTACATGCTGCCAATCCGGACCAACGGCAGCATCTTCCAGAACTACAACCCGGCCACCCAGACCTCGGTCGGTCCGCAGCAGCAGGCGGGGACGACGATCGGCGTCGAGCAGATCGCCTGGGAGAATCCGCGCGGCGATCAGCGGGTCACCATCGAGGCGCGCGGCCACGCCGAGGAACACTTCGCCGGCCGTGGCTACAGCGAGATCTGGGAGCCGCTGTCGGGCGGCTCTGCCTGCTCGCTCGCCACCGGCCCGACGCCCTCCAATCCGGGCGAGCCGCTCTGTCGTCCCGGGCTCGATGTCGGCGCCGACGCGCAGGGGAACCCGCTGGCGGCGCCCTATCCCGGGGTCACCGATATCGATGCCTACGGATCTTTCGGGGGCGATATCGGGCTCAACATCCAGGTGGGCCGGTATATCCGCTTCCGCGGTCTGTTCGGTCTCACCGTCGACATGCCCCATTTCATCACCAACGCCAATGCGGGCGTCGACACCAACCACGACATGGTCGTCAACTCACTCGACAAGGCCGAGGCTAACCCGGTCTATCGGGAATCGATCGATCTGCCGGGGCGCCGTTTCCGCGTCGAGGAAACCGAAGTCTGGAGCCTTCTCCTCGAAGGCTCCATCATGTTCTAGGGTTTCCGTCTAGATGCGACCAACGCGTAGACCTCACGCCGCGGGCGACCGGTCAGCACCGCCAGCTCGCGGGCCGCGTCGCTCGCCGAGCGTCCTTCCGCCAGGATCGCCGCTGCCCGCTCCCTGATCTCGTCGTCGTCTAGATCCACGGCGCCCGCGCCCTCGGCGCCGGCGACGACCAGCGTCACCTCGCCGAGCGGGCGCGATTCGGCGTAGCGGGCGGTGAGCGCGTCCAGACGATCGCGCACGAACTCCTCGTGCGGCTTGGTCAGCTCGCGCGCGACGCAGGCGCGGCGATCGCCGCCCAGCACCGAAGCCAGATCGGCCAGCGTGGCGCCCGCTCGGAGGGGCGATTCATAGAAGACCAAGGTGAAGGGGAGGGCGCGCAGGCTTTCGAAGAGACGCCGCCGCGCTCCCGATTTGCGGGGTGGGAAGCCGAGGAACAGAAACCTGTCGGTCGGCAAGCCCGCGCCGACCAGCGCCGCCAGCACGGCGGACGGCCCCGGGACGGGGACCACCCGTGCGCCGGCCGCGATCGCCGCGGCGACGATGCGGTAGCCGGGGTCGGAGACCAGCGGCGTCCCGGCCTCCGAGATCAGCACCACCTCCTCCCCGGTCTCGAGGCGCGCGGCGACGTCGCGGGCGCGCGCGGCCTCGTTGCCGTCGAAGCACGACACGATCGATGGGCCGCCGGCTGCGCCGTCCATTCCGCCCTTTCCGTCCATTCCGTCTCTTCCGTCTCTTCCGACTTGGGCCAGCAGGCGCCGCGCGCTGCGGGTGTCCTCGGCGACGATCAGGTCGGCGGCGCGCAACGCGGCCGCGGCCCGCGGGGATAGGTCTCGCGCGTCCCCGAGTGGGGTGGCCACCACGGTGAGCGTGCCGGGCGCCTTCACCGAGCACGATCCCGCCCGGTCGCATCTTCGACCGCGGCGCGGATCGCTTCGCCCAGCTCGGCTTCGAGGTAGCGGCGCAGCTTGGCCTTGAGGCGCTCCTCGATCTGGCGCGTTCGCTCGCGGCCGATGCCGTGCGCGCTGCCGATTCGCTCCAACGTCTCCGGTCGCTCGGAGAGCAGCCGCCTGCGGAACAGATCCAACTCCCGGTTCGGCAGGCGCGCGCCGAATCGATCGAGCTTACCCCGCAGCACCTCCTGAAACTCGTCCTCCTCGACCAGCAGGTCCGGCTGCGCGCCCGGGCCCGCGGCGACCAGATCGCCCTGCGTCCGGCCTCCGTCGCCCGGCGCCGGAGCATCGAGCGAGGTTTCGGAAGCGGCCAGGCGCTGTTCCATATCGACGACGTTCTTGGCGCTCACGTCGAGCGCCGCCGCCAGCTGCTCGGCGTCGACCTCGATTCCCTGACGATCGAGGCGCGCGCGTTCCCGCCGCAGGTTGAAGAAGAGCTTGCGCTGCGGCTGCGTGGTTCCGATCTTCACCATCCGCCAGTTGGCGAGGATGTAGCGGAGGATGTAGGCCCGGATCCACCAGGCCGCGTACGAGGACAGCTTCACGCCCCGATACGGGTCGTACCTTTCGACCGCTTGGATGAGCCCGAGGTTCCCTTCCTGGATGAGGTCGCTGAGGTTGCGGTGCACCCGCCGGTAGTCCTGCGCGATCTTGACGACCAGCCCGAGGTTGGCCGTGACCAGCCGTTGCCCGGCCGCGCGCTCGCCCGTCGCGCCGTAGCGGACCGCCAGGGCGTGCTCCTCCTGGCGCGACAGCAGCGGGTGCCGGGCCAGCTGCCGAAGGTATGTCCGCAGGCCCGAATGCCCGAGGGTCGGCAGGGTGCCCGCAGCCGGATCGCTCTCCACCTCGCCGAGCTCCGCCCCGATCTTCGCCCCGGTCTTCACCCGTGCGGCGACGCCGACGGGTGCGATCTCCCCATCGTAGTCGACGTCCACGCCCAAAATCGTGCGGGCGCTCGCGGCGGTCTGCTTGCGCCCGATCACGACAAGGCGAATTATAACGCGATCTCTGCGTGCAGCGCGCCGGGCAGCTGGCTATCATCCAGGTACGTTAATGGATCTCATCGACGGTCCATCCCCCGATCCCTCGTCCTTCCCTCCCCCATTGCCCCCGGAGTCGCGCATGCGGCGGTTCAGCAAGGTTCTAGCGTTCTCGGCCGCCTGCAGCGCGGCGCTCATCCTGACCATTCGCCACGGCGGCGATGGCATCCGGGTGAGCGCGGACGGTCAGCTCCGTGCGGCCACCCGGACGCCCGCCGGGAAGTACGACCTCGGGCAGCTTCCGATCTTCTCGAAAACCCTTTTCTATGTTCGTGAGAATTACTTCGACAAGAACCGCCTGGATCCCAAGCGGATGCTGGTGGGGGCCCTCGATTTCGTCCAGCGCGATGTCCCCGAAATCCTGATCGACCGCTGGCCCGAGCACGACCCCAAGCAGGTGACCGTCAAGGTCAACGGCCAGCAGCGCAGCTTCTCGATCGAGCGGGTGGACGCGCCTTGGAGCCTTCGCAGCATGTTGCAGGAGATCTTCCGCTTCGTGCAGCCGAATCTGCAGCCGGTTCCCGAGAAGGAAGAGGCCCGGCGGTTGGTCGAGATCGAAATGGCGGCCACCAACGGCATGCTCTACACGCTCGACCCGCACTCGGTGTTGCTGGACGTCGAGACCTACAAGGACATGCGCACGCAGACCCAGGGCAAATTCGGTGGGCTCGGGATCGTCATCGAGATGGACAAGAAGAACCGCATCACGGTCAAGCGGCCGATGCCCGACACGCCCGCGATGCGGGTCGGCATGAAGCCCAAGGACCACATCGTCCGGATCAACAACGAATCGACCATGAACATGACGCTGACCGAGGCGGTCGACCGTCTGCGCGGCGATGTCGATACGAACGTCGACGTGTACGTCGAGCGCGACAACGTCGCGGGCGTCAAGAAGTTCGTCATCACCCGGGCCTTCATCCGCCCCCCGTCAATCGATCCGCCGGCACGCATCCTGGCGGTGCCGGCCGGTCCGGGACAGCCGGTGGCCAAGGTCGGCTACTTCCACATGCAGCATTTCTCCGCCAACAGCGCCGGCGATCTGGCCGATGCGCTCACGATGTTCGAGAAGGAGAAGGTCAAAGGGATCATCATGGACCTGCGCGGCAACCCCGGCGGCCTGTACGAGCAGGCGCAGAAGGTCTCGGACGCCTTCATCAAGACCGGCACGCTGGTGTCGATGGTCGGGGTGGGGGGCGCGCAGCGCAAGGACGAGACCGCCACCGACAGCGGCCACGAGCCGACGGTGCCGCTGGCGGTGCTGGTGAACCAGAACTCGGCCAGCGCCTCCGAGATCGTCGCCGGCGCGATGAAGAACCTGGATCGCGGCGTCGTGATCGGCGAGGAGACCTTCGGCAAGGGCTCGGTGCAGGTGCTGTTCGACATCCAGTCGCCGATCTCGTTCG
>CAYTTF010000339.1:0-5438 GCA_964440665.1 uncultured Myxococcales bacterium | reverse complement strand
TACGGCATCGATCCCGCGGAGATCATCAAGCCGTATTTGTAGGAGCCGGATATGCAGATCATCCTAATCGGCGTCCTGGCGTTCACGGCGGTGGCGGTGATCGAGGCGCTCTTCTACACGCTGCGGTTCTTTACCGACCGGCGCCAAGACGAGCTCAAGAGGCGTCTCTCCTCGCTGGGGACCTTCGAGGGGCGGGGGGCGGTGACGGGGCTGCTTCGCAAGGGGAAGCTCTCGGCCAACCCCGCGATCGACGCGATCTTGCGCTCACTCACGGTGACGGCGCGCCTGGAGAACATCCTCGAACAGACCGAGCTCGAGATGACCGTCGCGCGCCTGCTCAGCTATTGCGCCGCGGGCGCCTTCGTGGGGTTGATTCTGGGTCTTCTCAGCGACGGCGGTTGGCTGTCGCTGATTCTGGTGCTTCTGTTCGGCTTCCTGCCTCTCGGCTTCGTGATGTTCATGCGCTCGCGGCGCAGTCGAAAGCTCTCCGAGCAGCTCCCCGATGCCCTTGAAATGATGGCGCGGTCACTGCGCGCCGGGCACGCGCTGTCCAGCGCCTTCAAGATGGTGGCGACCGAGATGCCGACGCCGGTCTCCGTCGAGTTCGGACGGGCGTTCGAGTCGCAGGAGCTGGGCCTGCCGTTCGAGAAGGCGGTCGCCGACATGACCCGGCGCGCCCCGGACAACCAGGATCTCAAGATCTTCGCGCTGTCGGTCATCGTGCAGAAGGAGACCGGCGGCAACTTGGTCGAGATCATCGAGAAGATCGCCGACACGGTTCGCGCCCGCTACCGGTTTCAAGGGAAGCTGGCCGGCCTGACCGCCGAGGGGCGGATGTCGAGCTACATCGTCGGCGCGCTTCCATTCGTGACGCTCCTTTTCCTGTTGTTCGCGAACCGGCCGTACATCATGCCGCTCCTGACCACCGACCTCGGGCACATCATGTGCGGCGTGGCGCTCACGATGTGGACGCTGGGCTTTCTCTGGATGCGCTCGATGAACAAGGTCACGATCTGATGGGCGAGCTTTTTTCCGGCATCAGCACGGAGCTCATCGTCGCGGCGGTGGGTTGTCTGCTCTGCGTGATCGCGATCGCCGTCGCCGCGCGCTCGATGCTCGGAGGTCGCCACGACGAGGTGATCGACCGGCTGGAGCGGCCCACGCAGGGGATGGACCTGGTCGCGATCGATACGAAAACGCCCGAAAAGACGCTGGCCCGGATCGCCAACATCCTGCGCCCGTTGGCGCGCCTCGCCAAGCCCTCGGGGGGGGACGAGCTGTCCCGCATGAACCTGGCGCTCGTTCACGCCGGCTACCGCAGCGCGAACGCCGTGGAGATCTATCTGGGCGTCAAGCTCCTGCTCACCCCGATCGCGTTTCTGTCGCTCTGGTTCATCAACGGAAGCTCCGACACGCCCATGGAATTCCCGATGAACTTCTGTGTGGCGCTCATCGTCATCGCGATCGCCTTTTTCCTGCCGAACATCTGGCTCTACAACAAGACCAGCAAGCGAAAGCTGGCAATCGAGTCGCCCTTGCCCGACGCCATGGATCTCCTGGTCACCTGCGTCGAGGCGGGGCTGTCGCTGGACTCGGCGATGGCGCGCGTGTCGCAAGAGATGGATCTCATCGCCCCCATTCTGGCGCAAGAGCTCAAGCAGACGATGTTCGAGATCCAGGCGGGCGTCAAACGCTCCGACGCGTTTCACCGGCTCTCGAACCGGACCGGCGTCGCGGATCTCAAATCACTGTCGGCCATGATCATTCAGACCGAGCTCTTCGGCACCAGCGTGTCGCGCGCGCTGCGTGTTCACTCCGAGGGGATGCGGACCAAGCGCATGCAGCAGGCCGAAGAGAAGGCGGCCATGATCTCGGTCAAGATGACGGTGCCCCTCATCATGCTCATCTTGCCCTCGCTGATGGTGGTCGTGCTGGGTCCCGCGGCCCTGCTGATGATGACCTCTTTTGGGGGCAAATGAAGCTGGGTGGCGGCCGCCTCGCCGCGCTCGCGCTTTCCTGCGCGCTTTCGGCCTGCGCGACCGGGAGCACCGCCCGCCGATCCCAAGTCGATGTGGCGCGCCTGAGCCTGGCGCGCCAGTTGATCGAGCGTGGCGATTGGGGCCGGGCCTTCGAGCTGGTCGACGACATCCACCGCCAATATCCCGACGACGCCGAGGTGCTCACGTTGCGCGGCATCGTCTACCGCGAAAAGGGCCTCTTCGCCGACGCCGATGCCGACCTGCACGCCGCGCTCCGCGCCAGGCCCAAGTCCGCCGAGGCGCACGCGGCGCTGGGCATCCTCTATGATGTCGAGCTACGCCCAGACGCCGAGGCGGAGCATCGCGAGGCGGTTCGCCTCGCGCCCAACAATCCCGCCTATCTCAACAACCTCGGCTTCTCTTTGTTCCTGCGCCAGCACTTCAAAGACTCGATCAAGGAGTACGAAAAGGCCGCGAGCCTGGCCCCCCTGTCGCGACGGGTCCGCACCAACATGGGCTTCGCCTATGCGGCGCTGGGAGACCTGCCGCGCGCCTCGCGCGAATTCAGCATGGGCGGCACCGAGGCCGAAGCGAAGAACAATCTGGGCTTCGCCTACGAACGTAGGGGCGATCTGAGCAACGCCTACGACCTCTATCTCCAGTCGGTCCGTATCGATCCCACCGCCGACCGCGCGCGCTCCAACCTGGTCCACGCGGCGCTGGCGCTGGGGCGCCCGGTTCCCCCCGAGGCGATCCCACCGGCCAAACCAATGTCCGAGTCTGAGCTCAACAAACCAGAGGCGACCCCATGACGACGACCACCACAACGACGGCGAATGCGGGCGCAGTGCGGCGACGCCCAGGGCGAGGCTGGCTCCTGGCGCTGGCGCTGGCTTTTCTGGGGTCGCCACTGCTGGGAGGCGCCTGCAGCCACCAACACCTGAACCCGAACTACGGCATGTCCTACAACGCCTGGTTCACAGCGCAGCACGTGCGGCACGAGCCCTCCAACTCGGAGGCCACCCGCCGGGCTCTCGGCAGCCTGGACGCCCAGGAGGCGTCCTCCGTCTCCAGGAACTACCGCAAGGCCAGCGGCGTGAACGATGTGGCAGGCCAGGGGCAGATGGTCATGATCGGCCAGAGCCGGGGTGGGACCGAAGGGTACACGCCGCCGCCTTCGGTTCCGGGCGGAAACTGACGAGACCAGCGACAGGGGGAAATTCCATGCGCCTGACGTCGGGGCGATCGGGGTCCAATCGATTCGGTGAGCGCGGCGCGGCCGCGATCGAGCTCGCGCTGACGCTTCCGATCGTGGCGCTCATCGTGCTGGGGACGCTCGACTTCGGGTACTACTTCTACGTCGGGGTCAACGCGACCGAGGCCGCGCGGACGGGGATCATGCAGGCCGTGACCAGCGCGAAGACGGCCAACGCGGGCGGCCCAATTCCCAACTGTGCGAACGCAAATACGGCCAGCGTCATCACGGCGGCGCAGAACGCGGCGGTCGCTTACATGACCGCGAACATGAACGCGACCATGGCCGGCTACACCACCGCTACGGTTACCTGCGTGACCAGCCCCGCGAACCCCAGCTGGAAGATCATCGTCCAGGTCGACTTCCCGCCGGCCAGCGGCAAGGTGCGCCTGGGGTTGCCCGCGTCCGCGATCGCAGGGCGCGTCCGCTACCGGACGCCGTACCTGATCCGGCGACTGAACTGAACCGCGGCTACTGGACCATCTGCCAGCTGCTGCCGCCGCCGCCGCCGCCGCTCGGGCCGAGCGTCCAGAGGGCGCTGGAGCTCGCGCCGATCTCGACGTCTTTCCCGACGAGCGATCCGTTGATTGTCACGATCCCTTGCGAGTTGGCGTGCACGCAACCGTTGGGCGCATAGAGTGATCCGTTAATGACGAAGCCCTGAGATCCGAGGAGTATCTGTTGCCCGCTGCCACAGGTGCCGGCGGCTGAGGTGTAAGCGACGATGCCGTCGGGCATGGCGGGATTGGCGGTGATGGTGCTGTCGGCATTGGATTGCAGAGTGATGATCCCGTGGGCAATGAACGAGACGTTGTTCGCAACGATGCATTGGCATGCGGCGGGGCTTGTAACGTTGAGATCGCCACCCGAGCAATAGACGCCTGGGGGCAGGACGCCTCCTGCTCCCCATTGGGCAAAGGGTATCGACCAAGTACTCGCGAGAGTCCCATAGGTGCAGGTCGGCAGACTCGAAGGCGCCGCAGCAAACGGATCCGGGAAGGGGCCGCCCGGGGCGGTTCCGCCGGTAAAACTGGTATTGCCGCTGCCCAGGTTCGGTTGGCCCGCGCAGGGGGAGGACGCAACTCCGGATCCCGTCACCGGATTGCTGGGGCCGTTGCTGAAGCTAAGGTTGCCGTTGCTTTCGACGTTGCCGTTGATAGTCATGGGCCCGTTCCCTTGATCGTTGATGCCCGTTCCCGTGCCGCAACCCCCGAGGGCCAGAATCGCCGGAGCCGAGACGCCGCTCAGCAGGCCCGCCGCCCTCGCCGTCAGGGACTTGCTGTGAAAGCCGAGGATCGAACCGAAGAACATCGGTTCGTTCATCGCGAGCGTGATCTGGAGCTGGCTGCTGGTGCTGCCGGTGGTGCTGTTGGTCGTGAGCGTGTACCCGTTCGCGGTCGCAAAGGCGCTGGCCATGTTCGTGGCGTCGTTCTTCGCGGTAGCTAGGTTGCCGGCCTGCAGATCCGTCATGCCCGCCGCCACCGCCGAATCGGCGGCGGCTTGCAGCGTGCGCGACCGGGTGTAGAGAAACCCTGTGTCGACCGCCAGCGCGGCAAATCCGAACAGGACAAACAGAACACCGACGACGATGATCGCGATCGAGCCCCGTTCGGGATCGCGGGGATCGAGGCGCTTGCTCATCGGACCACCATCGTCGACCGGGCCGACCAGCTGCGCGCCGTGAACTTGGTCGGAATCAACGAGCGAAAGTTGTACTTGTTGGCGGGGTTGACGACGCCAACCGAGACGGTGACGGTATTGCCCACCGTCGCTGGCAGAGTCCCTCCGCCGGAGACCGCCACCTCCACCTGCGACGGTGCGAGGTGCAGCATCGGTGCCGCAGCGACGACCGCGGTTTGAACCGAGCTGGTCGAAGCGCCGCTCAAGGTCGCGGCCCGCACCCCGACGACGACCGCATAGCTCAGCATCACCCGCGACACGACGAACCGACCCCCTTCGATGCCCCCGAACATGAGCAAAACCAGCAGCGGAAAAATCATCGCCCACTCGACGGAATACACGCCGCGCTCGCGGTTCCGGGGGGGTCGACGGGCCGAAGATACAAACCTCACGGGATCATTATATCTCGGCCGATCGAGCGAGAAAACTGAGTCCCGCCGCCGCGCTGCGGCTTGCGATATCATGTCATGTCTATTCCTACTGTCCCGACCGCCGTCCCGACTGCCGTCCCGACCGCCGTCTCG
>CAYTTF010000338.1:0-5439 GCA_964440665.1 uncultured Myxococcales bacterium | reverse complement strand
CATGCGCGCCAAGCACTACGCGGAGGAGTGGAACCACTACCACTACTTCCTCAAGGCGCTCAAGGCGCTGGGCTTCTCCGAGGACAGCGTCACCAAGTCGGTGCCGCTGCCGATGTCGCTGGCGCTCTCGAACTTCATGCGACAGGCGGCGCGTGACGATATCCTGGCCTATTCGATCTGCTCGGCGGTGCTGGAAGGGACGACCGTCGACCGCGGCGCCTACAACCCCTACTACGAGACCTGCGCGAAGCTCTACGATCTTCCGCCGGAGTCCATCGCGCCGATCTACGCGCACCTCGATCTCGACGTGCAGTACCAGCACTCGGATCTGTTCCTGGACATCCTGAGCAAGGTCGACTCCATTCCGGCCGCCCGGGCCGGTCGCATTCTCGACTACGGTCATCAGCTGATCGAGCACATCTGGCTCTGGACCGACAGCATCGAGAAGTATTACGACGCGGGGTCGAATCCGATGCCGCGTCCGGCGTTCAGCAAATTGCTCGACTAGGTTTCGCGGGCAACGCAAAAGTGGGAAGAGAAGGAAGAGGGGGAGTTCGATGCAAATGCAGCTGCCTGTTCTGAAGCGCACGGCCAAGGTCGTGCATGGCAAAAACGACAAGCTCGCCATCCAGTACATGGGTCAGGAAGTGACCCTGGAAGGCGCGGCCGCGAAGCTCTTCGACAAGATGCTGCCGTACCTCGACGGCAACACGGGCATCGGTGGGATCGCCGAGCGGATTTCGGAGTCGCCCAAGCGGCTCCAGTCGTTGACCCAGCAGCTCGGACAGACCGGCGTGCTGGCGTTCAAGGATTCGGACAGCGGTGAGCGCATCACCGGCGAGCAGTTCTATGAGATCCACCGGACCTACGTGAACAGCTGGCTGCAGCCGATCTACGATCACCCCTTTTGGGAGAAGGTCGTGACCGGCAAAGCGACGCGCGCGCAAGTGCTGGGGTTCGCCTTCGAGAAGTATCACTACATCGAGGGAGCCTTCGAGCACATGGCCATCGCGGCGGCGAACGCCACGCCCGAGATGATGCCGCACCTCGCCCGGCACTTCATCGAGGAGTACAACCACGGCGACATCTACCGAAAGGGCCTGCAGAGCCTGTTCCCCAACGACCTGATCCTGCGCGCCCAGCCGCTGCCCAGCACGCGCGCGCTGGTGAACTTCCTCAGCGAGTCGGCGGCCCGCAACTCGTTCGGCTACTACGCGGGGAACGAGCTTCTGCAGATGACCGAGAACACCGGCGAAGAGAAGGACAACGACTCGATCAACGACTTCTACGATGCGATGCGGAAGCACTATCCGTACACGGACAAGGTGATCGACGCCTTCATCGCGCACACCAACGCCGACCAGAAGCTCGGGCATGAGAACGTCTTCCTGGAGATGTGCCAGAGCATCCCGCCGCTGACGCGGGCCGAAGTCGACGACGCGCTGAACATCGTCCGCTCGATGGCCGAGCACCTCTATCTGTTCATGGACGGCATCGACACGTTCTACGCCCGATTCCCGACGATTCCGCGCGCACCCTGCGACCTGCTTTCCGAGTAGGCCTCGGGCTTGCCTCCCGGATCGCTCACCTACGGAGAGGCCGAGTTCCGACGTATTCGAGAGCTCAGCGGGGGTCCGCTCGAGGTGCCCGAGGATCTGCGCCGCGTTCTCGACGGAATCGGCTACCTGGAAGACTGGCGTAACGCCTACCGCGTCCAGTCCGTCCAGGCCTCGCTCCACAGTGACAAGATCACCTGCATCGACTCCGCCATCCTGGCTTACGGGCTGCTGGAGCTGCTGTTCGGCGACGTCAAGCGGCGCCTGCTGGCCATCCACCGCCGCGATCCCGTCTCGGGGGAAGAGGTCGGCCACTGCGTGGCGCTCCACTGGAACGACGCGGGCAAGGTGGGCTCGTTCGCCAAATCCAACTACCCGGGGCTCGGTCACCGCGACGCGATCTTCGACGACGAGACGGCCATCGCGGCCAGCTACGCGCAGACCTACCTCAAGATGGGTTTCCAGCCGCTCTACTTCGGCGTGACCACGCTGGAAGAGTGCGCGCCCGACATCGACTGGCGGTATTCGCCCGACGAGCTCAACATCATCTCGGCTCGGATCCAGGAGCACTACGAGTACTCGTTCATGCTGGCGACATGACCCCGCCCGATTCACCGCGAGACCCGATCGCCCGCTATGCGGAGGTGTCGGATCTTTTGGAGGGGCTCCGGCGGTTGCCGGCCGATCGGCCAGCGCTCACCTTCTACCGGGGCAAGACGCGGGTCGGACGCCTCGGCTACGGCCAGTTGCTGGCGGGCGTGGATCGGTTCACCCGACGCCTGCGCGACGAGCTCGGGGTCCGCCGTGGAGACTGTGTCTCGGTGCTGTCGCCGAACCGGCTGGAGGTTCCGGCGCTGATCCTGGCGGCCATGCGGCTCGGCGCCGCGGTGGTCCCCCTCAATCCGACGACGCAGCCGTCGGACTGGGACTACATCCTCGAACACTCGGAGTCCCGGCTGATCTTCGGGGCCCGCTAGCTCCTCGCGCGGCTCCTCCGGCGACCGGAGACCACCTGCGCGTTCGAAGATGAGCCCGGGTCAGCCCCGGAAACCTCGGGCGCGCCCCTGCCGGGCTCCCCCGCCGCCGATTCGCTGGCCGAGACGATGGCGATCGTCCTTTACACCTCGGGCACCACCGGCAATCCGAAAGGCGTCGCGCTGGGCCAGAGGAGCCTGCTCGCCAACGCCTGGAGCATGGCGGTGAATTTCGGGTTCCGGGACGAGACCCAGTTCGCCGTGCTGCCGCTCTATCACGCGCACGCGCTGGGGTTCGGCTTGATGACGACCCTGACGACGGGGGGACACCTGGTCTTTACCGATCGTTTCGATCCGTTTTCCTGGGCGGAGGTCATGCGCGCCGAGTCGGTCACCTTGACCAGCGTCGTTCCGACGCTGCTGACGCCGCTCCTTCAGGTTGGCCTGCGCCGGGACCAGGTCCCCACCTTGCGCGCGGTTCTGGTTTCGTCGGCTCCCCTCTCGGTGGCGCTGGCGCAGGCGTTCGAGGCCAAGACTTCGATCCCACTGGTGCAGGGGTGGGGTTTGTCCGAATACACCAACTTCGCCTGTTGCCTCTCGCCCGATCTGCCCGATGACGAGCGCCGGCGCTTGCTCACCGGCGACGAGCTCACTTCGATCGGAAGCCCCCTACCCGGCACCGAGGTGAGGGTGGTCGGTCCGAATGGCGAGACGGCGTCGGCCGAGCAGCGCGGCGAGCTCCAGATCCGGGGACACAGCACGATGCTGGCCTACTTCCGGGACGCCGCCGCCACCACGGCGGCGATGACCGAGGACGGATGGCTGCGCACCGGCGACGAGGGCTTCTTTCGTCTGGCGGGCGACGAGCCGGTCTTCTTCATCACCGGCCGGATCAAAGAGATCATCATTCGCGACGGCGACAAGCTGAGCCCGCTCGCGATCGAACGGCGGATCCTAGCCGATCTGCCCGAGCTGGAAGGGCGTCTGGTGGTGCTCGGGTTCCCGCACGAGGTGCACGGCGAAGAGATCGGCGTCTATATCGAAGGCAACGAGATCGGCGACGAGCTGGCCGGCCGCCTCACCAAGACGGCCGGCGACATGCCCGCCGATGCGCGCCCCAAGGTGATCCTGCACGGCGCCGCGCCGATTCCCCGCACGCACACCGGCAAGATCCAGCGACGAAAGCTGCACCCGACCTTCGCGCCCTTTAGCAACTGCCGCGGCGCGCTCCGGATCGTGCGCGTGTGACGCCTCGGGGCGTTCAGCCGCTCAGCGCCGCAGGCTCAGAATCAGGCCGGTGCAGAGGATCCAAAGCCCGATGGTGCCGATGAGCGGCTTGTCCTTGAGGAAGACCTCCTCGGGGCTGCCGCCGGCGTTCTGCGCGTGGGCGAGATAGAGATATCGGAAGAGCCCGAAGATCACGAACGGAATGGTCAGCATCATGAGGTTGTTGGCGGGAAGCTTTGGCGAGGTGAACGTGTAGAGCGAATAGGCCATGATCGTCGACGAGGCGGCGATGCTGGTCAGGCTGTCGACCAGGGAGGGTGTATAGGTCTCGAGGTTCTTCCGATGCTCGCCGGCGGCGCTGTCGAGCAGCAGAAGCTCGTTCCGCCGCTTGGAGAGGCCCAGGAACAACGCCCCCAGCAGCGTCACGATGTAGAGCCAGGGGGAGATCGCGGCCCCGATCACCACGGCACCCGAGATCGCGCGCAGCACGAATCCGATCGCGAGGATGAAAACGTCGAGAAGCACCAGGTTCTTGAGCAGGAAGATGTAGGCGAACTGCAAGACCAGGTAGCCCGCCGCGATGCCCGCAAATGCGGGACTGAGCAGGTAGGCCGCCACCAAGCAACCCGGGATCAGCAGGACGGCGGCCAGGATGGCCACCCCGGGACGGAGCTGGCCCGCGGCGACCGGACGGTTTCGCTTGGTCGGGTGCTGCCGATCCTTCTCGGCGTCCAGCACGTCGTTGAGCAGATAGATGGAGCTGGAGATGAGGCAGAAAAGCCCGAACGTCGCGGCGGACCGCCCCAGCAGATCCCACATCGAAGCCGAAAGCGGCCGCCAACGTTCGTTGATCGTGAAGACGAACGCCGCGAATACCAGCAGGTTCTTGATCCACTGCTTGGGCCGCATCGTGCGGACCAGCGCGAGCCATATGGGGGGACGGTCCGATTGGGGTTTCGTCATACCTACGCCGTCAGCGTTCGAGGACCAGCCGATAGCGTACCTGGTTCTGCCGAAGTCGCGTCACGGCGGCGTTGGCCTCGACCATGGGCATTCGCTGAATCTGCGGGACCACCCCGTGGCGGGTCACGAATCGCAACATCTCGCGAATGACGGCGCGGCCCCCGATGTCGCTCCCGGTGATGGACCGCTGGCCGGTGATGAGCAGCGACGGCGGGAATTGCATGATCATCCCCGGCGGGATGCCGAGCAGACACAGGGTTCCGTTGGCCTTCAAGGTCTGAAGATAGGTCGTCCAATCCAGGCGGGCGGCGACCGTCGACAGGATCAGATCGAATCGGCCGAAGTGCTTGCGGATGTCCCGCGCGTCGGTCGAGGAGGCAAAATCGTGCGCCCCCATGGCCAGAGCCTCGGGCTTCTTGTCGGGCGAGGTCGAGAAGGCCGTGACCTCGGCGCCGAGGGCACGCAACATCCGGATCGCCATGTGTCCGAGACCGCCGATCCCGATGACCGCGACGCTGCTGGTGGCGCCGATGCCATAGCGGCGCATCGGCGCGTAGACCGTGACCCCCCCACAGAGCAGCGGTGCCGCCGCGGCGCTGTTGAGGTCGGGCGGAAGCGCGAAGGCGAAGCGTCCGTCGATCCGGATCCGGTCCGCCAGTCCGCCGTGGTGGCCCATGCAGGTGGCCTGCTGGCGGGGACAGAGGTTCTCCTCGCCGCCG
>CAYTTF010000337.1:0-5447 GCA_964440665.1 uncultured Myxococcales bacterium | reverse complement strand
GACGAGGACACCGAGAAGATCAAGACCGTCGGGGACGCCATCAACTACATCAAGTCGCACGCCAAGTAAGCAACGCGGCCGTCGCCGCTCGGGAGAAGATCGCGAATGGCACGAAGGGTCGTCATCACCGGGATCGGGCTGGTCACGCCGATCGCCATCGGCACCGAGGAGACCTGGCAGGGTCTCCTGGCTGGCAGATCTGGAATCGGTCCTATCACGCGCTTCGACAGCACGGCGTTCGCGACCCACTTCGCGGGTGAGGTGAAAGGGTTCGATCCGACCCAGTGGATGACCGCGCGCGAGGCCAAGACCTTCGATCCGTTCATCCAGTACGCGGTGGCGGCGGGATCGCTGGCCGTCGCGGACTCCGGGATCGAGATCAAGGGCGAGTTCGGGGAGCGCGTCGGCTGCTTCGTCGGAGCCGGGCTGGGTGGCGTGACGACCATCGAGGCCACCTGCAAGTCGCTCTCGGAGAAGGGCCCTCGTCACGGGTTTTCGCCCTTCTTCGTGCCGATGATCATCGTCAACCTGGCGTCCGGAAATCTATCGATCAAGTTCGGCGCCAAGGGGCCGAACCTGTCGCAGGTGTCGGCCTGCTCGACGGGAACGCACGCCATCGGCGATGCCTTCCGGGTGATCGAGCGCGGCGATGCCGACGCCATGATCTGCGGCGGCACCGAGGCCACCATCACGCCCCTCGGCGTCGGCGGCTTCAACGCGATGCGCGCGCTGTCCACGCGCAACCAGGCGCCCGAGCAGGCCTCGCGTCCGTTCGATCGCGACCGCGACGGTTTCGTCATTGCCGAAGGGGCGGGGATCCTGGTCATCGAGGAGCTCGAGCACGCCAAAGGGCGGGGCGCCAAGATCTACGCCGAGCTCCGCGGGTACGGCCTCAACGCCGACGCGCACCACATCACCTCGCCGGCGCCCGAGGGGGAAGGGGCGCAGCGCTGCATGAAGCTCGCGCTCAAGGACGCCAAGCTGACCCCGGCCGACATCGGCTACATCAATGCGCACGGAACCTCGACCAAGATCAACGACGCCACCGAAACCCTGGCGATCAAGAAGGTGTTCGGCGACGCTGCCCGCAAGCTGATGGTGAGCTCGACCAAGTCGATGACCGGCCACATGCTGGGCGCCGCCGGCGGCGTGGAGACCGCCATCTGCGCGCTGGTGCTGGCGCGCGGCGGGATCCCGCCGACCATCAACTACACGACGCCCGATCCCGACTGCGATCTCGACTACGTTCCGAACACGGCGCGCGAGGCGCGGGTGCAGTACACGCTCAGCAATAGCTTTGGATTCGGCGGGACGAACGCCTGCCTGATCCTGAGCCGCTATAGCTGAGCGACAAGGTCCCGACGATAGTCGCGTGAGCGCAGGCGGGCTTTGCCCGCCGGAGCTCATCGCGGGGGGCCGCGGGACCCTCTGAGGGTCCCGATCTTATGAACTCTTGAGCTCGGCTTCGGCGCGGATCCAGTCCTGGCTGGCGTAACCGTCGACCGATCCGCGCTCGAGGTACAGCTCGTAGGATCGCTTGGCGATCTGGTCGTGGGTGGGGACCGGCGTGGCCGCGATCGCCGCCTTGCTGGGCGCCGCCTTGACCGCTTTTGGTGCCGAGACCTTGTCCCCCTTCACTGTCTTCCGGCCGGTGGTTTTCATGGACCGATCATATAAAGCCGCCGGTCGACTGGTGCAAAAAAAACTGCCGCAAAAACTTCGTCCCGAGCCCCCACGACGTCCGATCGATCCGCCCGATACCTGCTGCGGACAATCCCGAAACGTCTGGCCGACACGCCTAGGTGGCGCTGGCCTCTGCGGCGAGAAGCTCGTCCTCTTCTTCCAGCTCGTCGACGATCGCCACGAGCAGCCGTGCCGCCAGCTCTCGCGGTCGGCCCACCGTTCCGGCCATGATCTCGGCGAGTGTGAACGACCAGCGACGATCGCGCATCGCCCAGTCCAGAATCTCGAGAGGTGCCTCGATGCGCCGCCGCGCCATCTCGTGCATTTGGGTTTGCGGGCGTCGCCCGGGAGGTCCCGGCGTGCGTCGCTCGGCCTGGAGATCGCGTATCAGACCGGGTAACTGCTGTGGTTCGAGCTTCTCCACGGGACCTCCTCGAAAGTTGCCACGAGGCCGAGATCGCAAAGGGACCGAAAAGCGAGGCGAGAATCCAAGTGACCCAAAACGGTCAGAGTCTTCGTTCGACAGTTTTCGTCGGGAGATTCTTTCGAGCCAAAAACTATTTCAGCACTTTCGGTACGCGGTCGTCCAGATGAATCGACGCGGCTCAGCCGGCGATCGCGGCTTCGACGGCCGAGATGGACTTGGGGATCGCGTCGGTCAGGATCTCGCGGCCGCTTTCGGTGACCAGCACGTCGTCCTCTATCCGGATTCCGCGGACATCTGCGAAGGCCGCCAGGCGCCGCCGGTCGAGTCGATCGCCCGCGACGCGCGTCAGCGCTTCATCTTCGAGAATCGCCGGCGACAGGTAGATTCCGGGTTCGATCGTGATGGCCATCCCCGGCAGGAGGTCGCGGTCTAAACGTAGCGCACGCAAGCCGAATTCCTTGGCGCGCTCGCGGCCGGGGGCGTAGCCGGCGCGATCGCCAAGGTCCTCCATGTCGTGGACGTCCAGCCCCAGCAGGTGGCCGATCCCGTGGGGGAATAGCAGTGCGACGACGCCGTCGGCGCACAGCTCGATCGGATTGCCCCGCAGAATGCCCAGATCGACCAGGCCGGATGCCAGGCTCTGGGCGGCGAGAATATGGACGTTGCGGTAGCGCGTCCCGGGCGTCACCGCCGCGATCGCCCGCCGCTGCGCCTCTAGGACCACCTCGTATAGCTCGCGCTGGGTGGACGAAAAGTGGCCCGAGACCGGCCAGGTTCGCGTGACGTCGCCGGCCCAGCCTCCCGGCGTTTCGGCCCCGACGTCCGCCAGCAGGAGATCGCCATCGCATAGCTCGTGATCGTAACGCTCGCTGTGCAGGATCTCGCCGTGGGGCGTCACGATCGAAGGGTAGGCGCAGGTCATACCGCGCGCGATGAACACGGACTCCATGGCGGCGCGGACGGCGGCCGCGGTGCGACCGGAGCGGGTGGCCGCCATCCCGGCGCGGTGCGCGCCGGCGGTCGCCTCCGCCGCCAGGCGCAGCTCGGCCACGGCAGCGGCGTCGTGCTGGAGCCGCAGCTCGATCATGGCGTCGGCGAGCGGCGCGTCCAGCACGTCGATCACGCCGCGGCGGATCTCTCGGCCCAGCAGGCGGCTCTGCTCGAGGCAGGTCTCGACGTCGGGCGCGGTGAGCGTGGCCACGGCGCGGCCGCGCACGCTGGCCGGCAGGCGGGCCAGGGGCCGCACCGGACAACCGGTCGCGGCCGCCACGTCTTCGAATGACGGCGGGGCTCCCTCCCACAGCGCCTGGTCGGGCTGCGGCTCGGGCAGATAGAGCGTGAACCCGGCACCGTCGTAGACCGCGACGGCCCCGCGCAGCGGTTGCCCGAAAAGGTACAGGAAATGGCTGCTGGCGCGGTACGGGTAGAGGTTCGCCGCGTAGTTGCGCGGGCGCGGCAGGCCGGCCGCGATCAGCGCGGGGCGCTTGCCGAGCAGCGCCGCCAACCGCGCCCGCCGCGCCTCGTGGGCCTGCCGGCTCTGCCGATCGAAGGGGGCCATCGCCCCAGTATAGACGCGCGGAAGGTCTCCCTCTAACGTTGCTAACGTCGCCGCGGCGGCGACGGTGGTGGCGGCCGCGCCGTCGCGCCATCCTCCGGCCAGGCGTGCTTCGGGTAGCGACGGCCGAGCTCGCGCCGAAGGGCAGGGTAGTGCTGCGTCCAGAATCCGGCGAGATCGCGGGTCACTTGAACCGCGCGTCCGCTCGGCGCCAGGAGGTGCACGGTGAGCGGCACGCGGCCTCCGCCGATCGCCGGCGCGGCCTCCATTCCGAAGAAGTCCTGCAGGCGCGATTCGATCCAGGGCGGGGCGCCTTCGTCGTAATGGACCTGCACCGAGCGGCCACCACCGAGCTTGATCTGCGTCGGGGCCAACTGATCGAGCGCACGGCGCGCCTCCGTCGGCAGCGCGCCCAGGATGGTCGCGCCCAGATCGGCATCGGGTGCCGAAAGCTCGGCGAAGCTCCGCCGACCGATACAGCCGAGTCGCACCAGATCCGCGACAGCGTCGGTGCCGAGGTCGGGAAGCGGCGACTCGGGCGCAGCGTGCCGCGCGAAGCGCAGCCGGCGCAGCAGCGGCGGGATCACGTTGCCGCCCGGAAGGCGATCGATCCCGCGCGCGAGCGCCGCCGCGGCGAGCAGGCGCGCTGTTTCTTCGTCGGGGGGCGCCGGCTCGACACGCTCGTCGAGCATGAGCGCGCCAAAACGCAGGCCGGTGGTGCGCTCGATCCGTTCGGTATCGGCGTCGAACGCCCTCCGATCGACCTCCTCGATCCGATCGGAAAAAAGATCGAGCAGCCAATCGGGCTCGATGAGGGAGCCGAGACGGATGACCGGCCCGCGGGCGCCGAGCCCCTGGCTGTGCCGATCTTCGACGTCGACCGCCACCATCCAGTCACCCGCCGATTCGAACCCCAGCTCCGCGCTGCCGCCCGCCGCCAGTACCACGGCTCGTCCGGCGGCCTCGCGCCGCCGCCCCACCCGATCGGGAAAGGCGGCCAGGATCGCGAGGCGCAGGCCGCGCATCTCCGCGGCGCCGTCTTTTGGCCGCGCGCGGCTGTCTAGGGCGCCGGCCAGCTGCCGGCGGACCCGGCCCACCTCGTCGGCGGCGCGGCTGTCGATCTCCAGTCGCCGGAGCGCGCCCGGGCTGAAACGCGCCGCCTCCGCTTCGCGATAGAGATCGACGAGATCGACGAGATCGGCGCCGCGATCGATCTTGGCGCCGCGGCCCGGGCCAAATGGCGTGCGGGCCGTCGTGCGGATGTCGCGTTCCGAGACCAGCGCGGCGGCCAACGCGGCCGCGTCGCCCGCACCACGCGCCTCGCCCTCCACCACCAGCCGCGCGAGCCGCGGGTGCACGGGAAACCGAAGCATGCGGCGACCAACCGCGGTGAGGCGTCCGGCCTCCGCGCCGTCCTTTTCGATCGCGCCCAGCCGCCCCAGCAGCTCGCGCGTCGCGCCCCAGGCCGTCGCGGGCGGCGCCTCGAGCCAGGCCAGCGCGTCGGGATCGGCCACCCCCAGCGCGGCCAGCGTCATCGCGAGCTCTGCCAGATCCGCGCGCGCGATCTGGGGCGGATCGTAGAGCGGTCGTCCGGCGAAGTCGTGGCGGGTGTAGAGCCGCAACGCGCGGCCCGGGCGGGTGCGTCCGGCGCGTCCGGCACGTTGATCGGCCGCCGCCTGGCTGATCTTGGCGAGCGCCAGCGTCGGCACTCCGGTCCAGGGCGAATGCGTGGCGACGCGCGCGAGCCCCGAGTCGATGACCGCCACCACGCCGTCGATGGTC
>CAYTTF010000336.1:0-5454 GCA_964440665.1 uncultured Myxococcales bacterium | reverse complement strand
AGCGCGGCTTCGTCGAACTCGTAGCGGGCGCGGCAGAAGTTACAGGTCACTTCGGCCCTGCCGTCGTCGAGGATCATCGCCGTCAGCTCCGCGTCACCGAGCAGCGCCAATGACGTCCCGGCCCGGTCGCGCGAGCAGGGACAATCGAAACGGACCGGGCGCCGGTCGAGGATCCGGGCCTCGCCGAGCTGGCCGCCGAGCACGGCGGCGACAACCGCCTCGCCGTCGCGCGGCCCGGCTCCGAGCGCGCGCAAGAATTCGCCGCCCGCCAGAAGAAGGCGCGCAGCGGCCACCCGGGCCGCGCCGTCGCCGCCGGGAAGCGCCTGGACCAGAATTCCGGCGGCGAAAGCGATCGTTCCGTCCGGGGCCAGCGTCGCGTCGCAGGCGAGGGCGCTCGCGATCTGCTCGCTCGCCTCGAGGTAACGCTCGACGTCCTCGTCGATCTCGCCCGTCGCGATCGCGGTTCGACCGCTGAAGGTCTCGCCCAGACCGACGTCGCGGAGCACGCTCACGAGGCCGTTGCGCCCAACCGCCGCGGCCAGGCTGGCGCGTGCCCCGGACGACGCCGCCAGCGGCACGCCGGGATGTTTGACGTAGGCGCGCGCCGTGCCGGCGGCGGTGGCGTCGACGGTGAGCCCGCCGAGGGGCCCGTCTCCCAGCACCTGCAGCGTCACCCGCTCGTCGTCCTTGGTGAGCGTCGCCAGCAAGAGGCCCGCGGTGAGCCCGCGGGCGAGCGCGATCGACGCCGCCGGCCCCGCACCATGCCGCCGGGCGGCCTCGCGCGCCAGGGCGGTGCTGGTCACCGCGACGATTCGCACCGGACGACCCTCGATGACGCCGCGGACGATCTCATCGTCGGACCTCGGCGGATCGGCAAGCGCGGCAAGATCGGCAAGATCGGAAGGGTCGGAAGGGTCGGCGACACGCATGAGGACAGCCCGTCAATGTTACGCTTGCCCAAGGCCGATGTCCGGGTCGCCTCCATTCGCCTTCTTCACGCTCCCCAACCTGCTCAGCCTGGCCCGGTTGCCGCTCGGATGGCTGTTCTGGGTCGCGCTCGGGCCGACGCCCGCGCACGCGGTGCGCGCGCTCGGCGTCATGGCGGTGGCGGCGGTGACCGACGTGCTCGACGGCACCCTGGCGCGCCGGCGTGGCCTCGACGTGGCGGGCGCCGGCGCCTGGCTCGATCCCACTTGCGACAAGCTGTTCATCGCGGCGGTGCTGGCCGCGCTCCACTTCGAGCGCGGGGTCTCCTTCGCCATCCTGGCGCTGATCGTGGCGCGCGAGCTGTTGCAGCTTCCGATGGTGATCGTCTACCGCGCGAGCCCCACGCTGCGGCGCTGGTTGCGCTACGACTTCCGCGCCAGCTTGCTCGGCAAGGCGGCGACCGTCGCGCAGTTTCTGGCGATCGCGGCGCTCATGCTGGGGTTTCCGGCGCGCGCGCTCGCCACCCTGGCGTTCGTGCTCGGCGTGACGGCCCTCGTCGACTACGTGCGGCGCGCCGTTCTCATTGGCCGCGCGCGCTTGCACGGTGCGGAGGGGCGGCAACGCACATGAGCAAATCGCTGCGCCGCTTCCTGCCCGCGCCCGGGAGCATCGGATACCACGTGCTGCTCGCGTCGGTCGCGCTCTTCATCCTCGGTCCGCTCGGCGGGATCACCAGCGCCTATATGACCTTCAGCCTGGGGTTCTCCGTCGGTGGCCAGGTGCTGGCGGGCATCCTCGGCAGCAGCGTCACCACGGGCTACGGCGTCGAGGGCAAGCACGGCGCCAACTACATCCAGACCATGGCCGCCTCGGTGGCGTCGATGGCCGGGATGGGCGTGCTCATCCAAGCGATGGTCTGGCTAGGAATGCCGCTGCCGGCGCCCTGGAAGATGGGCCTGTACTTCGGCTGCGTCGGTATGTTCGGGATCGGCGTCGGCATGCTCTACACGCCGATCCTGGTCGACCGGCTGCAGCTCGAATTCCCGTCGGGACACGCGGTCGCCAACATCCTGCGCGCGCTGACCGACAAGCGCCTCCTGCGCCGTTCGATCGGCAAGCTGGGCGGCGGGACCGCGGGCGGGATCGCGCTCGGCGCGCTGGTCTCGCGGGTGACCTGGCTGGGCCGCATCGGCATCTCGGCGTCGACGGTGGGCGCGGGTCTCATCGTGGGCTCGCGCATCGGCGTGCCGACGTTGGTGATGGGCGCCGTGGGCGCGCTCTTGGTACCGCACCTGCGGGCAGCCGGCATCCTGGGACCGCACGATCCGTTTCGGAAGATCGGCTTCCTGGTCGGCCTCGCGATGGTCTTCGGCGCCGCGATCGTCGATCTGACCCTGATCGGCGTCGAGGCCGTCCGCCGGGCGCGCACCCGGCGCGCCATCGACGCCTCGGCGTTGCCGTCGGCCGGCCTCGGCACGGGGCGCTTGATCGCCTGGGTCCTCGTCTGGGGCGCGGCCGTCGTCGCGGTGGCGACCCTGCTGCTTCACCAGCCGCTCGGTTTCATCCTGGTGGCGATCGCCCTGGCGTTCCTGTTCGTCTTCGTCAACGGCATCTCCGACGGGATCTCGGACTGGAACCCAATCTCCAGCGCGTTCGTGATGGCGGTGCTGCTGATGTCGGCGCTGGGGCTGCGCTCGCCGATCGTCGCCATGACCGCCGGCAGCATCCTGCTCATCTCCTGCACCGTCGGCGTCGACATGCAGCAGGATCGTTCCACCGGGTGGCGCCTGGGGTCCGATCGCGCGATCCAGTTTCGCTACCAGGCGGTCGGGATCGTGGCCGGCACGGTGCTGTGCATCGTTCTGACGCAGTTCTTCATGAACGCGTACCCCGTGCTGCGGGTCGACACCTTCGCCCATCCCGAGGCGCGCGTCGGGGTCTGGCAGTCGGCGATGACGTTCAAGTTCGTGGGCGCCATCCGCGGGATCGGGCACCTCGCGCACACCCAGGTGGAGGCGCTCTGGATCGGGCTCGGCATCGGCTTCGGGATCGAAGTCGCGCGCAAGCTGCTGGGGCGCAGCGCGGGCTACAAGCGCTTCATCGCTTCGGGCACGCTCGGATTCGCCGTCGGGTGGATCGTGGACGCCGTGCTCCTCGGGAGCCCGTACGCCTCGTCTACCGGCGGTTTTCTGGATCTCGGAACCTGCGCCTGGTTCGCGGCCGGGAGCCTGCTCTCCTCGGCGCTGGCGCCTCGGCGGCGCCCGGTCCACCCAGCCCCCGAGCAGGGCGACAGCCTCCCCGAGGACATGAGCACCCCGTCTCTGCTGGGCGGCGGCCTCATCGCGGGCGAGTCGCTCTACACGCTGGGCGCCGGGATCTCGGCGCTGCTGGCGTTGCTCTGAGCCACCATGAGCAACATCGGATAGGCTGGCCTTCGATCCGAGACGCCATGACCGCCATCCTCCGCTCTTGCACCCACCCGCGTTGGTTCGCGGCGAGCTCGGTCGATCTGCCGGTGTTGCTCTCGGATCATCTGCATTGCGAGCGGAAGGCGGCGGAGAACGCCCTGTCGCTGGTGCGGCGCTATCCGCACCGCGGGACGTCGGCCGGGCAGCTGGCGCGCCTCGCGCACGAGGAGACCAGCCACGTGGTCCAGGTCGGGGCGCTCATGGCGCGGCGCGGGTGGGTGCCGCGCACGGACACGCCGAATCACTACGCGCGGGCGCTGCTGGCGGAGGTGCGTGGCCGCGAGCCGGAGCGCCTGCTCGACGCGCTGCTGGTCGCGGCGTTCATCGAGGCGCGCTCGCACGAGCGGCTGGGGCTGCTGGCCCGTGGCTTCGCCCGCTCCGGCGACGCCGAGCTGGCCGACTTCTACACGGCGCTCGCCGACGCGGAGGAGCGGCACGCCGACATCTTCCTGGACCTGGCGCGACCGCTGGTGTCCGCCGACGTCTTCGCCGAGCGCCTCGAGGTGCTCGGCGCGCGTGAGACCGAGGTGCTGGCCGATCTGCCGCACACCACCCGCGTCCACTGACTCAGGCTCGAAAAGCGACCTCGCCGCCCACGATCGTTGCCTCGACTTCCAGGTTGGCCGACCAGAGCACAAGATCGGCGCGCCGACCGACGGCCAGGGTGCCGCGGTCGGCCAGCCCGACCCGTGCGGCGGGAACCGTGCTGGCCATAGTGAGCGCCTCCTCGATCCGCGCCCCACCCAGGCTCACCATCGTGCGCACCGCCCGATCCATCGTGAGCGTCGAGCCCGCCAGCGTACCGTCGGCGAGGCGTACGCTCTCCCCGTCGGAGATGACCGAAACACCGCCCACCCGATAGCTGCCCGGCCCCGCCCCCGCGGCCGCTACCGCGTCGGTCACGAGCACGATCCGATCGGCGCCTTTCGCGCGCATCGCCAGCTTCAAGGCCGCCGGGTGCACGTGTACCCCATCGGCGATCAGGCCGACGGCCACGCGATCGTCGGTCAACGCCGCGCCCACCGCGCCGGGCGCTCGGTGGTGCAGGCCCGACATGGCGTTGAAGAGATGTGTCACCAGCGTCGCGCCCGCGTCGATCCCCGCGATCATCTGGTCGAACGTGGCGTCGGTGTGGCCCAAGCTGACGGCGACGCCCGCCGCGACGAGGCGCCGTATTCGTGCCAGCGCGCCCGGACGCTCGGGCGCCAGTGTGACGAGCCGGAGGGCGCCGGCCGCCAGCAAATGTTCGAGCACCTCGTCGAGCGTGGCGTCGGCCGCCGCAATGGCGCGCGCGTCGTGAATCCCCGCGCGCGCCGGTGAGAGCAAGGGTCCTTCCAGATGCAGCCCCGGCACCCGCGACCCCCAAGGCGTCCGGACGATTCGATGTATGAGGGCGGCGGCGGAACGATAACGCGTCGCCGTCGCGCTCACGACCGTCGGCAGAAAGGTCGTGACCCCCCGGCGGGTCAGGCGGGACGCCATGATGTCGAGCGCGCTGGCACCGTCGGTCACCTCGAATCCGAGAGAACCGTTGCACTGCAAGTCGACCAGACCAGGTGACACGATATCGGCCTCTAACCGTGGTTCGGGAAGCGCGCCCACGGCCTCCGTTCGGACTTCCACGATCCGGCCCCCGTCAACGATCAGCGCGCCCGCCACGAGGCGGCCGGCGTGAAGCAATCGCCCGCTGACCGAGAATCGGTTGTGGCCGCTCGGCGATTCTGTTTTCATCGTCGCCTTTCCATCCTATCGGAGGTCCGATGCGCTTTGTCCTGACAACCGCCCTCTTCGCGACCGCGCTGGCGCTGCCACTCCTCGCGGCCCTGACGCGACCGACAGCGGCGGCCCCGGCGGGGGCCCCGGCGGCGGCCCCGCCCGCGGCGGCGCCGGCCTCGGGTGGCGGCCTGGCGTTCCCGTTCCCCGTGAAGGACAAGACGCTCGCCAACGGCCTGCGGGTCTACGTGGTCGCCTACGACTCGCCCGGCCTGGTCGCCTACTACTCGGTCGTGCGCACCGGCAGCCGCAACGAGGTCGAGCCCGGCAAGTCGGGCTTCGCCCA
>CAYTTF010000335.1:0-5462 GCA_964440665.1 uncultured Myxococcales bacterium | reverse complement strand
CCGAGACACCGAGCGATATTTGACCGGCGTCGTCGTCGGTGTAGAAGCTGATCCTGCACCATGCGAAGCGAGACGACCATGAGCGCCCCCCCACGCGATGCCGGACGGTCTTCGGCAATCGGGAGGTGGTGCTTGGGCTTGTTTCTGTGTTCGGTCTCAGGTTCCGCGATCTTTGGCTGCGCGACCACCCGCCCCTCGGCGCCGGTGGCCTACGACCGACTTTCTCCCGCTCGTCTGAAAATGGGACCGTCGTGGCACGAGACCGGCCGCGTCGCGCCGATGAGCGTCTCGAACCCCGGCGGAAAGATTTCTCCGGCGCGTGCCGGAGAGCCGGACGGATTGCCGTTGCGGCCCGCCGCGAGCGCCCACCGCCCGCACCGTCGATCGAATGGTGCCGGATCGCGGGATCCGCTCGCGCTGCGTGGCGCCTGATCCGCTGGGTCACGGATCTGGGTGCCTCGGCCCGCGCCCCGATCCCTACTGGCTACTCCAGCGCCTCGATCGCCTCGCGCTCGATCGCGAGGCCCCTTGCGTGGCGGGCGAAGAATTCGGCGAAGCCCTTCACGTCCCGCGGCTCGGGCTTGACCGGCTTGCCGATGCTCTTGGCGATTCGCGCGTCGAGGTAGTCGGGCAGCGACTGCGTCGCGCCTTCGGCTAGCGTGTAGGCGGCCAGCACGGCCATGCCCCAGGCGCCGCCTTCACCGGCCGTTGCTGGGATGCTGACCGGGACGTTGAGCGCGGCGGCCATCATGCGCTGCCCGGTGTCGCCGCCCTTGAAGAAGCCGCCGTGGCCGCGGATCTCGTCGATGACCACCCCCTCCTTCTCGGTGAGGACGTTCATGCCGGTCCGCAGGGCGCACAGCGAGGCGTAGGTCATCGCGCGAACGAAGTTCGGCAGGGTGAGCTTGCCGTTCTGGCTCCGCGCGAACAGCGGGCGGCCCTCGGTGAAGCCGGTGATGTGCTCGCCGGAGACGTAGTTGATGGCGAGGAGCCCGCCCGCGTCCGGATCGCCCTGCGCCGCGAGCGGCAGGAGCTTTTCGTAAAGCTCCTGCGGCCATACCTCGGCGCCGAGCGCCTTGGCCACCTGGCCGAACAGGACGATCCATGCGTCGAGGTCGGAGGACCCGTTGTTGGCGTGGGCCATCGCCACCGGCTTGCCGTCCGGCGTGACCACGATGTCGATCTCCTCGTGGACCTGCGACAGGCTCTTGTCGAGGACGATCATCGCGAACACCGAGGTCCCCGCCGACACGTTCCCGGAGCGCGGGCGAACCGCGTTGGTCGCGACCATGCCCGTGCCCGCGTCGCCCTCGGGTGGGCACAGCGGAATGCCGGGCGGGAGCCTGCCCGTCGGGTCGACGAGCTTCGCGCCCTCGGCGGTGAGCTGCCCGGCGGGACGACCGGCAGGCATGACGTCGGGCAAGATGTCCCGCAGCTTCCAGCCCAGCTTGCGCGGCGCGATCAGACCGTCGAACCTGGCCATCCGCGTGGCATCCCAGTCGCCCGTCTGCGGGTCGATGGGAAACATGCCGGAGGCCTCCCCGAGGCCCATCTTGTGCTGGCCGGTGAGCTTCCAGTGGACGTAGCCCGCGAGCGTCGTGAGACGCGCGATCCGTGGCACGTGCGGCTGTGATTCCAGGATCGACTGGTGGAGGTGGGCGATGCTCCAGCGTTGCGGCACGGCGAAGTCGAGGAGCGGGGTCAGCTCGGAGCAGGCCTTGCCGGTGACGTTGTTCCGCCAGGTGCGGAAGGGGACCAGGAGCTTCCCCTCCCGGTCGAGCGCCACATACCCGTGCATCATCCCGCTCACGCCCATGGCGGCGACGGTCGTGAGCGCTTGTGAGTAGCGGGCGCGCACATCCTCGACGAGCGAGGCGTAGCAAGCCGCCAGCCCCTGCCAGACGTCCGTCATGTCGTACGTCCAGACGCCGTCCTCGAGCCGGCTCTCCCAGGCGTGCGAGCCCGACGCGAGCGGCGTGGTGTCCGGCGCAATCAGAGAGGCCTTGATGCGGGTCGACCCGAGCTCGATGCCGAGGACGGCACCGCCCGATCGGATCAGCTCCAGCATGCGCCCTTTACTTGGATTGTCCGTAGTACGCGTTCTTCCCGTGCTTGCGCTCGAAGTGCTTGCGGATCAGGCGATCCGGGAGCCGCGCCGCCGCCGGATCGAGGGTCCGCGTGACGAACGCCATCCGCGCCAGCTCCTCCAGCACGGCAGCGTTATAGACGGCCTTCTCTGGCGTCTCACCCCAGGTGAAAGCACCGTGGCCGGCCACCAGCACCATGGGGGTGGCGAGGGCATCGCGGTTGCCGAAGCACTCCAGGATCTGATTTCCGGTCTCGACCTCGTAGTCTCGCTCCACCGCTTCGTCGGACATGATCGAGGTGCAGGGCACGTCCTTCGCCAAGTGGTCGGCGTGGGTGGTCCCGTAGATGGGGATGGGGAGCCGCGCCTGGGCCCATCCGGTCGCATAGCTGGAGTGCGTGTGTACGACGCCACCGATATCCTTCCAGGCCCGGTACAGGACGAGGTGGGTTGCGGTGTCGGAGGACGGCCGAAGCTTGCCCTCCACGATCTTGCCCGCGAGGTCGACCAGCACCATGTCATCGATCGTGAGCTTCTCGTACGCGACCCCGCTGGGCTTGATGGCCACGACGCCGCGGTCGGCGTCCAGCGCGGAGACGTTTCCGAAGGTGTAGATG
The DNA here is from genome assembly GCA_964440665.1 of uncultured Myxococcales bacterium. Taxonomy (GTDB): domain Bacteria; phylum Myxococcota_A; class Polyangia; order Fen-1088; family Fen-1088; genus JADGRB01. The sequence goes on along the minus strand of CAYTTF010000335.1, from coordinate 2,759 downwards.
GCGAGGCCCCGCTTCGGGATCTCCTGATTGGCGGCCCAGGCCTTCTCCTTCAGCTCGCGGTACGGCGACGACACTTGGCTGACTTCACTTTCCACTCTGCGGTCGGCTGACGTCTACTTTGCTGAGATCTATTTGCTGGCGTCGACTCTGCCGGCGTCTACCTTGCGAGCTTGAACGCCACGTCGTTCCAGCGGAGCTCGTTGCGGAGCGCGCGCAGGTTCAGGTCGGCACCGAGGCGGATCACCTCCAGCCCGGCCATCCCGGCGAAGTCCTCCCACTCCTCGGCGGTGACCGCCTGGCAGAAGGCGGCGTGGTGTGCGCCGCCGGACTCGATCCAGCCCTGAGCGCCACGCTTGAAGTCCGGGCGCGGAATCCAGACCGCGCGCGCCGTGGGAAGCTTGGGCATCGGGTGCTCGGCTTTCACGACGTCGAGCTCGGCCACGATCATTCGCATCCGCCCGCCCATGTCGACGAGCGTCGTGTTCACCGCCGGCCCGGGCCGCGCGTCGAAGACCAGCCGGGCCGGGTCGGCCATGCCGCCGATGTCGAGCGGGTGGATCTCCAGCGACGGCTTCCCGTCGGCGCCGTCGGCAATCGACGGGCAGACCTCCAGCATGTGCGCCCCCAGGATCCGCTCCTTCCCCTTGACCAGATGGTACGTGTAGTCCTCCATGAACGACACGCCGCCGGGACGGCCCGCCGTCATCACCTTGCCGAGGCGGACCAGGGCGGCGGTCTTCCAGTCGCCCTCGGCGCCGAAGCCGTACCCGTCCGCCATGAGCCGCTGGCAGGCGAGGCCGGGCAGCTGCTTCAACCCGTGCATGTCCTCGAAGGTGGTGGTGAAGGCGCCGAACCCGCCCGCCTCGAGAAACGCACGCATGGCGATCTCCTGACGGGCTGCATAGCGCAAGCTCTCGTGTCCCTCGCCGCCCCTCTTGAGGGGCGACGCCAGCACGTAGCTGGCCTCGTATTCGCTCACCAGGCGGTCAACCTCGGCATCCGAGACCTCGGCGATACCCACCACGAGGTCGCCCACCCCGTAGCCGTTGATCGACCAGCCGAGCTGGATCTGCGCTTCGACCCGATCGCCGCCGGTGACCGCGACCTCGCGCATGTTCATGCCCCCGAGTCGCGCAATCTTGAGGTTGCGCGACTCGGCCAAGCCCAGGGCGGCGCGGCCCCAGCTTGCCAGCTCGTCGACTGTCTCCGGGTCCTGCCAGTGGCCGACCACGATCTTCCGGTTCAGCCGGAGCCGCGCGACGATGAATCCGAACTCCCGGTCGCCGTGGGCCGACTGGTTCAGATTCATGAAGTCCATATCGATCTCGCCCCACGGCAGCTCGCGGTTGAACTGCGTGTGCAGGTGGGCGAGCGGTTTTTGGAGGCGGGTCAACCCAGCGATCCACATCTTGGCGGGCGAGAACGTGTGCATCCAGGTGATGACACCCACGCACTCCGGCGCCGCGCTTGCCGCCAGGCACACATTCGAGATGGCCTCAGGCCCGGTCAGCACGGGCTTCCAGATCAGCTTGGCCGGGAGCTTCCCGGAACCATCCAGTGCCGCAGCGATCTGCCGCGAGTTCTGCGCCACCTTTTCGAGGGTCCCCTCGCCGTACAGATGCTGGCTGCCCGTGAGGAACCAGAGCTCCGGCGTCTTGCGCCTATCCGAATGCGTCATCGTGTTAGATCCTTGATTACATGGACAATTCTTCTATGATTGTCCAAAATCGTGATAGGAGTGTGAGCGCTAACATGAGGCGTGTCAAGCCTGACGGTGCGCGCAGACGATGACTTCCCAGGCCGGGCCGGAGAAGCGCCGCCCTGCGGTGATGGAGGACGTCGCGCGGCTGGCGGGGGTCTCCTACCAGACGGTCTCGCGCGTCCTCAACGACAGCCCGAAAGTGCGCGCGGAGACGCGCGAACGGGTGCAGGCGGCGATCCGCCAGCTCGACTACCGTCCCAACTCGATGGCGCGGGCCCTGGTGACGGGACGCTCCAAGACTCTGGGGGTGGTGAGCTTCGACACCACGCTGTACGGTCCCGCCTCCACGTTGCTTGGCATCGAGCGGGCTGCACACGATGCTGGTTACGGCGTAAGCGTCTCCAGCCTCCACTCGCTCAACCGCGGCACCGTGCTGGCCGCCATCCAGCGGCTGCGTGACCAGGGCGTGGACGGTGTGGTCGTCATCGCGCCGCTGCGGGCGGGCGTGGACGCGCTTCGGCACGTCAGGACGGACTTCGCCGTGGTGGCCGTGGCAGCAGGACCGAACGCGTCGATTCCCGTCGCTACGATCGACCAGATGGCGGGCGCTGCCGCCGCCACACGGCACCTCCTGAACCTCGGTCACGAGACGGTCTGGCACCTGGCAGGCCCGAACGACTGGAAGGAGGCAGAGGAGCGGATCGAGGGCTGGCGGTCCGTGCTCGAGGCGGCCGGTGCCCCCATCCCGGCGCTCCTCCGAGGCGATTGGACGCCCCGCTCCGGTTACGAGCTCGGGCAAAACCTGCTGCAGATCCCGGAAGTGACCGCGGTCTTTGCCGCCAACGATCAGATGGCGTTGGGGCTCCTCCGCAGGCTGCATGAGGCCGGCCGGGAGGTCCCCCGCGATCTGAGCATCGTGGGCTTCGACGACATCCCCGAGGCGGCGTACTTTACGCCCCCGCTCACCACCGTGCGGCAGGATTTCGCGGATCTCGGCAGGCGTTGCCTATACGCCCTGCTGGCCCGAATCGAGGGCGAGGCGGGGCCGACGCGCGTG
>CAYTTF010000334.1:0-5470 GCA_964440665.1 uncultured Myxococcales bacterium | reverse complement strand
CGGCGGTGGGGACGCTGGCGGCGGGGGTGGCGCACGAGATCAACAACCCGCTCGCGTACATCGTCGCCAACATCGATTTCGCCCGCCACCAGATCACGACGGTGGCGTCGCGCCTGTCGCGCAGCGACGCCGGCGGCGGCCCGGGGCACGTGCTGGATGAGACCGGCGAGGCGCTCACCGAGGCGCGGCAGGGGGCGGAGCGGGTGCGCAATATCGTGCGCGATCTGCGGGTCTTCGCCCGGGGCGACGAGGACCAGAGCGGGCCGGTCGCCGTGCGGCGGGTGCTCGACTCATCGATCAACATCGCCTGGAACGAGATCCGGCACCGCGCCCGACTGGTCAAGGACTACGGCGACACGCCGATGGTCGAGGGGAACGAGTCGCGACTTGGCCAGGTGTTCCTGAACCTGCTGCTCAACGCCGCGCACGCCATCCCCGAGGGGGAGACCGAGCGCAACGAGATCCGGGTGAGCACGCGGACGGACGCGCGGGGCTACGCGATCATCGAGGTGCGCGACAGCGGGATGGGGATCCCGCTCGAGATCCGAGAGCGGATCTTCGACCCCTTCTTCACCACCAAGTCGGCGGGGGAGGGGACCGGCCTGGGGCTCTGGATCTGCAGCGGGATCTTGAGCGCGCTCGGGGGCGAGGTCCGGGTCGACAGCGAGATCGGCCGCGGGAGCACCTTCCGCGTGACGCTCCCGCCGGCGGCAGTGGAGGAGGTGAGCGAGTTCGAGGCCCCGACGCCCGACGGGGAAGCGCAGGGCGGACGCCTGCTCATCATCGACGACGAGCAGATGATCCTGGGGGCTCTGCGGCGCTCGCTGAGCGGGGAGTACAACGTGACCTGCGCCAGCGACGGGCGGCGCGCGCTCGAGCGCCTGCGCGCCGGCGATCGCTACGACCTGATCCTCTGCGATCTCATGATGCCCGAGATGACGGGCATGGACGTCTTCGCCGAGATGGAGAAGCTGGCCCCCGATCAGTCGGAGCGGATGGTGTTCGTCACCGGCGGCGCGTTCACCACCCGCGCGCGCGAGTTCCTGGAGCGGGTGCCGAACGCCCGCGTCGAAAAGCCGATCGACTTCCAGAACCTGCGGGTGCTGCTGCGTAACTTGCGGCGGTAGCGCGGGGCTACTGGCAGCCCATGCTGGGGTCTGTGCACGTCGTCATCGACGGGCACATGGTCATCATGCCCTGCAAGCAGATCCCATTGCCGTCGCATAGACCGGCCGTGGTTGACACCGAGCCGTCGCCACAGGAAGCGGCTGCGCAGACGGTCGACGAGCTGTAGATCTGGCAATTGCCGCTGCCGTCGCAGCCACTGGTGCCGCACATCGTCGGATCGGATATCGGGCAGCCTAAAGTTGCTCCTGTCGGAGTCTGCGAGCAGGAGAAGCTGCCGTTGCAGGTAAAGCAGGCGCCGCAGCTCGTGCCAATCGCTGCCGGATCGCAGGTCCCGCCGCTGCACGTGCCGGAGTAGCAGGAGGTCCCGCCCGTCGGACAGGTGGTCGTGCAACACACGCCGCTGACGCAGTTGCCGCTGGTGCAGTCTGTGTCGTTCATGCAGCTCTGGCCATTGGCGTTGGTGGTGTCGCAACCGCTGGCAGTGCAGGTCTTCGGAAAACACGTTTTCACCGTCGGCGTCCCGCAGCTGCCCGAGCCATTGCACTTCGCGGCTGGCGTGAACTTCCAGGTCGTGGTGTCGCAGGAGCTGGCGTTGCAGATCTTGCTCGTGGGCGCCTGATCGCAAGTGCCGGTGCTGCAGGTCCCTGTGTTGCCGCAGGTGTTGCTGGTCGGCGCGCACGAGGAGCTACCGCAGCAGACCCCCATTACGCAGTTGCCGCTGGAGCATTCAGTTCCGGCCCCGCAAGACATCCCGTTGCCTTTGACCGGGACGCACATCCCGGAGGAGTTGCAGTAGTCTCCACCGGCGCAGCCGGTGTTGGCGCCGGAGCAGCTTCCGGCGCAAGCCGTTGCGCCGCAGGTGAATGGCGAGCAGGTCACCGGCGAGGTCTGATTACACATGCCGGTGCCGGTGCAGACCGATGGGGGCTGATGCATATTTGTGGTTGCGTTGCACGACTCCGCGGTTCCGCAGGAAACCGTTGTCGGGGCCTTATCGCAGGCGTGGCCAGTGCTGCAGGCACCCGTGTTGCCGCAGGGTGGGCTCGCCGGACAGGCGGCGAAGCAGCAAACCCCGCTGGTGGTGTTGCAGTTGTTGTTTTGGCACTGGTTGTTCGCGGTGCACGCAAGGCCGTCTGGCTTGAGCACGCAGCTTCCGCCCTGGCAGGTGTCCGGGGCTACGCAGTCGCCGTTCACCGTGCAGCTCGTCTTGCACGCGCCACTGGCGCAGGCATACGGCGGGCACATCTTCGCCACGGTGGTGGACGTCGTGCACATCCCACTGCCATTGCAGGTCGAGGGCGTCAATAGATTCGTTCCACTGCACGTCTGTCCCGAGCACGCGAAACCGGCCATTTGTTGCTGGCAGGCGCCGGCTCCGTTGCAGAGCCCCGTGTTGCCGCACGGCTGTGACGTGCTGGTTGGGCAATCCCCGCTCCGCCCGCTGGAGGTGTTCGGGAAGTTGGCGCAGGTCCCGGGGCTGCCCGGGAGGTTGCACGACCTGCAGGTGCCGCACGACATCGAGCTGCAGCAGACACCGTCGGTGCAGAAGTTTCCGGGCAAGCAGTCGCCGTTCACCGAGCAGGTCTGCCCGAGCCGCTTCTGGGTGCCGCAGGCGGCCCCGTTGGCGCAGAGGTAAGGGGACTGACATTGGCTGTCGGTCGAGCACACGTTATAGCAGGCGGTCGCTCCATTGCACAGGTAAGGGGCGCAAGGGCTGGTCGTCGCCGCGTTACATGTCCCGGACCCGTTGCAGGTTCGCCCGGAGGTGAGCGTCGGGCCTCCCGCCGGGCAGGTCGGCGCGGCGCAGGAGGTGCCGGCGGCGTAGAGGCGGCAGGCCCCGCTGCCGTTACAGAACCCATCCTGCCCGCAACTCGCGTTGCCGGCGTCGTGGCAGGTTCCCTGCGGATCGGTCGCACCATTGGCGACGCTGGTGCAGGTCCCGAGCGCGTTCGTCAGCGCGCACGATTGACAGGCGCCCGTGCAGGCCGTGTTGCAGCAGGTCCCCTGCGCGCAGAAGGTGGACGAGCACTCCGCGCCGGTGGCGCAGGTCTGCCCGTTGCCCTTGAGGCCGCACGAATTGGTCGTCGCGCTGCAGGACGCAGGCGATTTGCAGTCGGTGGCCGACGTTGTCGGGGTGCAGGAGCCCTTGCAAGCGCTCCCGCCGCACAGGTACGGGTAGCAGGCGATGGAGGGCGGCGTCACGCAGGTGCCGGTCCCGTTGCAGGTGGAGGCCGGCGTCGCCACCGCCGTCGCGGTTGCGCAGCTCGCGGCCAGGCAGGTCGTCCCCATGAGGTACTTTTGGCAAGCCCCGTTGCCGTCGCATTTTCCGTCGGTCCCGCAGGACGAAGCGCCCGCGTCCTGGCAGGTCCCCTGCGGATCGGATGCGCCGACGGCGACGTTGGTGCAAGTCCCGAGCGCGTTCCCGAGCGCGCACGATTGACAGGCTCCCGTGCAAGCCTTGTTGCAGCAGATCCCCTGCGCGCAGAACCCACTTCCGCACTCGGCGGCGACCGTGCACGAGGCGCCGTTGGTCTTGGGGCCGCACGAGTTGCTGTTGCAGCTGTTGGTGGGCGTTTTGCACTGGGCGTTGGTGGTGCAAGCGTTGAAGCACGCAGTGCCGTTGCAGACATAGGGGGCGCAGGCCCGCGAATCGGGGGCGACGCATTTGCCGTTCGTGCTGCAGGTCGAGGGGGGCGTGTAGATCCCACTCGCGCAGGTCTCCTTCGCGCAGACCGTCGCGGGGGCGTAGCTGGCGCAGCCCCCGCTGCCGTCGCACTTTCCGTTGGTGCCGCAAGATGCGGCCCCCTTGTCGGTGCACACGACGCGCGGGTCGGCGTTCCCAGCGGCGATCATCAGACATTTGCCGGGGGAGGTGGGGAGATTGCAGGAGCGACAGCCTCCGGTGCAGGCGCTTTCGCAGCAGACGCCGTCGACACACTGTTTCGACGTGCACTCGCTGGCGGCGCCGCAGGCATGTCCGAGCGGCTTGGGGCCGCAGGTCTTGTTCACACAGGCGGTTCCGGTGTCGCAATCGCTGTCGGTCACGCACGAGTTGGTGCAGGCGCCGTTGGCGCATTGGAAGGGGTGACAGTCCTGCACGCCCGGCGGCCGACAGGTCCCGAGCCCGTCGCAGGTCCCCGCCGTGTTCAGCCGATTGCCCGTGCAAGACGACGCCAGGCACTGGACGTCCTGAACGTAGTTGGCGCAGCCGCCCACGCCGTCGCAGGTTCCGTTGTGCCCGCAGCTGGATGCCCCCTTGTCCGTGCAGACGCCGCGCGGATCGGGTTGGCCCGGATCAATCGGCCAGCAGGTGCCCAAACGACCGGGGCTATTGCAGGCGACGCAGGCCCCTTCACAGGCGACGTTGCAACAGACGTGATCGGCGCAAAAACCCGAAAGGCAATCGTCGGTGGTGTCACAGTGCGCGCCGATTCCTCCCTTGCCACAGCTCCCGGTCGCGAAGTCGCAGGCGTTTGCGGCGCACTGGCTGTTGGTGGTGCATTTGTCGACGCATTTGCCCATCGACACGTCACAGGTGTACGGCAGACAGAGCATGGTGACGCCCGGCTTGCACTGACCGGTGCCGTCGCACGCGTACGCGCCGACCACCGCGTCGCCGTTGCAGGTGCCGCCCACGCAGGTGGTGCCGAGGAAGTGGCGACAGGCGCCGGAGCCGTCACAGGCGCCGTCGAGCCCGCAGGTGGCAGGGGGCTGCGCGGCACAATCGGACGGATTGCGCGGATCGGCGCCGGCCGGGCGCTTGACGCAGCTCCCTGGCGAGGCGGGCGCGGAACAGGTGTTACAGCCGCCGGTGCAGGCGTTCTCGCAGCAGACGCCTTCGACGCAGAATTTGCTCCCGCACTGGGCATTGCAACTACAGGCCGCACCGAGCGCGCCCGGGGTGTCGCTGGCCACGCAGGCGTCCGCGGTGCCGTCGGTTGTACCCCCATCGACCTTGGCCTTACCGTCGGTCGGTCTGTCGGGCCCGCCGTCGACGTTTGGCGGGTTCGTGTTCTTGTGACACGAGGCGAGCATCCCGATCGCCACGAGAGCCGCCGCCACCACCACGCGCCGAAGCCGCGTGCCAATCGAATCAAGAGACCTCTTAGTCATAACTATTAAGACGTACCGCGACCCCCCCTATTCCAACGGCGACCGTACCACGGCGGGGCTCCCACCCGCTACCAGCAAGCGGCCATCTGCTAGAGGGAGGCAGCGACGGGCGCCCGGCGGGTGATGACTTGCTTTTGCCGGCTGAGCTGGCGTAGACCCACGGCATGCCACAAGACAGCATCGGCTCAGACCCTGAACCTGAAAGTCCCACCGGCGCCGCTTCCGCCCC
>CAYTTF010000333.1:0-5509 GCA_964440665.1 uncultured Myxococcales bacterium | reverse complement strand
GTTCGCCGCTACTACGAGGAGCTGGTCAAGTGAGGCGCGCCGCGCTTACGCTCCTGGGTCTGGCCCTTTGCGGCGCGGGTGCCGCCGACGTCCGCGCGGCGGCGGGCCCCTCGAACCCGGCCGTCGGCGGCACGTCGAACCTGACCGCGGCGGTTCAACAGATCGACGGGATGCTGGACGCCTGGCGGTTCAAGGACGCGGCGACGGCGCTGGCCGCGCTGGAGAGCGCGGCGCCGAACGCGCCCGAGACCGCCTATCTGACCGGCTATCAGAGGTTCCTCACCGGCGACTACGACGGCGCGGTGCACGCGCTCGCGACGGCCGCACAGGCGGCGCCCTCGAATCCCGAGATCCGCTCGCTCGCGGAGCTGGCCCGCGCGGCGCGCGACGCGGTCAAGGACCACAAAGAAGAGCGGTCGGCCCACGTCATCATCCGGTACGCGGCCGAGGACGCGGTGCTGATGCCGTACGCGCGCGACACGCTCGAGGCGGCCTACGCCGCGCTGCACGCCGATCTGGGCTTCGAGGCCGAGCTGCCGATCCGGGTGGAGTTCTATCGCAGCCCCTCCGATCTCGCGGCGGTCTCGTCGCTGTCGGTGGCCGAGGTGGCGCGCACCGGGACGATCGCGCTGTGCAAATGGGCGCGGCTCATGGTGACCACGCCGCGCGCCCTCGCCTACGGCTACCCCTGGCTCGACAGCATCAACCACGAGCTGGTTCACTACGCGGTCTCGACGCTGACCGGCGACCGCGCGCCGGTCTGGCTGCAAGAAGGGCTGGCGAAGTTTCTAGAACGCCGCTGGCGCGAGCCGCCCGGCGGGCGCATCGCGCCGCCGATGGAGCATCTGCTGGCCAAGGCGTTGCGGACCAATCACCTCATCAGCTTCGAGGCGATGCACCCGTCGATGGCCAAGCTGCCGTCGGCGGAGGACGCGACGCTCGCCTTCGCGGAGGTCGAGAACGCCGTCGCGTACCTGCACGATAAGGGCGGCATGCCGGCGCTGCGCGACGCGATCAAGCGCGTCGGCGCGGGCGAAGACGCGCGCCAGGCGGTCGCGGCCGCGGCCGGCGGCGGCTGGCCCGAGTTCGAGCGCGGCTGGCGTGCGTTCATGGTGGCGCAGCACTACAAGACCTTCCCGGCGATCGACATCCCGACCACCCACCTCCGCAAATCCAACGCGATCGCCTCGGGGCGCAACCCCGCCGAGGAGGACGCGCTGTCGTCGACGCTCAAGACAGGCGCGCCTTACCGCCACCTGCGCCTCGGCAACATGCTGCTCCGTCGCGAGCGACCGCGCGCCGCGGTGGCCGAATACGAAAAGGGCGCCAAGGCGGTCGCGGCGCGACCTGGCGAGCGCGGCGATCCGTCCGCGACCTGGGTCTTCCCGGTGAAGCTGGGGCGGACCTACCTGGCGCTGGGCGAGCCCGATCGCGCGCTCAAGGCACTGGCGCCCGTGCAGGCGATCTATCCCGATCTCCCTTGGACCAACCTGATCGCGGGCGAGGCGGAGCTCGCGCTCGGCGACGCGCCGGCCGCGATCGTCTCGCTGCGTGCCTCGCTGGCGACCAACCCGTTTGATCCGCAGGTCCACTGCGCGCTCGCGGCGGCGTATGGCAAAACCCCCGTGGACAAGCGCCCCGAGGAAGCCGCGATCACGCGCGAGCAGCAATTCTGTAAACAGCTCGCCGCCGAGTAGCGGCGCAGGGCCGCGCGCGGCAATTCTGTAAACCGGCGGCGTGGAATAACGCAACTCGGCGCGTGCGTTCTGAATTTGACCATGCGGGACGAGTCGCCATACTGGCCTGGCTCGAAGTCCCATCTGTCGAACATCCATGAAACACCGAGGAGATCCGATGAAAAAGCCCCTGTTCATATCGTCGTTGTTGTTGGGTGCTCTCGCCCTGACTCTGGCCGCCACCCCCGCGATGGCTCAAACCGATGCCACGCCACCGCCTTCGTCCCCGCCCCCGGCGGCGGTGGTCGTGTCGAGTCCTTCGGGTGGTGGTGCCGGCCTTGGTTTCGGCGCGGTGGCGTGGCTCAGCACTCTGGCCGGCGCCCAGGTCGTCTATGACCAGACCATCTTTCACATCGAAGGCACCCTGAGCTACAACCACACCTCCGGGCCCGGAATGGCGCCCTCTGCCTCGAATTTCCAATTCGGCGCCGGCGGCTGGTATCACCTCTTCCGCGGCGTCAACAGCGACTTTTCGATCGGCGGCGCTGCGGGGCTCAATTACGCCTCCTTGGCGGGTGGGTCGGCGACCTCGTTCGATCTCGAGCCGGGCGCGGAGGCTCGGGTGTTCCTGACGCCGAACTTCGCGCTGTCGGGGCGCGTCGGTTTCGCGATCACCTTCGGTGACGCCAACACGGCCACCAACATCGGCATCGGCGGCCAGACCACCGCCGGGTTCGGCTTCACCTACTTCATTCGCTAGTCGGACCGGCTCCTGATCGGTCAATTCCCGAGACGCACCGAGGCCGTCAGGCCTCGGGCGTCGTCGGCGTAGCGCCCGGCCCGATCGGGCTGCGCCCCGCCGACGGCGATGTCGGCGGCGCCGGTGAGCGGGCGCCACTCGCCGCGCCCGTCGACGAACGACAGCGCGCGCGGCGGCAGCGTCAGCGAGACGGTGCGGCGCTCTCCGGGCGCCAGCGTCACCCGCGCAAACGCGGCCAGCCAGCGGCGCGGCGCGTAGGCCGGAAGATCGTGCGGAATCAGATAGGCCTCGATCACTTCCTCGCCGACGCGCGCGCCGGTGTTCTGGACCTCGACGGAGACCGTCCGGTTGTCGGGCGCGACCGCGAGCTTCGCGTAACGAAACGTCGTGTAGGAGAGGCCGTACCCGAAGGGATAGAGCGGCCGGTCGAAGTAGCGGTAGGTGCGGCCGCGCATCGCGTAGTCGGCAAAGGGCGGCAGATCGTCGGCCGATCGGTAGATCGTGATCGGGAGTCGGCCGGCCGGATTCGCGTCGCCCGTGAGGATGTCGGCGACGGCGTTTCCCCCTTCCTCGCCGGGGTACCAGGCGTAGAGCACCGCGGCGGCGTGCGCCGCGATCCATGGCACGGCCAGCGCGCTGCCGCCGGTGAGCACCACGATCACCGGCTTGCCGGTGGCGATCATCGCCTCGACCAGCTTCTCCTGACTTGGCGGCAGCCCGATCTCCCGCCGGTCGCCGGCCGGATTGAGCGGACTGCCGTTCTCTTCGCCTTCGAGGCGCGGGTCGAGACCCACGACGGCGACCGTCAGATCGCTCTTCCGCGCGGCCGCCACGGCCTCGGCGAGCTGCGCGCTCGATCCGCCGTGCCCCGCCAGCGCGGCGCCGCGCGCGTACCGGACGGTCATGCCGCGCGCCCGCGCCGCGGCCCGGAGGCCATCGAGCAAGGTCACCGCGTGCGACGGGGTGCCGTGATAGTTCGCCAGCAGCACGTCTTCGTCGTCGGCGGTCGGACCGACGACGGCCAGACGCTTGACCGTCGGCGCGAGCGGCAGGACGCCGCCGCGGTTTTCGAGCAGCACGACCGCGCGCGCGGCGGCGATGCGCGCCAGCTGCTGGCGCGCGGGCGCGTCGATCACCGACTCCGTCAGGCGCGACCAGGGGACGCGCTCGGGCGGATCGAAGAGGCCCAGCCGAAAACGCGCCGTGAAGAGCCGGACCAGCGCGCGATCGAGATCGGCCTGCCCGACGAGCCCAGCCGCCAGCGCCGATCCGAGCGCCGCATAGGCGTGCCCGCAGTCGAGATCGGTCCCCGCGTGTAACGCCGCCGCGGCCGCGGCCGGGCTTGAGGGCGCCAGATGATGCGTGGCGAAGATGTCGTCGACCGCGCCACAGTCGCCCACCAAGTAGCCGCCGAATCCCCACTTCCCGCGCAGCGTCTCGGAAAGCAGCTTCGGGCTGGCCGCGCAGGCCTCGCCGTCGACGCGGTTGTAGGCGGCCATCACCGAGCCGACCTGTCCCTCGCGGACCGCCGCTTCGAACTGCGGCAGATAGGTGTCGGCCAGATCGTGGGCGCTCGGGCGCGCGTCGAAGACGTGCCGCTCCGCCTCGGGCCCGCTGTGCACCGCGAAGTGCTTGGCGGTGGCGATGGTCTTGAGGGCGCGCGGATCTTCACCTTGCCCCTGCATGCCGCCGATGAACGCCACCGCCAGCCGCGCCGTCAGCACCGGATCCTCGCCGAAGGTCTCCTGCCCGCGGCCCCAGCGCGGATCCCGGAATATGTTCACGTTGGGCGAAAAGAACGTCAGCCCCTGGTAGCGGCCACGTTCTCCGCGCGCCTGGGCCAGGTTGAACTTGGCGCGCGCCTCATCGGAGATCACGCCCGCGATCTGCCGGACCAGCGGCTCGTCGAAGGTCGCCGCCAGCGCGATCGCCTGCGGGAAGACGGTCGCCCGACCGGCGCGGGCCACACCGTGGAGCGCCTCGTTCCACCATTCGTAGGCCGGAACACCCAGCCGCGGGATCGCCGGCGCCGCCGTCATCGTCTGCGCGATCTTCTCGTCGACCGTCATTCGGCGAACCAGGTCCGCGGCCCGCTCGGCCGCCGGACGTCGCGGATCCAGATAGGGTGCGTTTTCCGCGACGGAGGCACCGTGCGGCGTCCGCAAACAACCGGCCGCCAGGGCGGCGCCGAAAAACAGGGCGGCGCCGAAAAGCGGGATTGAAGGCGCGCGGGAGAGCCTGCACGGGGCCGCCGCGGCCGCGCGTCCGGACGCGCTCACTTCAGCGTGATGGTCGTCTTCGCGTAGACCTTTTCCTTGCCGCCCACCAGACGCGTCGCACGGATCTCGTACTTGTGCCCTTTGACGAATCCCATTTCCTTGGAGATCGCCTGACCGTTGAGCTGGACGATCTTCTGGTCGGCCTTCACGCCGACCTCCGTGAAGCTCACCTGATCGGGCGGCTTCTTCGACATGTCGTAGTAGACGATGTTGATCTTCTCGGTGCCGGCGCCGGCGCCCAGGAACACCATCAGGTTGAGCGTCCAGGCGCCGTCTCCCTTGAGGCTGGTCTTGGCCTGTCGCTTGAGTGCGGCGTTCATCTCCTTCTCGGATCCGAAGGACCCGAACTCGACGTCGCTCACCACGATGCGACCACCGGCGTGGGCGGCGCGCGGCACGAGGAGGGCGGCCCCCCAGACCACGGCGGCCGCCAAGAAACCGAGACGGAAGACCGATTGACGCGAACGCTGCATGGCCACCTCCACCTGCCTTTCAATATCACGAGACCCCGAGGGGCCTCAAAGGGCAGCCGCTGGAAGCGGATTGGGTGTCCATCGCCGGCCCGGGCTCTGGATCGGATTGAAGGTCGTTACGGTCGTTACGGTCGATCGGCCGACGCGTTCATGCTCGCCACGGCATCCGATGCCGGCATCTCCTCACGCGCCGCCTTCAGCTCCCTGATGTCCGTGTCCAGCTTCTTGACCGCCGTCTCCAGCTCGGCGATCAGCTCCACCGGTGCCTGTGGGTCGTTCTGAGCACCGAAGATGCGGGCTCTCAAGGCCTCCCGCTGGACT
>CAYTTF010000332.1:0-5514 GCA_964440665.1 uncultured Myxococcales bacterium | reverse complement strand
CTTGGCCGCCTCCTTGATGTGGACCGGCGTGTCGAAGTCGGGCTCGCCGGCGCCGAAGCTGACCACGTCGATCCCTTCGGCCTTGAGCTTCGCCGCCTTGGCCGAAACGGCGAGCGTGGGGGACGGTTCGACGACGGACAACCTGCGGGCGAGCTTCACGGGGCGACTCCTTGCTTGCGTTTTTTGGTCAGCGCCGCGGCCACGCTCGACGGAACCATCCGCGAGACGTCGCCACCCATCAGCGCCACCTCTTTTACGAGCGAGGAGGATACATAAAAGCTCTCCTCGCCGGTCATCAGAAACAGCGTTTCCACGTCCGGCGCCAGGCGGCGGTTCATGTGGGTCAGCTGGAACTCGTATTCGAAATCGGCCAGCGCGCGCAGGCCGCGGATCATCACCGTCGCGCCGCGCCGCTGGCAGTACTCGGCCAGCAGACCCTCGAAGGCGTCCACCTCGACCCGGGGGTCGCGTTCCACCGCCTCCGTGATCATCGCCCGCCGCTCTTCCAGCGAAAACAGCGGCGTCTTGCGGATGTTGTCCGCCAGCGCCACCACCACCCGATCGAAGATCTTCAGCGAGCGCCGCAGAATGTCGACGTGCCCGTTGGTGATCGGGTCGAAGGTGCCTGGGTAGACCGCGAGGCTCACGACCCCGAGCATCTATAAAAAGATAGCTCGGTGTCGCCGTACTGGCGTCGGTCGGTCAGGAACAGGCAGCCGGCCGAATCGGGTGGCTGGTTGCGTCGATCGTGCTCGACGATCACCACTGCGCAGGAGGTGAGCAGATCGCTGCCCGACAGCTCACAGAGGACGCCTTCGGTCTCCTTGGCGTAGGGGGGATCCAGGAAGACCCAGGAGAACTGCTGGCCGAGGCCGGCCAGCTTGCGGAGCGCCGTCCGGACGTCGGCGCCGATGACCGTGACCCGATCGTCGACGGCCGCCTCGCGCAGGTTGCGGCGCAGGGCGCCGAGCGCGACGCCGTCGCGCTCGACGAAGACCGCCTGCGTCGCGCCGCGGGACAGCGCATACAGGCCCAAGGCGCACCTGCCGGAGTAAAGGTCGAGCACCCGGCCCGGCGGTGGGCCCAGGATGTTGAAGATCGCTTCCCGTACCTTGGAAGCGGTGGGGCGGGTTCGCGAGCCGCGAGGAACGAAGAGACGTCGGCCGCGGTCCTGCCCGCCGGTAAGTCGCATGTGACCAACGTTCCTACCGCGCGCGCCCCGGCCGGTCAAATCCCTCGAACCGGCCGCCCGTCGCCGTCACGTCTCACCGCGTCGAGGTTTCCGCGCGCCCCGACGGCGATCGACGGGTGATGTTACAATCACGAGACGACATGTCGCGGGTTGGCGCCTTTTTCGATGTCGACCGGACGCTTGTCTCCTGCAACACCGGCCGGCTCTTCCTGCGGGACCTGCGGCGACGCGGCGAGATCTCCTTCGTTCGCGCCCTGCGCGCGCTGGGCTGGATGGCGAAATACCACCTGTCGCTGATCGACCTGCACTGGGTCGCGGCCCGGGTGGCGGCCCAGATGGCAGGCTCGCTCGAGCGCGATTTCGAGGAGCGCTGCCGGATCTGGGTGAAAGAAGACATCCTGCCGCTGGTGATGCCGGGGGCGCGCAGCCGCATCGAGAAGCATCGCGCCGATGGGCACGTGCTGGCTATCCTGTCGTCGTCCCCGACCTACGTGACCCGGCCGATCGCCGAGGCGCTCGGGATCGAGGAGGTGATCTCGACCCAGTTCGAGGTCGCCGGCGGACAGTTCACCGGGCGGCTGGTCGGGCCGGCCTGCGTGGGGTCGGGCAAGGTCCACTGGGCCGAGGAGCTGGGCGCGCGCCAGCACCTCGACCTGGACGGCAGCTGGTTCTATACCGATTCGTACACCGACATGCCGATGCTCGAACGCGTCGGCAACCGGGTGGTCGTCAACCCCGATCCGCGGCTGCGGCGCGCGGCCCGGCAACGGGGCTGGCCGGTGCAGGACTGGCGCCGGGCAGCCACCCCGGCGGAGCTTGCGGCGTGAGCGTCTATTCGGCCCCCTGGTACACCCCCGCGGTGCAGCGGATCCTGGATCTCGCGCTCGAGGAGGACGTCGGGCGCGGCGATGCCACCAGCGCCGCGGTGATCGACGAGACCCAGGAGGCCGAGGCGGAGATCATCGCGCGCGAGCGGGCGGTGATCTGCGGCCTTGGCGTGGTCGAGGCCGTGTTCACCCGCTTCGATTGGCGGACCCGCGTCCGGATGAAGGTGGCGGACGGCGATCCGGTCCAGGCGGGCGCGGTGGTCGCCTCGGTGCGCGGCCCGGCCGCGGCGGTGCTGGCGGGCGAGCGGACGGCGCTGAACTTCCTGCAGCACCTGTCGGGGATCGCGACCGTCACCCAGGCCTTCGTCGCGGCCGCCGAGGGGGCCAAGCTGCGGGTGACCGACACCCGCAAGACGACGCCGGGGCTGCGCGCGCTGGAGAAATACGCAGTGCGCGTGGGCGGCGGCGCCAACCACCGATCCGACCTGGCCTCCGGGATCCTGATCAAGGACAACCACATCGCGCTGGTCGGCTCGGTGCGCGAGGCGGTGCGGCGCGCCCGCGCCAACGCCCCGCATACGCTGCGGATCGTGGTCGAGGTCGACAATCTCAATCAGCTCGACGAGGCGATCGAGGCGGGGGCCGAGGGGATCCTGCTCGACAACTTCCAGACCCGCGACATGGCCGACGCCGTCAAGCGGATCCGCGAGCGGCGGCCCCAGACGGTGGTCGAGGCGTCGGGCGGCGTCACGCTCGACCGGATCCACGAGATCAGCAAGACCGGCGTGGACGTCATCTCGGTCGGCTCGCTCACCCACTCGGCCCGCGCGATCAACTTCTCGTGTGAGATCCGGCGGCCCGAGGACACGAGCGACCGCGACCTGTAGTGGGCGGACGGCGCGCGGGTCGTGTAGTCTGCGTCCGTCCATGAACGACCAACCGACGGCGGAGAGCCTCGGCAGACAGATCGGTACCCGCTGGCTCGGACGCGCGTTCGAGTGGCACGCGTCGTGCGCGTCGACCAACGATCTGGCGGCGGAACGGGCGCGGGCGGGCGCACCGGCCGGCTTGGTGGTGGCGACCGACGCGCAGACGGCCGGGCGCGGACGGCTGGGGCGGAGCTGGCATTCGCCCGCCGGCGAGAACTTGTATTTTTCGATCGTGCTGCGGCCGACGCGGCCAGCGTCGGAAATTCCGCCGCTCACGCTGCTGGTGGGCGCGGCGGTGGCGGTCGCGCTGCAAGCGCTGGGGCTTTCGCCGCGACTCAAGTGGCCGAACGACGTTCAGCTGGTCGACGAGACCGGAAGGCGGCGCAAGCTGGCCGGCATCCTGACCGAGATGGCGACCCTCGGGGAGCGCGCCCAGCACGTGGTGGTTGGCGTCGGCCTCAACGTCAACGGCCTCGAGTTCCCCGGCGAGCTGGCGGAGCGGGCGACGTCGCTGCGGCGCGCGCTCGGCCGCCCACTCGACCGCAGCGTGGTGCTCGGCGCCGTCCTCGACGCGCTCGAGCCGCTCTACGAGGACTTCGAGCGGCGCGGGCCCTCGGTGGCCGCCGCGGCGTGGAGCACGCACGCCGCCCTCCCCGACCACTGCCGGGTGACGGCGCCGACGGGGCCCAGCGACTGGCTGGAGGGCACCGCGCTCGGCGTCGACGCCGACGGCGCCTTACGCCTGCGCGACGACGCAGGGACGATCCACCGCGTGATATCTGGAGAGCTGCTGCCATGACGATGTTCCAATCCTTGATCCTCGGCCTCGTGCAGGGGGTCACCGAATTCCTACCCGTTTCTTCGACTGCCCACCTGCGCATCGTGACGGCGCTGCTTGGTTGGCCAGATCCGGGCGCGGCCTATACGGCGGTCTTGCAGTGGGGCTCGCTGCTGGCGGTCATCGGCTACTTCCTGCCCGATCTCGGGCGGATGCTGCGCGCGGGCCTCGCGTACCTGAAGGATCGGTCCAAGCCGCCGAGTCAGGACGCGCGCGAGCTGCTGTATCTCATCCTGGGGACCGCCCCCGCCTGCGTGGCGGGGCTGCTGTTCCGGCATGCCATCGAGGGCTCGTTGCGATCGCTGTGGGTGATCGCCAGCGCGCTCATCCTGGTGGCGCTCTTGCTGGCGGTGGTCGAACGTCGCGCCAGCCACACCCGGCACTTCAACGACATCCGGTTGCGCGACGCGCTCCTCATCGGCTGCGCGCAGGCGTTCTCGATCGTCCCCGGCGTCTCCCGCTCGGGCAGCACCCTGCTGGCGGCGATGGCGCTGGGCCTCACGCGCGAGGCGGCGGCGCGGTTCTCGTTCTTGCTCAGCGTTCCCATCGTCTTCCTCGCCGGCGCCTTCGAGTTTCGCAAGGTGCTGCACGCGACGGATCTCCACGCCGAGACGCTGGTGATCGGCCTTCTCGCCGCGGCCGTCGCGGGCTACGCCAGCATCGCCTGGCTGCTGCGATTCCTGCGCGCGCGGAGCACCATCCCCTTCGTCATCTACCGGGTCGCGCTCGGCGCGCTGCTGCTCGCGCTGCTGGCGACCGGCCGCCTCTGACGGGGCTTGAACGCCCCGTCGGTCGGTGCGTACTCGATCGCTTGCTCACCTGGAGATTTCCCGCACCAATCGGAGGCGGCTGGGTGGTCGTGAGCTATCCGTTCGCGCTCACCCGCGTCGGACGCGCGCTCGGGCCCGGACGCTGACGTGGCGCTCGGCCTTCGGAAGCTTCGCGCGCCTTCAGCTGTCTCGGCGGCCCGTTGAAAGGACGACCTTTCGCCCGCTTCGCTGGAAACCCTGGCCTCGATAGAACGCCTCCGCCGTGCTGTCGGCGTCTGTGAGGAGATAGGTTCCGGTCACGCGATCCCGCGACTCGATGTCTCGCGGCAGCCACTCCAGCAATCGACCACCGAGACCGCTGCGCTGGCGGTCCGACACGACGCACATGTCCTGCACGAGGAAAAGGTTGCCATCGACCCACCCTTCGATTTGGCCCAGAACAAAACCAACAGCCCGCTCAGCTTCGAAAGCCACCACACCGCGACAGGTCTTGGTGCCCATGAACTGACTCAACCGACGAATCGCCGTCTCGTCGCTCCACGCTTCGTTCCAAGGGGGCGCGGCAAAACACTCCTTGAAGATGCGTGCGAGGACGGACACGTCTTGGGTCACGATGGGTCTGATCTCGTCGGACATCTCGCGATTGTGGCAGTCGCTTCCACGCCGGGTCAAAGGCGGAACGTCGCAGGCAGTTCCAGCGCGATCCGGACCCGTCCTAAATTTGGAGGGGACGCATCACCGTCGAACAAGCCGTCGCAGCAGACGAACGCCACGCCCGCCGCTCGATCGTAGGCCGGTGCCGCGACGCCGTAGGCTGCGCCCGCGGCTCCTCGCCGCCGTGATACGCTCGAACGCGACCTTGGCGTTCGCCGCTGAACGCCTGGTCGTTAGCCAGACTTCGGCGGGCTCTTCTTAGCCCGGAACTTCACGTCGGGCAGGCCTTGAAAGTCGGCGTCTT
>CAYTTF010000331.1:0-5516 GCA_964440665.1 uncultured Myxococcales bacterium | reverse complement strand
CCCACACCGCCGTCAGCAGATCGGGCGTGAAGCCGACGAACCAGGCGTCGCGCTGTCCGTTCGAGGTGCCGGTCTTGCCCGCGACCGGACGGTGCAGCTTGCCGGCGATCGCGCCGCGCGCGGTCCCTTCCTCGACCACGCTGCGCATGAGCGACACCATGACGAAGGCGACCTCGGGGGGCAGGCCGGGCGTCATCTGAATGGGCGGCTCTTTGGCGGCGCCGATACCGCGCACGAGCGATGACTTGTCGACCTTGGCGCTCAGGCCGCCGCTGGCGAAGGTGGCATAGACGTTGGCCAGCTCGAGCGGCGTCACCGCCAGCGAGCCCAGCGCCAGCGAAAGCCCCACGTCCGGTGCGATGGGCGAGGTGATGCCGACGCGGGTCGCCACCGCGCGGGCCTGGTCGAGGCCGACCTCCGAGAGCACCTTGATGGCGACCGTGTTGATCGAATCGGCGAGCGCGGTGCGGACCCGGACCGGACCGCGAAACTCTTCCTTCTCGTAGTTCTGCGGCTTCCACAGGTCGTAGACCTCGGGCGCGTCGTTGATCACCGTAGCGGCGGTGATCTTGCGCGCCTCGATCGCGGCGGCATAGATGACCGGCTTGAAGGCCGAGCCCGGCTGGCGCATCGCGCGCCAGCTTCGATCGAAGCCACCCGAGTGATAGTCGTAGCCGCCGACCAGCGCCAGCACCTCGTGCGTCGTCGGATCCATGACCACCATCGCCGCCTGCGGACCGAGATCGAGCACCATGGGGAATGGGGGGCTGGGCTTGTCGTCCTTGCCGGTCTCGTCTTTGCCGGCCTCGTCCTTCGGGACCTCTTCCTTCGCCGGCGGGCGTGGGCGATCGGCGGCCAGCCGCACCCGCACCAGATCGCCGGGCTTGAAGCGATCGGCGAGCGGCTTCGTTCCCTTCGCGTAGCGGGTCTCCAGGCTGAAGTCGACCGCCCCCAGCCTGCCGTCGGGCGCACCGACGTCGACGAACAGTTGACCGCGCTTCGGGCTGGCGTCGACTTTATCGACGTGATCGACGATCCCTTCGATAATCTCGGAGTCTCGAAGCCCCTTGCTGTGCGCGCGCACGAGCTCGGCGTGTCGCTTGTCGAGCGGCTTGCCCGTGAGGTGGCCGGAGGGGCCGCGGAAGCCCTGGCGCGCATCCAGATCCTCGAGGCCCCGTTCCAGGGAGGTGCGCGCCAGCTCTTGCAGGTGTCCGTCGATGGTGGTCGCGACGGTGGTGCCGTTTTGGACCGCGGCCTCCTCGCCCAGCCGCTCGCCGAGGACGCCGCCCACGATGTCGACCGCCTCGGCGGCGACGCCGCGCGCGGAGGCCGATTCGCGCGCCAGCCGGATCGGCTGGGCGGCGATGCGATCGGCGGTCGCGCGGTCGATGAAACCGTGCTCTGCCATCTGCCCCAGCACGTAGCGCTGCCGGGTCTTGGCGGCGTCCGGGTGCTTGCGCGGCGAGAGGCGCTCCGGGCTCTGGGGCAGCCCCGCCAGCACGGCCGCCTCGGCCAGATCGATGTCGCGCACCGACTTGCCGAAGTAGTATCGGGCCGCCTCCTCGCAACCGTAGCGCCCGTGGCCGTAGTAGATCTGGTTCAGATAGAGCGCCAGGACCTCTTCCTTGGACAGCTTCTGTGTGAGCTGCCGCGCCAGGATGATCTCCTGCACCTTGCGCCGCATCGTCCGCTCGGGCGACAGCAACATCGTCTTGACCACCTGCTGCGTGATGGTCGAGCCGCCCTGAGCACGCCGACCGCGCAGCACATCTTCGATGAAAGCACGCAGCATCCCTCTGTAATCGAGCCCGCCGTGCTGGAAGTAGTCGGCGTCCTCCGCCGAGACCACCGCCTGCACCAACATCTTGGGGATGGCGTCGTACGGGATCACGGTGCGCTTTTCGCTGCCGAGCTCGCCGATCGGCGCGCCGTTGCGATCGAGGATCCGCGTGACCTGCTTGGGCCGGTAGGCGTCGAGCCGAGAGAGATTGGGGAGCTTCGGGTCGCTGCCGTAGAAGCTGAAGAGGCCGACCACCACCGCGACGGTCGCGAACGCGCCCAGCGTCGCGATGGCGAGGCCGATCCGGAGCGCGCGCAGCCAGCCCGGCATGGCGCCGCCCTTGGGTCCGCTGCGGCCGGAAGCGCGCGCCGACCGTCTCGACGCGCCACCCTTGGGCGTGCGGCGTGGATCACGATCATCGAGCGAGGGGCCGGCGGCCATCACGTCAGTCTATAGCCCGCGCCGGGCGGTTCAAGAAACCGGCAGATGGGCGGGTCGAATGTTATGGTCTGGCCCTGACTTCCGACGCTGCCGACGCCGCCAAGGCGACCCGCTCGCCAGTCCAGAAGGACGCACAGCGCCTCCCGCCGGGCGAGCGATTGCTCCACGCCGACGCGCTCACCGTTGGATACGATGGCGTCGCCATCCTCCCCCCCTTCCGGTTCACCATCGGCGCCGGCGAGCTGTGGGCGATCATCGGCCCCAACGGCGCCGGAAAATCGACCTTCGTCCGCACCGCGCTGGGGCTGGCGCGGCCGATCGCGGGCGCGATCGAGCGCCGCCCCGGGCTGCGGCTGGCCTACGTGCCGCAGCAGTCGGCTCTGGACACCATCTTCCCGATCTCCGTGATCGACTTCGTCCTGATGGGGCTGCAGGGCAGTGGAAACGTCACCCTCACCCGCCGGAGCGCCCACCTCGGCGCCGCGCGGCGCGCGCTGGAAGAGGCCGGCGCGGCGGCGTTCGCGCGCCGGCAGCTCCGCGATCTGTCGGGCGGGCAGCGGCAGCGGGTGCTGATGGCGCGCGCGCTGGCGACCGACGCCGACCTGATCTGTCTCGACGAGCCGACCAACGCGCTCGACGCCGCCTCCGAGCAGGAGATCTTGACGCTCATCGACCGGCTGCGCAACCGGCGGGGCGCCGCGGTCGTGATGGTCACCCACTTGGTGGAGGACGGGCTCGAGCGCGCCGATCGCGCGCTGCTGCTCGACCGCGACCACGGCGTGGCGCTGGCGGCGCCGTCGGCGGCGATGCGGGCCGCGCCCGAGTTCCAGCACATCTACGGGCGGTTCGTCGCCCGCCATGGGCACAGCGGATGAACCCTGCGTCCTGGCAGGAGCTCTGGGCGAACATCGCCATCTTCAAGGACGCCATCTGGGCGGCGGGATTGGCCGGCGCGCTGCTCGGGTTCATCGGCGTGCACGTGGTGCTGCGGCGGATGGTGTTCGCGTCGTCGGCGATCGCGCAGGCCGCGGCGCTGGGTGTGGCGCTGTCATTCTGGGTTCCCGCGCTCATCGATCCGATCGGGCACGCCGCCGGGCATGCGGCCGGTCCCGCCGCGCACGTGCTGCCCTCACCGCTCTTCGAGCCGGTACTCTGGGCGATCGCGGCGTCGCTGCTGGCCACGCTGGTGTTCATCGCCAACCCGGTGCGCCTGCACCTGACCCGCGAGAGCCTGCTGGGCTTCGTGTTTCTGGTCAGCGGCGCCGGGGCGGTGATCATCGGCGACAAGATCACCCAGGAGGCGCACGATCTGGCGGCGATCCTGTTTGGCAGCGCGGTGGTGGTGCAGACCATCGATCTGTACCTGGTGACCGGCGCGACGGTGCTGCTGCTGGGCGGCCACCTGCTGCTGTGGCGCGCGCTGATCTTCGTCGGCTACGATCCGATGGGCGCGCGGGTGCAGGGGATGCCGGTGCGCGCGCTCAACGGGTTCCTTTTCGTGTCGGTGGGGCTGGCGGTGGCGCTGTGCACCCGCGCGCTCGGCGCCCTCCCCGTCTTCGCGTTCAGCGTGTTGCCGGCGATGACTGCGCTGGCCTTCACCGCGCGCATCGGCTGGGTCTTCGTGCTGGCGACGATCGTGGGCGCCTTCTCGGGCGTGGCCGGTTACGCGGTCTCGTTCCGGGCCGAGCTGCCGGTGGGCGCCACCCAGACGGCGACCGGCGCGGTGCTGCTGACGGCGGCGCTGCTCTGGCGCCTGGCGATGGCCCAGCGGGATCGGCGGCGGGCGCGGAATCAGCCGCTATCGACATCGACCTTGCCGTCGCCTGCGCCCGAGCGGGCCAACACGGCGGCCGCGCCGCGCACCGACGCGGCATAGAAGCGGGCCCGCAGGGCCAGCACGGCGGCGTCGTCGAGATCGCCGGGCGCGCCCAGGGCGCGTCGGCGGAGGGTGGCGGCGCGCTCGATCGTGAGCGCGGCGGCGACCGACAGGTTGAGGCTGCGGGTCATGCCGTACATCGGGATACCGAAGCAGACGTCCGCCGCGGCGATCGCCCCCGCGCTCAACCCTTCGTGCTCGTTGCCGACCAGGACCGCCGCCGGACGCGCGAAGTCGAGATCCTCCAGAACCACCGAGGCGTCCGGGACGGCGGCGTAGAGCACGAAGCCGTCGGCGCGCAAGGTCGCGACCGCGGCCGCGAGCGTCCGGTGGCGAACGACGTCCAGCCACTTCTCGCAGCCCTGGGTCACGGTGCTGGAGAAGCGAAATGGCTTGCTGGCGTCGATGACGTCGACGCGCTGGACGCCGAACGCCTCGGCGCTGCGCAGGACCGCGGCGCCGTTGTGGGGATCGTGCAGGTTCTCGATCATCACCCGCAGGCCGGAGAGGCGGCTCGCCGCGGCCGCGTCGATGCGCGCCCGCCGGTCGTCGAGCAGAAGCGGCCCCAGCGCCGCGCAGGCACGCGCCGGATCGGTGGCCATCGCGGCGTTTCTAGCACAGCCGCAGGACCCAGCCGCAGTGCGTTTCGCCGCCCGGTTTCTCGCGGGCAGCGTGCGAGATGCAAGGTCCACCGCCGGAGCGGCCTCGGAGCGGGCCCATGATCGGTCTTCCCGCCATAGGCACGAATCATGCGTTAGCCCACCGCATGAAAGATCTGGTTTTCGTCGCGGTGACTGTGGGGTTCTTCGCGATCACGTGGTTCTACGTCAAAGCCGCCGCGCGGCTCTAGTCGCGGCATCACTCTGGAAAGGATTCGCCATGACACTCGATTACGCGCTCGGCGCGGTGCTCTCGCTGGGCCTCATCGGCTACCTCTTCTACGCGCTCGTGCGGCCCGAGCGGTTCTGATCGGCGCGAAAGGAATCTCGTCATGACGTTCGTAGGCTGGTTACAAGTCGCGGTTTTTTTCGGCCTCATCCTGGTCGTCACCAAACCGATCGGCGCGTACATGTTTCGCGTCTTCGAGAGCGGTGAGGCGCCGCTCGGTCGTTTCCTGGGACGGATCGAAAACCTCTTCTATCGCCTCTGCGGCATCGACCCGGGCCGGGAACAGGACTGGAAGGAGTATGCCCTTTCGCTGCTGGCCTTCAGCGCCTTCGGCGTTCTGGTCACGTTCGCCATCCAGCGGCTGCAGGGCCATCTTCCCCTGAACCCGCAGCACTTCGCGGGCGTGCCGCAGGAGCTGGCCTTCAACACGGCGGCCAGCTTCACCACCAACACCAACTGGCAGTCGTATAGCGGCGAATCGACGATGAGCTACCTGACGCAGATGGCGGGCCTGGCCTGGCACAACTTCAC
>CAYTTF010000330.1:0-5557 GCA_964440665.1 uncultured Myxococcales bacterium | reverse complement strand
CAGCGCGACGCCTGGTTCGTCGGCTTCACGCCCGATCTGCTGACGGCGGTGTGGGTCGGCTTCGACGACATGAAGAAGCTCGGTCGCGGCGAGGCGGGCGGCAAGACGGCGGCGCCGATCTGGGCCGACTTCATGGTCAAGGCGACGGCCGGCCGGCCGACCAAGGACTTCGCGCAGCCGCCGGGCGTCGTCGTCCAGCGCATCGACAAGGCCAGCGGTCTGCTGGCGGCCCCCGGTCAGGAGACCGGCACGCTCGACGAGGTCTTCCTCGACGGCACCGCCCCGACGCAACAGGCCCCGGCCGCCGGCGAAGCGAGCCCCGACAAGCTGCTCTTGGAGTAGGTGGGCGCCGGTCTAGTCCCGAATCGGCGTGGCCCGAAGGGCCGCCTTGCCGTCTTTGACGTAGACCGAGAAGCGGACCGTTCGGCAGCCGTGCTTGGTGACCAGCGCGGTCTTGTTGTCGCGCAGCTTCTGCAGGAATTTGACCTGGGTGAGGCCGGTGATGGCCTCGCCGCAGGAGCGCTTGGTCTCGACGAAATCGTCGAACACGTGGCGGAAGTGGGCGTCCTCCTCTTCCTGGAGATCGTAGGGAACGACCCGCGTCGCCTCACCGTCGGGCATCTGCCGATCGGCGTCGCTTTCATCCAGCGCGCCAGAGGGCAGCTGCTGGGGCCAGGCGGCCTGCTTGATCGATTGCGCGGCGCTGCTCAGCGAGCCCCCGCCGAGGCCCAGCGCCGCCGCGGAGAAAGGCTGGGGCAAGGGCGCCGAAAAGGTCGGCGGTGGGGGCTGACCGAAGGACGGGAGCGGCGGCGGCGCGAACGACGGCGCGGCCGGGGGCGAAAACGCGGGCGCCACGGTTGGCGAGAAGGCGGGGGCGGGCGTCGATCCGGAGAACGCCGAGCCCGCCGGCGGCAGGTCGAAGGTGCTCCCGCCCGAGGGTCCCAAGATGGCGTTCAGATCCTTGCCGGTCATCTCCGAGCGCGGCGCGGGCGCGTGGGTGAAGCGTTCGACCGCCGCGTTCACGTCGCGGGCAAGTCCCCCGATCTTGCCGCCGTAGTGGCTGTCCTCGATCCGTTGGATCTCGCCACCGGCCAGGCGCTGGAGCTCGCGGCGCAGCTTGCCCAGCGGCGACTCCACCTCCAGACGTTGCAGAAACAGCCCGACGGCGATCATCGCGAAGGTGACCACCGCCAGCGGCACCCAGGGGAAGCGATCCCACTTGAGATCGTCCGAGCTGACGTTGGTGAGCAGCGCCCCAAGGTCGCTCTTGGCCGGCTGTTCGCCGATGAGCGCGTAGTAGGCCTCCTGCTCGCCCGCCTGCCCGGCGAAGGGCGCGGCGACAACCAGCAGCTTGTTCTGTCCCGCCACCAGCGGTAGGGCGTGCGTGCGGGTGAGCGTCTCGATGTCCTTGGTGTGCTGCAGGACCAGCCTGGGGAGCGCGTCGACCTCGCCGGGCGCGCGCGTCGAGGCGATCACCTTGCCCCGCAAGAGCAACGCGACGTCGACGTCCAGGTTCTTCTTGAGCCGCTCGACGAACGCCGGCCCGGTCTCGGCGCCGACGTAGATCGCGCCCACGATCCGATCCTTCCCCTTCGAGAGCACGGGCGCGCCCGCCACGCGCTCGAGCTTGCCGCCCACGCCCCAGACGTCGTCGGAGAGATAGCCGCGCAGAGCGTCGGCCACCACCTCGGCGCCGGCGATGTAGTCGCCGTACTCCTTTTCGTTGTCGCCCCCGACGCGCGCGATGACGCGGCCCTTGTTGTCGAGCGCGACGATCTCGTCGATGCCGCCGCTGGCCAGGTCCGGAATGAGCGTCCGGAAGCGATCCTGGATGGTGCGGTGAATGACCGAGTACTCACCCGAGCCGCGCGAGGCCGCGTCCAGCGATTCGGAGATGATCGCGTCGCGGCCCAGCTTGGAGACGCGATCGATCCACTTGTGCGCGTCGACCTTGAACATCTCCTCGGCCGCGTACTGGGCGCGGTCGAGTCGCTGCCCCTCCAGCGCCTCCAGCTTCCGGACCGCAGGGCTCGGCGCCACCAGCGCGAACGTCACGGCGACCGCGGAGACGAGGGCGATCAGAATGAACCAGATCTTGGATAGGAACATTCGGAGACCTCAGTCGCTACTCGGCCGCTTCTTTTTCTTTGTCGCGCTCAGAGCTGACCTTCACGACGAGCTCTTCCTTCGAGCCAGTGTCGATCTCCTGCTCGCTGGCCCATTTTCCGCGCGTCCAGACCTTCAAGTTGGCTTTCCCCTCGGGAACGCCGGCGATCGAGAAGCTGCCTTTTTCGTCGACGGTCGCGAAGTAGGGCGAATCGACCACGATCACCGAGATCATGAGGTGCGGGTATTCGGCGTCGCGGATGGCATAGCCGCCCACCGCGTCGAACTTCTGCCGGCGGGTCCCGCCCGGCGGCAGCATCTCGGGCGGCATCACCGTCGCCGTCGCCGGCGTCGACAGCTCGAGCCGGATCTTGCCGGTATTCTTGAGCTCGATGACCGACCCGGGTCCGACGACCACCAGGCGTGGGCGCGCGTCCAGGCCGCCCAGCTCCACGGTCACCGTCCGCGCCGCCGGCGGATGTCCGCCGTTGACGTTTTCCAGCACGACCGCGGTCTCTAGCTTCGCGCCGCCGGTGTTCTGCACCGGAACGTTGCCGTTCTCGAGGCGCCAGTAGCCCTGGTAGAGGCGCGTCGAACGAGCGTTCTCCGGCAGCTTCACGGTGCCCTTGACCGCGCCCGCCCAGGCGGGCGAGCCGGCAAAGAACGCGAGGGCGATGCCCGCGAAGGCAATGCCCGCGAAGGCAGTGCGCACGAAGGCACTGCGATAGACGGGACGGGATACGCGGGGACAGTCGATCCGCAGGGTCATCAGGGTCATCCTTCCGACGCCGGGAAGGCCGACGCCGGGAAGGGGGTTGCCGAGGCAGCAGGCTAGCGTGCCCCTTTCCCCGCTGTCAACGAGTCCTTTCGAGTTGTTTCGCTAGGTTGGGTGGGATTTCGATTTTCATCCTGGGCGTGCCGCACCCGCCTTTCGGGGACCCCGAGCGGTATCGCTTCGTGGCCCAGTCGATCGACAAGGCGCTTGCGGATCTCGTGGCCGACGATCCCCTGCGCGTCGATGTCGGGCACTTGCAGAAAGCAGGTCCAGATCTGGCCGGATTCGTTGAGATCGACCAGTCGCACGATCGGCTTCGAGCCCTTGAGCTCGGGAAGCTCGGCGGACGCCCGCAGCAGGGCATCGCCCAGGCAGGCTTCGACGGCGGTCACGTCGGCACCGTGTGCCACGGCCAGGTTGACGGACATTCCGACCGCGGCCGTTGGAAGATTGAAGTTGGTGAGGATCGCCTGCGACAGCTTCTGGTTGGGGACGATGACGGTGTTGTTCTTCTGGGTGCGCAGCCGCGACGAGCGCCACCCGATGGACTCGACGTAGCCCTCCTCACCGTCGTGAAGTTTGATGTAGTCGCCGGGCCGCACCGGCCGATCGGCCAGCAGGTAGAGGCCCGCGAAGAAGTTGGCCAGGGTCTCTTGCAGCGCGAGCGCAACGGCCAGCGATCCGACCCCCAGCGTGGTCACCAGCGGCGCCACCGGAACGCTCAGGCTCTCGAGCGCCATGATGATCGCGAGCGCGCCCACCAGCAAGCGCACCGAAACGCGGGCCACCCCCAGCGCCGGGCTCATCGACGGGTTGTGCGCCGCATAGTCGGTCACCGCGGCGACGGCGAAGCGCGACACGACCAGCGCGCACGCGATCACGAAGCTGACATCGAGGGCATCATCCACCCAGTGTCCGAGCCGTCCCGGTAGCCCGAGGTCGGGGACCAGCAAGAAGCCGCCGATGACGATCGCGCAGGCGATCGGAAGTGAAACGGCGGGTGGATTGGCCAACCAGCGCGCCGCCGCCCCGCGCGCCAGCCGTGCCGCGATGGCGGCGAGCGCCAGCAGGCTCACCGCCAGGATCGGCAGGATAACCTCGGGCGGCGCATCCACCTCGATTCCCGCCAGTCGCATCATCCTAGGTCGTATATCCTTTTTGCACCCATGACCACCCGCCCGACAAAAATCCTCGAAACGTTCGTCAACCCGAATCCCGAGCGGGACTACGTCATCCGTTTCGACTGCCCAGAGTTCACCTGTCTGTGCCCCAAGACCGGACAGCCGGACTTCGCCACCATCCACGTCGAGTATGTCCCCGACGCCCTCTGCGTCGAGCTGAAATCCTGGAAGCTCTATCTCTGGTCGTACCGCGATGAGGGAGCCTTCCACGAAGCGGTGACCAATCGGATCCTCGACGACCTGGTCGCCGCGGTAAAACCACGCCGGGCGAGGATCGAAGGGGCCTTCAACGTCCGCGGGGGGATCACGACGACGATCGTCGTCTCGTATCCAGACCCAACCACCCGCTGACCCGCTCACCCGGCCGGGCGGGAGAGCTACTTGTGCTTTTTCTTCCCGCCCTTGTGGGCCTTGGAGTTTTTGGCGGCCTTTGCAGCCTTGCCCTTGCCGTGGGCGGCGGGCGCGGCCGCCTCGGCGGGTGCGGCGGCCGACGGGCCGGCGGCGACCATGTCGCCCGCGCCCTGGTTCTGGATGATAGCCTCGGTCACCCGAGTCTCGCCCAGAAGATCGCGCGCGCCGGGGAGGCGGACCGCCTTCTCGTCGTGCTCGATCTGGGTGTCGAGCTTGTCGATGCAGTCCTTGCAGTCGCGCGTGCCGAGGCGTGCCAGGCCGAACAGGATCGCCTGGTGCACCGGGTAGCGCTCCTGCGCCATGGTGGTGATCGGCTTCATCGCCGCCAGCAGGAGCGGCAGGCCTTGCTTGGCGTTGCCGGAGAACGCGATCGCGAAGGCCGCCTTCTCGGCGCGGGTCCAGGACGGATCGTTGAGGGTCTTGCCGTAGCAGGCCAGGTCCTGATCGCATTCCTTCGCGACCTGCATCCGGTCGAGCGCCATGCCGAACACCCCCTGCGCCGCCTTCTCGTTGTCCACCAGGTTCTTGAAGGCGTCGTAGGTCTCCTTGCCCGCGATGCGCGCGAGCGCGATGGCCGCGCTGGCCCGCAGGTCCGAGGCCATCTCGCCGTCGCTCTTGACGTAGCCCGACTTGGCGATCTCCATCAGCGTCGGCACCGCGCGCCGATCTCCCGACAGATAGAGCGCGTCTGCCGCCGAGGCGCGCTCGGCCGGATCGGCCTTGGCGTCCTTGAGATCCGCCAAGATCCCGTCGACGGCGGCGGGCGTCGCGATGTAGCCGAGGCCGATCAGCGCCGAGCGGTGCTCATCGCCGCGCGCCTTCTGGTGGATCCGCCAGATCAGGGCCGGCACCGCCTTCTTGGCACGCAGGTCGCCGAGCAGGATCGCCGCCTTGTGCGGCACCACGCCCGGCGTGACTTCCTCGAACTTGAGCTGCGACGCCATCTGCTGGACGGCGGCGTTCTTCTCCTGCAAAAGCTCGATCACCGGATCGATCGACGGCGGCCCGATGCGGACCAGCGCCAGCCGACACTCCTGGAAGATGCCGGTTCCGCGGCCGGTCATGAAGAGGCCCTTGATGAGCG
>CAYTTF010000329.1:0-5573 GCA_964440665.1 uncultured Myxococcales bacterium | reverse complement strand
CGGCGGTAGCGGCCTGAACGCCACGGCAGGGGGGGTCGAGCCAGGCTGGGTGACGTCCGACAACGACAACGTCTCCCCGACCGACACCAACCTCGCCTGCGACCCCGCCGCCACCTGGACGTCGCTGGTCAGCACGCAGGAAGACCTGCCGATCAACTGCGTGACCTGGTACGAGGCCTACGCGTTCTGCATCTGGGACGGTGGATTCTTGCCCAGTGAAGCGGAGTGGGAGTACGCGGCCGCGGGCGGCGGCGAGGAGCGCGAGTACCCTTGGGGTTCGACCGACCCGGGGACGGCCAACCAATACGCGATCTACGGCGACGCGATCGCGTCCTACTACTCGAGCGGCGCGGGTGGTTTGGAGATTGCCCCCGTGGGATCTGCGACGCTGGGAGCCGGCCGCTGGGGACAGCTCGATCTCGCGGGGCAGGTTTGGGAATGGAACGTGGATTGGTTCGACACGTTCGGCGCGTGCACCGACTGCGCCGACTTCACGCCGCTTCTCTATCGGGTCATTCGAGGTGGCGAGTTCCTGTACGACGCCTCGTATCTGCTCACCGTCTATCGCAGCGGGGACGAGCCGTCGTTCCGGGCCAACGACGTCGGGTTTCGGTGCGCGAGGGTACCCTGACCCAATAGGGCGTTCTTGCCCGTGCACTTGGACGCGCTGCCGCCCGTGGGGTGACCGTCTGCTGGATCCGGCTCGGGATCGGGTGTCGCCTCGACGCGGTCCGTTCCTCGGAGCACACGCCGCGCTGAATCAACACCGGAAGCGTCGTGATGCGTCAGGCAGCGGCTGTTCGGCTGCTCGATCGTGAAGAAAGTTTGACCCTCCGCGCGCACATCCGTCACTGCGGCTGAAGAAACCCTCAAACCGAGCGAGGTAGGCCCCCGATGAAGTCGCTTCTAGCGCGAGCACGAACTGACCGAGGCTGCGCCGATGGCGAGGTGGAAGCAACGCGGACATCGATCTCGTGGTCCAGCTCTCGCTCCACCGGACGGGCCCTCGCGTTGGGTCTGGCTTGCGCTCTCGTTGCCGCGTGCACGTCCAGCGAAGATATCACCGGGGCTGGCGGCGGGGCTGGCACCGGCTTGAGCTCGGGCGGCGCCGGCAGGACCGGTTCCGGAACTGCCGGGAACACGAGCTCCGGAAGCGCGGGGAGCACCAGCTCCGGAAGCGCGGGGAGCACGAGCTCGGGGACCGCCGGGACGACGAGCTCCGGGACTGCAGGGACCGGGAGCGCCGGGACCACGGGGACCGGCGGCAGCAACGATGCCGTCGGCAGCGGAGGCTCCACCTCGAGCGGTGGAACGGGGGGCGACGGCGCGGTCGGCGGAGGCCAAACAGCCGGATCCGGCAGCGGCGGTTCCGGAGGGTCCAGCGCTGCCGGAGGTGTTTCCGGTGGCGCGGGGTCGGCCGCTACGGCCGGTTGCCCCGCGGGCGCCACGTTCTGTGACGACTTCGAGGCCAGCGCCACTTTGGGCGCCGCCTGGACGACGGACAACACCCTGGGCGCCACTGTCAAGGTCGTGAGCACCTACACGACGACACCCGGCCCGACGATGGCGCATTCGGGCAAGAACGCCGTGCAGATCAGCTTCACCACGGGCAGCGGCTACGCGATGATCGTCAGCAAGATGGGCTTCCCCGCCCCTCCGGCGCCAACGGGGTATTGGGGTCGGGTCTGGCTGTACGTCGAGACGCCCACCACCGACGCGGGCCATGACGTCTACATCGAAGGCTCGACCGGCATGAATTTGGGGAACAACGGCGTTCGCCCCCTCAACACGCAGAAGGGCGACATGACGATCAACATCGATCCCGTGGGCACGGGCGAGGCTGGCGCGAACACCACGACGCCCATCCCGCGCGGGGCGTGGACGTGCTTCGAATGGCAAATCTCGGCGACGGGCGGCACCGGCAACGTCGTCCTCTACGCCGGTGGCTCGGCGATGCCAACCGTCAGCCTCAATGGCAAGCCGATCGGCGCGCTGATTGAGCAGCGCGTCGGCTACGAGCGCTACGCGAGCGGCACCGCCGGCAATCTCTGGATCGACGACTACGCGATCGGAACGAAGAGGCTCAACTGCATGTGACGCCAGGCCCATCCGCCCACACGACGAATGCAGCCTCACCACTCAATGAAACACCGTCCCCAGCGCTCGCAGACGGAGAACGGAGCTACGAATGATTCGCGCCAATGAATCTCGACGACGGTTGCTTTCAAACTGGTGCCTCGAGCTCGGCCTGATGGCCATGCTCGCCGGCGCTTGTACGGGGCGGATTGGCAGCTCGGGAGCGGGCGCTGGACCAGCGAGCGGATCGCCCCCGGGCCAATCCGGGACCTCGGCGGGTGGATCGGCCGCGGGCGGGTCGGGCAGCGGCGGATCGACCGCCGGCGGATCGACCGCCGGCGGATCGGTTGCCGGGGGCGTCATGCAAGGTCCCCTCGATCCGGGACGGGTCACGATCCGACGCCTCAACGTGGCCGAATACGACAACACAGTGCGCGACTTGCTCGGCACTACGCAAACACCCGCTGCATCGACCTTCCCAGACGACGCGCCCCAGATTGGCTTTGACAACAACGGCGATCAGCAGACGCTGTCGCCGGCGCAGTTCGCCTTGTATCAGCAGGCGGCCGACGCGCTCGCCACCGAGGCGATGACCGTGGGCTCGCCCCAACGCGCCAAGCTCGTCACGTGCGATCTCAGCACCGGAACCGCGTGCGCGCAAACCCTCATCACGAGCTTCGGGTTGCGCGCGTTCCGGCGCCCGTTGAGCGCCACCGAGGTGAGCACCTTCGTCACGCTGATGGCGACCGCCGCCAAAGCGGGGGCCACCACCGACGAGCAGTTTCAAATCGTCGTGCAGGCGATGCTCGAGTCTCCGAACTTTCTCTTTCGCCCGGAGATGGATGCCGACCCGGCGTCTCTGACGCCGCACGTCCTCAACCCGTACGAGATGGCGTCGCGGCTGTCGTACATGGTCTACCGCAGCATGCCCGATCAGGCGTTGTTCACGGCGGCGGCCAGCGGGACGCTGTCGCAGCAGGCGGACTTACAAGCGCAGATCGGGCGAATGATCGCCGACCCCAAAGGGGTGCTCGCACCGACGTTCGCGACGATGTGGCTGGGCATGGGTGGGGTCACGACGCAGCAGTTCGATGCGTCGCAGTTTCCCGAGTTCACGCCCGCTCTGGCCAATTCAATGAATGCGGAGGTCATGGACTTCTTCAACGAGTTCCTCCAGAACAACGAGCCCGTTACGCAGCTGCTGACGGCCAACTTCTCTTACCTCGACGGCAATCTGGCTACGCTGTACGGCGTCCCCACGCCAAACGGCTCGGGCCTCGTCCGCACGACCTTGGCTACGCCGCAGCGGGCGGGGCTGCTCACGATGGCGGGTGTCTTGTCCGTGACCTCCCAGCCCACGCGGACGTCGGTCGTCAGGCGCGGCGCGTGGGTGCTCGGTCAGTTGCTGTGTGCGCCGCCCCCGGCGCCGCCGCCCGACGTCCCACCCTTCCCCTCGGACATGGTGAGCGGAAGCCAAAAGCAGATCCTGGCGATGCACCGTTCGAATCCCGCGTGCGCTGCCTGCCACGACAGCATGGACAACATCGGCCTCGCGATGGAGAACTACGACGCGGTCGGCGCCTACCGTACGACCGACAACGGGGTGCCCATCGACGCCTCGGGGATGTTCACCGGCGCGATCGCGGAGCCGACCGGCGTGCAGGGGCCCTCCTTTACGGGCGCCGTGCAGCTCGCGGCGGCGGTTGCGGCCGACCCGCGCTTTCCGTCTTGTGTCGCGCAGAACGCGCTCAGCTATTCGATCGGGCGGGCCATCGTGCCCTCCGACACACCGTACCTGAACGCCATCGCCACCGGCTCAAATGGCAGCCTCGGGGTGCGGGACGTCCTCATGAATGTCGTCGCAAGTGACACGTTCCGCATGCGCCGCGGGGAAATGTAGAAGGAGGTTCCATGAGCATCACACGCATCCACGACAAGAATGTAGCCTTCGAGGCGAAGGCTCTCGCGGCCGAGCGAAAGAATCCAACGCGGCTGGTGATGTCTCGTCGCGCCGTCCTGCGCGGAACGGCAGCCTGCGTTGGGCTCCCGATGCTCGAATCGTTGCTGTCACCATCGGAAGCGCGGGCTCAGGCAGCGGCGCCACCTCAGCGCCTGGTCACCTGGTTCATTGCTTGTGGCGTTTGGGGTCCGAGTTGGTTCCCGACCGATACCGGCGCCAACTACACGCTCTCACCAACGTTGAAGTCTCTGGCGCCAGTCAAGAACAAGGTGCTCGTGTTTGCGGGCATCACGAATGCCCCCTGCGTCAACTCGCAGGGTTCCCACGGTTGCGGCCCGCCCGGCATGACGACGTGCATGCAGGGGACGAAGCCGGCCATCGGCATGGGCATCTCCGTCGACCAGGTCTATGCCCAGGCGCTGGGCATGGCGACCCGCATCCCGTCGTTGCAGATCAGCGGAACCGACGGCACGTTCTCGGACGTTCAGTACCCGGCGGTCTACAACGGCACCACATCGTGGGCGAGCACGACCCAGCCGCTCACGCCCATCGTCAACGCAGGGCAAATCTTCGACCAGTTGTTTTCGGGGGTAATGCCGGGGATGTCCACCAGCGCGGCGACGACGGCGGCGCTCGCAAAGCGAAGTGCTCTGCAAAAGAGCGTTCTCGACGAAATCCTGGGCGAAGCAACGACCTTGACGGGGAAGCTCGGCAAGACCGATCAAGTCAAGGTCGATCAGTACTTGACGAGCGTTCGCGCAGCCGAAACCGCGCTTCAGCAGTCGGCAATGCCCAACAGCTGCAGCCCCGGCACGATGACCAAGCCCGCGCTGACGTTGGGGCCGGACACCAACGGCTTCGGGCACAAGATCTACGATCCCAACGTGTATACCGACATCATCACCACCCTCATGGCCCTCGCGTTTCAGTGCGACGCCACCCGGGTGATCAGCTACCAGCAAATGAACGGAGGCCACTCCTCGTATTCGAGCTTCCCGTGGCTCACGCCGGTGGTCAACCGGGACCACCACAGCCTGTCACACCACAACGGCAACGTTACGTCCGGCTTGATGCTCGCGCAGATCGAGGCGTGGGAAATCGGTCTGTTTTCGGCCTTCCTTCAGAAGCTGGACAAGATCCAGGAGGCCAGCGGCACGGTCCTCGACAACAGCCTCATCTTCCTGTCGAGCGAGATCTCGGATGGCAACGCGCACAACCAAGGAGCCACCTCGTACAGCGGCTTCACGGCGCCCACCGGCAAACCCATCTTGCTGGCCGGCAGCGCAGGAAACAAGATCAAGACGGGCCGTCACGCGATCTACAACAACGACCCGCAGGCCAATCTCTTCATTGCAATGCTCAACACGCTCGGGGTGCCGACAACCAAGTTCGGCATGAACGGCACCGCGCCGCTCACCGGCCTCACTTGACGGGGCTATCTGGCGCTCAGGAATAGCAAAGAATCCACGAAGAAAGACTCTGTCCCTTGGCCATTGCCAGGCAGGTGTTCTGGCGTACCCGGCGAGGTGGGTCAGGG
>CAYTTF010000328.1:0-5573 GCA_964440665.1 uncultured Myxococcales bacterium | reverse complement strand
TCAGCGCATCGCGATGATCCTGGAGCCCGACTCGCTGTCCAACCTGGTGACCAACATCGCGAATCCCAAGTGCCAGGCCGCCGAGGGGATCTACAAGCGCGCGACGGCCTATGCCATCACCAAGCTGTCGCTGCCCAATGTGTTCCTGTACCTCGACGCCGCGCACGCCGGCTGGCTCGGCTGGCCCAAGAACCTGGCCAAGAGCGTGCCGCTTTACAAGGAGGTGCTCGCGATGGCGGGCGGAACGGATCGCATTCGCGGCTTCGCGCTCGACGTCTCGAACTACGATCCGGCCAACGACCCGACCGCGCCGCCGCGCGTGCCGGAGTACGCCGCCAGCGACGAGCTCGGCTACGCGGGCGATCTCGCCAAGGCGCTGACCGCCGCCGGCATCACCGGCAAGGGCTTCGTCATCGACACCGGCCGCGACGGCCGCGCCAACATCCGGACCGGCGCCGGCAACTGGTGCAACATCAAGGGCGCCGGCCTGGGCGAGCGCCCGCGCGCCGATCCGGCGCCCAAGATCGACGCCTACCTCTATATCAAGGTCCCGGGCGAATCCGACGGAACCTCCGACGCGAACGCGCCGCGCTTCGATCCGAACTGCGCGTCGGACGACGCCGCGCCGGGCGCGCCGCAGGCGGGAAAAATGTTCGATTCTTTTCTGATCGACCTGCTGAAAAACGCGAACCCGCCGCTAGATTGAGGAGAACAGATGAATCCTTCGAATTTGCGGAACGCCTGGGCTGTACGGGCTGGTCTGTGTGGGCTGGTCGCTTCGGCGGGCGGCTGCGGCGGAAGCGCCGGCGGTTTGACGGCTACCCCGGTCGTGATCTCGACCGCGACGCGGACGCCGCGCACGACCACCTGGTCGGTCAACTACTGGCAGTGGGTGCCGGCCTTCGGCGACGAGATCACGGGCACCGACACGCTGGTCGCCGCGCTCGAGCCGGGCGTCATGCGCATCGGTGGCTACAACAACGACGCCAACACGCCCCAGCCCTTCGACAACGCGCAGCTCGACAAGGCGGTGGCCTACGCCCGCGCGATCGGCGCCGAGCCGCTGCTCCAGGTGCCCCTCCTGGCCGACACCGGCGGGCAGCCGCCCACGCCCGCGACGGCGGCGGCCATGGTGACCTACGCCAACATCACCATGGGTTACGGCATCAAGTACTTCTCGGTCGGGAACGAGCCGGATCTGTACTCGAATCAGGGCTCGCTCATCGATGCGACGATGCCCGCGATTCCGGGCTACACGCCCGCGGCCTTCTGCGCGTCGGTCAGCGACTACGTGGCAGCCATGAAGGCGGTCGATCCGACCATCCAGATCGTCGGCCCCGAACTGTCCTGGAAGTACCAGGCCGGCAACGACTGGCTGACGCCGATTCTCACGGATTGCGGCGATCTGTTCGATATCGTGTCGATCCACCGGTACCCGTTCGAGGCCAAGCAGGCCAACCTGGCGGCGGCCGAGGCGGATCCCACCACCTTCCGTCAGCTCATCGCCTCGGTGCGCGGCATCTTGCAAAGCACCGGCACCGCCAAGCCGCTGGCGATCACGGAGATGAACGTCGCGTACGACGCGACCACCTGCGTGCTCGGCGCCTCTCCCGGCACGGTCGGATCGGCGCTCTGGCTGGCCGACAGCGTCGGGGCCGCGATCGAGCTCGGTCTGTGGACCTCCGCGATCTGGGACATCGCCGACCCCGACGGCTGGATGCTGGGCCTGATCGGCCAGCCGCCCGCGCACACCCCGCGCCCGGAGTACTACGCGTACGCGCTCTTCGCCGATCACTTCGGTCCGACACAGCTGGGCGTCACGTCGGCGCCGGCGGGCGTGCACGTCTACGCGAGCCGTAACCAGGCCGACGACACCACGGCCGTCGTCGCGATCAACTGGAACACCGAGCCGGCCGCGCTGTCGTTTCAGGTCACGGACCTCGCGAAGGCGCCGGGGACGGCGACGTTCGTGTTGCCGGCGACGTCGATCGCCGCGGTGGAAATACCGGACACCGGGACGGCCAAGGCCTGGAGCTACGGCGAAGCGCAGCGACGGACGGCCAGCGGCCCGCAGGCGATCACCGCGGGAAACAGGATAGGCGGCGGAACCGACGCGGGCGCCGAGGCCGGCGTCGGGGCGGGCGCGGCGGTGGGGACAGGTTGCCCGTCGGCCGACGCCGGCCCGAGCTGCCCGGAGATCGTCGCGTCTAGCCCGATCATCACGAGCATGGGAATCGCCAGCACCGACGGGCTGTCCTTCGGCTCGGGTGCGAATTCGTGGAAGTCGTTCGCCTACGCCACCGCCAACCCGACGGTCCCCACCGCCACGCTGACCGCCGACGGCAACGGCATCCAGATCGCCGCCGCCTCGCTGAGCCCCGGGGACTACGAGGGCGTGGGGGTCGACTACAACAGCTCCAGCTGCCTGAACGCCGCCGCGTACACCGGGGTCAAGTTCGACTTTGCTGGCACGCTCGGCAGCTGCCTGCTCAAGGTGGGGATCACGTTCAGCGGCGATGATCCCCCTGCCGACGACCCCGGGCGGGGCGCTTGCACGGCCCCCGCCGCGAGCTGCTACGGCCCGATCGCGAACGTGACCGCCGCGGCGCTGGCGGCGACGCCTGCGGCGCCGACGGTGAAAGTCTCCTTCGCGAGCATGAGCAACGGCTCGCCGAGGGTGTCGGCCGATCCGAGCAAGATCACCTTCCTGCAATGGCAGGTCATCACCGGCACCGCCGCAGGCGCTGACGGTGGCGGCGCCTGCACGGCAAACTTCAGCGTGGAGAACGTCGCGTTTTACTAGAACCCCCGAGGGTCCCTAGAGCCGCGTCCCGCTGACGCGACGCTCCGGCTGGGATCGGCTGAGCGACCGTGTTATCAATCCATAGCGCGATAGCGCTGTCATGGGATCGGAGGGGGCGAATACAACGGTCACCGAGGCGGCGTCGGTCGCCGCCCGCGCCGCCGTGCCCGGCGCCACGTTGGTCTGGCTCTTTCCCAGCTCTGCGGTCGCCCCGGTTGGGCTGCAAGCGGACGACAAAATCGAGCTGACCATCGGAAGAGATGAGACCTGCGCCGTTCATCTGACTGGGAACGATGTATCTCGACGGCACGCAGTCTTGCGCGAGGGTCGGGAGGGCGCCGGCGCGGTGATCGCGGATCTCGGCAGCCGCAACGGCGTCCGCGTCAACGGCCGCGCGGTCTCGGAGGCGCCGATCGGCCTACACGACGTGGTTCGTCTTGGCGGCTGGGTGGGCGTCGTGACCGCCAGCCCCGGGGAGCTCGCCGAGATCGCGCCCGGCCTGTGGGGAGGCGCCGCTTTGCAGGCGGCGGTCGCGCCGCTCCAGCGGGCCGCGCAGAGCGATCTTCCGATCGTCCTCGAGGGGGAGACCGGGACCGGCAAGGAGGTGGTTTCGCGCGCGCTTCATCGTTGGAGCGGACGGTCGGGACCACTGGTGGCCGTCAACTGTGCGGCGCTCCCCGAGGGCCTGGCCGAGGGCGAGCTGTTCGGATACCGGCGGGGCGCCTTCACCGGAGCCGATCGGGCCAGCGCCGGTTTCTTTCGGAGCGCCGAGGGCGGGACGCTGCTGCTCGACGAGGTCTCGGATCTGCCGCTGGCGTTGCAGGCGAAATTGCTGCGCGTTCTCGAGGAGCGGGAGGTGCAGCCGCTCGGGGAGACGCGGCCGGTGGCGATCGACGTGCGCATCGTCGTGGCCGGCCAGCAGTCGCTCCGCGAGGTGGTGCGGGCGGGGCGGTTTCGCGCCGATCTGCTGGCGCGCCTCGACGGCCTGACGGTGCGCTTGCCGGCGCTGCGCGATCGGCGCGAGGACGTCCTGCCCCTGTTTTCGCATCTGCTCAAGGAACAGGGCGGGGGACGGGCGCCCGCCATCGAGAGCGATCTCGCGGAGCGGCTCTGCCTGCACGACTGGCCGTTCAACGTTCGTGAGCTGGTCTTGCTCGCCAAGCGCCTGCTCACCTTGCACGGCACTGAAGCGACCCTGCGCGCACACCACCTCCCGGAACGGATCGGAGACGGCGGGGGGGCAGCGCGTTCGTCTGACCGGGCATCGCCGGTCGCGCCCACGGCGTCGGCGACACCGAAGTCTCCGCTGCCGGCTGCGGCCGCGACCGAGCCCGTCGAGCTGCCGACGCTGGTGGTCGCCCTGCGCGCCTCGGGCGGAAACGTGGCCCGCGCGGCGGCGATGCTCGGCATCAGCCGGCAACGCGCCTATCGCCTGATGGAGGGTCAGGCGGTGGATCTCGACACGTTTCGCAAGCCGGATGAGGGTCGACAATGACCACCCGACCGGAGCGGGCGACCCGGATCGGCGAGCTGGTCGGTTCCAAGTATCGAATTGTCCGGATGCTCGCCGAAGGCGGCATGGGCGTGGTCTACGAGGCGCATCACACGGTGGTGAGGCGGCGCTTCGCGGTCAAATTCCTGCGCCCCGATCTGGCGGAGCGGCGGGACATCCTGACCCGCTTTCAGCGCGAGGCCGAAGCGGCGGGCGCGCTCGAGAGCGAGCACATCGCGGCGTCGGTCGATTTTGGCATCGTCCCCGACGGGACGCCGTATATCGTGATGGAATATCTGGTGGGCGAGAGCCTGGCCGCGCTGCTCGAGCGGGAAGGGCGCCTCCCCGTCGCGCGCGCCGCCGATCTGGTGGCGCAGGCCGGCCGCGGGATCCAGATCGCGCACGGCTCGGGGATCATCCACCGCGATCTCAAGCCGCAGAACCTCTTCGTCTGCCGGCGCCAGGACGGGACCGATCTGCTCAAGATCCTGGATTTCGGGGTGGCCAAGCTGCAGGCCATCGACGAGATGAACGCCTCCACGCGCACCGGCACGGTGCTGGGCACCGTCGCGTACATGTCCCCAGAGCAGGCGCGCGGCGACAAGATCGTCGACCAGCGCTCCGACGTGTACGCGCTGGGCGCCATCCTCTACGAGCTGGTTTCCCAGAAGAAGCCGCACCCTGGGGAATCGCACAACGCGGTCCTTCACCACATCGCGACCCAAGCCGCGGTGCCGCTCGAGTCGGTGCAGCCGGGGTTGCCCCAGGCGTTCGTGGAGATCGTCGCGCGCGCTTTGTCGTCCGATCCGGCGACGCGGCCACCGTCGGGGGAGGCGCTGGCCGAGGCGCTCGCCCCCTTCTCCGAGCGAACGGTCTGGGCGGCACCGAAGATCGAGGACTCCGGTCCGACGCGCGCCGAGGTCGCCTCGACGCTGCTCGCCCAAGACGAACGCCCGCGTGTGACGCCGCCCGCCTCCAGCCTGGCGGCCTTGACCCTCGACGATCGCGCGGCCGGCTCGCCTTCGCCGGTGGGGACGCCGGTGTCTGTGGCGGCGCCGGTGCCGACGTCGTCGCGCCGCCGGCGCCCGTTGCTCGTGATTGGCGCGATGGTCGCGGCCGGCGCGATCGTGGTCGCCGTGGGCGTGGGCCGGCACCGAGCGGCGGCGCCACCGCACGAATCCGAGAGCGCGGGAGCGGAGCCACCGGAGGCCGCGCAGGGAATCGCCGCCGCCCGCGTGATGGGGCCGTGTCGCCGAGCCGCGTGCATGAGCCCGCCTT
>CAYTTF010000327.1:0-5574 GCA_964440665.1 uncultured Myxococcales bacterium | reverse complement strand
CGCGCGCCGCCCACGCCGCCATCTGGAGCGGGTTCGCCGGCAGCGGCCAGGTCTGCATCCGGACCGAGCGCGTGCTGGTCGAAGCGTCGGTGGCCGATCGATTCGCCGCGCTCTGCGCCGAGGAGATCGCGCGCCTGCGCCAGGCGGCGCCGCCGCTGGGTCGGCCCGACGCCAGCGAAGTGGACGTCGGCGCCATCACCTTCGCGCCGCAGATCGCCCGCGCCGAGAGCCAGATCGCCGACGCCATCTCCAAGGGCGCACGCCAGCTGACCGGCGGGACCCGGCGGGACGATCTGGGCGGGCAGTTTTTCGCCCCCACCTTGATCGTCGATGCAACGGTCGAAATGGCAGTCATGCGCGAGGAGACCTTCGGCCCGGTGTTGCCGATCATGCGGGTCGCCGACGCCGAGGAGGCGCTGCGCATCGCCAACGATTCGCCGATGGGGCTCTCGGGCAGCGTCTGGTCGGGGGACGTGCGCAAGGCGCGGGCGCTGGCGCGGCGCCTCCAGACCGGCAGCGTCTGCATCAACGACGCGCTGGTGAACTACTTCTGCGTCGAGGCGCCGCTGGGGGGCATCAAGGGGAGCGGCATCGGATTCCGCCACGGCCCGGAGGGGTTGCGTCAGTTCTGCCGCATCGAAACCATCGTCGAGGACCATCCGCTTTCCGGCTGGCTGTCGCCGCTGGTCGACCGTCGGCTCACCTTCCCCTACCGGTCGTCCACCCAGCGGCTGCTCCGCCGGTTCATGCGCTGGTTTTACTGACCGCGCCGCGAATCCGCTCGATTGTCGCGCAGAGCTGATCGATGTCGTCGTCGACCAGCAAGATCGGGAGGGGTCGCACCGCGAAATTGTACTAGAACAGCTGCGCGTGATCCGGCTCTGTTACTCGAACCGCACGGAGGCGCTCTGCGAGGCGCTGGCCGAAAATCTCGGCGCGGGTCGCTCCAGCCTCTTCGACCCAGTCCACCTGATCGTTCCGAATCCGCTGGTGGAAGGCTACGTCAAGCAGTCCCTGGCGCGGCGGCTCGGGATCGCCGCCCACATCGAAACGCAGTTTCTACGCGGGTTCCTGCGGCAGATCGCGACGGCCAGCGCGCCCGAGATCCTGATCGTCGATCGCGATCTGTGCGAGGGCGAGCTGCTCGCGCTGTTTGCCGATCCCGCGCGCCTGGCGCCACGCGATCTGGCGCCCGTGCGCGGCTATCTCTCCGTGGCCGCGGGCGGCGACGCTTCCGACGCGGAGGGGCTCGATCGAAAACGTGTCCAGCTGGCCGCGCAGATGGCCGGGCTCTTCGACGAGTACGCCTTTTCACGGCCCGAGATGCTGGCGGCCTGGCGCAACGGCGCCCTGATTCCCGATCTCGACGAGCCTTTGCAGCGCTGGCAGCGCGAGCTGTGGCTGGCGCTCTTCGGGCGCCGGGGCGCGTTCGACGCCCGGCGCGGGATGACCCTCCCCGACTTCTTCGCGCAAGTGCCGCCCGAGGCGCTGCGACCACCGCCGGCCGCCCACGTCTTCGGGATCTCGTACGTCGCGCGCCTCTACCGATCGATCTTCGGATCGATCGCGCGCGCGACCGCGCTCTTCGTCTACACGCTCAACCCCTGCCGGGAATATTGGGAGGATCTGGCGCCCCGCCGACGGGGCGGAAAGTCGCCGGACGCGCGCCGCTTCCCCCACCGCCGGGGCGGCGCGCAGCTCACGCTCGGTGGTCTGGCGCAAGACGCCCCGATCGCGGAGGCGCTGCCCGAAAATCCTCTCCTCGAGCTTTGGGGACGTCCCGGGCGGG
The DNA here is from genome assembly GCA_964440665.1 of uncultured Myxococcales bacterium. Taxonomy (GTDB): domain Bacteria; phylum Myxococcota_A; class Polyangia; order Fen-1088; family Fen-1088; genus JADGRB01. The sequence goes on along the minus strand of CAYTTF010000327.1, from coordinate 3,785 downwards.
ACAACATGCGGCTTTTGAATCAGCTGGCCGACTGCGACTTCGACGCGCGGTTCGTCGATCCGACCACCGACGCGCCGCCCGCCGGCGCTCCGCCGAAGGGACCGCGAGGGCCGTCGCTGCTGGCCGCGCTGCAGAAGGAGGTGCTCGATCGCGAGCCGGGTGGCGATCGGCCGCCTCCCGACGGCAGCGTCGTGATCGTCCCGGCGCCCGATCCGCGGCGGGAGCTCGAGATCGTGGCGGCCGAGATCTGGTCGCTGCTGCGGGCCGACGAGACGCTGACCTTCGCGGATGTCGCGCTGATCGTGCCGCCCGCGGCGGCGCCGGCCTATCTGCCGCTCGCGCGCGCGGTCTTCGACGAGGCGTCGGCGTTGCCACACACCATCGTCGACCTGCCGCGCACGGCCGAGAGTCGGATCCTGGATGCCGTCACCCGGCTCCTCGAGCTGCCGAGCGGTCCTCTGGGACGACCCGATCTGCTGGGTCTCGCCATGCACCCGACCGTCGCGCGCCGTTTTCCGGAGGTCGATCCCGACCACTTTGTCGCGCTCTGCGAAGCGCTGGAGATCGTGCGCGGCGCCGACAGCGAAGATCACGACGGCAGCTACCTCGATCGCGATCGGTTGAGCTGGGACCAGGGGCTGCGGCGCCTGGCGCTGGGCGCGTTTCTATCGGGCCGCCGCGGCGGTGAGACGCGCCCGTTCGTGCTCCCGGGCCAGCCGCCGCGCGACGCAGAGCCGTTGCTGGCCGCCGATCTGCCGCCGGCGCTGGAGCCCGCGGCGCGGGCACTGGGCATTTTGGCCCGTGAGCTCATCGCCTACGCGCGGGCGGCGACCGCCCGACCGGCCACGTTCGCGACGTTCGCCGCGCTCCTGCGCCGCACCATCGCCTCCACGATTTTTCCGGGCGCCGCCGACGAGGAGGCCGCGCTGGGCGATGCCTTCGGCGCGATCGAGCGGGTCGCGGCGCTGTTGCCGCCCGGCCTCGAGATCAGCTTCCGCACCGCGGCCGAGCTGGTGAAGGCGCGCCTCGGGGCGGGCCCCGGCCACCATCGATCGCCCGAAGGGGTCACCGTCGCGTCGTTCGTCCCGATGCGCGCGCTCCCCTTCCGGATCATCTTCGTGGTCGGGCTCGACGAGCGGGTCTTCCCCGCGGCCGACGGGCTAGACGCCCTCGATCTGCGCGCCGGCGCCCGGCAGCCGGGCGACGTGACGCCCCGCGAGCAGGACGAGTACATGTTCCTGGAGACGCTGCTCTCGGCGCGCGAGCGGATCTATCTATCGTATGTCGCGCGCGACGCGGTGACGGGCGAGCGGAAGAACCCCGCCTCGACGCTGCTGGCGCTGGGCGAGGTCATCCGGGCGAAGGTGGAGCGCGAGGTGGCGCCGCTGACTCGTCACCTCGACGCCGCCACCTGCGCGGTGATCCCGGCCGCCGCACGCGAGCGGCAAGCGGCCGCGCTCAGCCACTCCGCGCGCCAGGCCGCCGGCGGCGTCGTGCAGCTTCCCCCGCTGCCCGAGCTGCGAAAGGCACTCGCGCCTGCGGCCTGGGCTCCCGTCGCCGGACAGCTCGACTGGGTGGGACCGCCGGCGACCGAGACGGCGTCCGCCCGGCGCGGCTTGACGCTGGCCGATCTGCGCCGTTTTCTCGAGTGTCCGCTCCAGGCCTCGGCGCGCGTCCTGCTGCCGCTCGGTGACGACGACGACGCGGCCGACGACGCCGAGGCCGCCCTGCGCGAGCATGAGCGTCTCGACGAATCCCGGCTCCGAACCATCCCCTTCCTGCGCGAGGTGCTGGTCGGGACGCTGGGCGGCGCGGGCGGCACCGATGCGCGACCTGGCGACCACGACATCCTCGCGGAAGCCTACGATCGCGACGCGGCGCTGAGAATTCTCGACGGAACGCTACCGGGCGGCCTCTTCGGGCGCGCGCTGCGTGAGCGCCACCTGGTGCTCCTGGCTTGCTGGCGGGACGGTTTCCTGGCGGCAACGGATGGCGCCACCGGGCGGCCCTCGGTTCTCTGGCTGGGCGCCGCGCCCGAGCACCGGCCCGATCTCCACCCGCTTCCCGCGCTCGATCTCCCCTTGCCCGGCGGCGGCACCATCGCGGTGGGCGGGCGGACGGAGCTCTGCGGCGAGACGGCCACCGGTGAGCGGCTGGTGATCTCGTTCCTGGGCTCGACCGGCCGCGATTCCTTCGAGCGCGATCTCTTGCGTCCCTTCTTCACCCACCTGGCGCTCTCGGCCATGGACGCCGGCGAGGGGCCGACGCGTGCGATCTTGATCCGTCCCAACGACGACGGATCGCCGCACATCGACGGGCGCCTGTTTCCGTCGATGCCAGCCGCCCTTGCCCGTATCTACCTGGGCGCGCTGGCCGCCGAGCTGCTGGGCCAGGTGCACGCCACCTTCCTGCCCTGCGAGGCGATCTTCGCCTGGCGAAAGCGCCGCGACAAAGGCGACGCGATCGGCGTTCGCGACATGATTCTCCTGCTGCGCGACGACAACTGGACGCGCTTTCTCTCCGACCGCGGCCCGGTCCCCGATCCACGCGCCTACCCGATCCCGCCCGAGGAGATGGCGCGCGCGACGGTAGAGCGCCGGTTCGGCCCCTACTTCGCCGCGCTTCGCGGCACCGACGAGACGCCCGCGCCGAAACGGAAGAAACGATGACCGTCGGGGGGCCCGCGCGTTATCCGTTTCCCGAGGAGCTGGCCCGCATCCCGCGCGATCGCGCGGCCGTCATCGAAGCGTCGGCCGGCACCGGCAAGACCTACCTCATCGAGCATCTCGTCGTCGATCGCCTGATTCGCGGCGATGCCCGCATCGACGAGATCCTGGTCGTCACCTTCACCGATCGCGCGGCCGCGGAGCTGCGCCGGCGGATCCACGCGCTGCTCGCGCGCGTGCGCGGGTACGGCGAGAGAAGTGAAGCGCCGCACGTCTGGACCATCGACGACGGCGCTCGGGCGCGTCTGGCGGAAGCGGCGCGGGCGCTCGACGGCGCGCCGATCTCGACCATTCACGCCTTCTGCCAGCGCATCCTGACCGAGCGGGCCTTCGCCAGCGGGCGCCTGCTGCTTCAGCAGAGCGTCGAAAGCCGCTCCGCCTTTTCGGCCGCCTTCGCCGAGGTGCTGCGCCGGAGGCTCGCCGTCGACGAAGATTTGGCGCCCTATCTGCGCGGCTACCTGGGCGCCGGCAACTCCCTCGAGGCGCTGGAGCAGCTGCTCTACCAGGCGCGTCAGCTCCGCGTGCAGTGGGGCGCCGTCTTCGATCCGGAGCGACTGTCGCGCGCGGCCGCCGCGGTTGCCCGACTCTCGCCGGCGGAGATCGGCGCCGCCGTCACGGCCGGCGTTCCGAACAAGGGCTCGGCCAAAGCGGTGCAAGCCCGCCTCGACAAGCTGCACGCCGCCGCGCGCCGCTTCGACGGCGACGGCGATCCGGCGCGATTTCTGGCGGCGATCGACTATCTGGTCAAAGAGAAGGATCTCTTCGATTTCGTCGCCGAGCGCCTCGGACCTCCAGGCGCCGCCATCGCCGCGCTGCTCGCCGATCTCGCCGACGCTGCCGTCCCGCTCGACACCGTCGTCGCGCAGAAGCTCGGGCCTCCGGTCGCCGAGCGGTTGGCCGCGCGCAAACGGGCCGCGGGGCTCTACGACTTCGACGACATGCTGCTGCTGGTCGACGACGCTCTTGCCGGGGCGGGCGGCGTGGAGCTGACAGCCTCGCTCCGCCGCCGGTTCAAGCTCGCCGTCGTCGACGAGTTCCAGGACACCGATCCCATCCAGG
>CAYTTF010000326.1:0-5583 GCA_964440665.1 uncultured Myxococcales bacterium | reverse complement strand
CGCCTTCCCCCCGGATCAGCATCGCGCCGCCGCGGTGCTGGCGTTTCTCGCGCCCGGCGCGCACCTATTTCACGAAGGCCAGCTCGAGGGACGCCGCGCGCACGCCTCGATTCAGCTGGCACGTCGCGCCGCCGAGGCGGCCGACGAGGCGCTGCGCGCATTTTATGAACGGCTGCTTGGCTGCCTGCGCCGCCCCGAGGTCCGCGGCGAAGGCGCCAGCTGGCACCTCGTCACCTGCCGACCCGCGGGCGCCGGCGATCCCCCCGATCCGACCCATGCCACCGATCCGACCTGGGAAACCTTCATCGTTTCGACCTGGGAGGCCACCGGCGGGAAGCTGCTGGTCGTGGTGAACTTCGGGCCAGGGCCGGCGCGCTGCAACGTGCCCTTCGAGGCGTCCGAGCTCGAAGGCCGCAGGCGGCAAGACCGCACGCTCAGCCTCACCGATCTTCTCTCCGAGGCGCGCAGCCAGCGCGATGGGGCCACGCTCGCGCGCGAGGGGCTCACCCTCGACCTGCCCGCCTGGGGCGCTCAGATCCTCGAGGTGAAGGCGGTCTGAGCCTCAGCCCGACTTGGCGTCCTCGCGCTGGCGCGCCAGATCTTCGATCAATCGAATCGCCAGCGCCGTCCAGCCGGTCTGGTGACTGGCCCCGAGACCCCGCCCGGTCTCGCCGTGAAAATATTCATGGAACAGCACCAGGCTCCGCCAGTGTGGATCCGCGCTCCAGCGCGCGTCGCCTCCGTGGCAGGGCCGGCGCCCGGCCCCGTCGGCCAGAAAGATCCGCGCCAGCCGCGCCGACAGCTCCCGCGCCACCTCCTTGAGGGTCAGCCCGCGCCCGCTCCCGATCGGGCACTCGACCCGCAGATCGTCGCCGTAGAAGTGGTGGTAGCGCTCGAGCGCCTCGACCAGCAGGTAGTTGATCGGCATCCAGATCGGGCCGCGCCAGTTCGAGTTGCCGCCGAACAGGGCGCTCCGCGATTCGCCCGGCTCGTAGTCGACCTCCAGCGCCTCCCCGCCGAAGACGAACCGGTAGGGACTGTCCCGGTGGACCTTCGACATCGACCGGATCCCCTGGGGCGAGAAGAACTCCCTCTCGTCGAGCATCGTGCGCAGCAGGCGTACCAGGCGATCGCGCGATGGGATGGCCAGCAGGACCCGTCCCTCTCCCCCGAACGTCACCTGCCCCGCCAGGGTGCGCCGGTTGTCGAGAAACCAGCGCATGCGCTTCCGAAAGGCGGGCAACTTGTCGATGATCTCGTCTTCCAGGACCTCCGCGGCGATGAGGGGCAAAAGGCCCACCAGCGATCGCACGGAGACCGGGGCCTCGGTGCCGTCGATGTGCAATCGATCGTAATAGAAGCTGTCCTTTTCGTTCCAGAGCCCGCTGCCGCCGAAGTTGTTGATCGCATCCGAGATGAGAACGAAGTGCTCGAAGAACTTCGTCGCCATGTCCTCGTAGGCGGCGTCGCCCGCCGCCAGCTCCAGCGCGATCGACAGCATGGTCAGGCAGTAGAACGCCATCCAGGCGGTGCCGTCGGCCTGCTCCAGGTATCCACCCGACGGCAAGGGGTGCGACCGGTCGAACACCCCGATGTTGTCGAGGCCCAGAAATCCGCCCGAGAACAGGTTCCGGCCCGAGGCGTCCTTGCGGTTGACCCACCAGGTGAAGTTGAGCGTCAGCTTCTGGAAGATGCGTTCGAGAAAGAGCCGGTCGCGCCGACCCTCGCCGTCGACGGCAATCTTGTAGACCCGCCAGGCGGCCCAGGCTTGCGCCGGCGGGTTCGCGTCGTCGAACGAGAACTCGTAGGCCGGGAGTTGCCCATTCGGGTTCATGTACCACTCGCGCGTGAGCAACAAGAGCTGCTCCTTGGCGAAGTCGGGATCGATCCGCGCGAACGGAATCATGTGGAACGACAGATCCCAGGCCGCGTACCAGGGGTACTCCCATTTGTCCGGCATCGAGATGACGTCGCGGTTGTAGAGCTGGCGCCAGTCGGAGTTCCGGCCGGTGAGCCGGCTCGCCGGCGGCGGCGGCTGGGTGGGATCGCCCTCCAGCCAGGCGCTGACGTCGTAATGATAAAACTGCTTGGTCCAGAGCAGCCCCGCGTAGGCCTGGCGCACGACCAGGCGCTCGTCGGGCAGCAGCGGTCCGGTCTTCTGCAGGTAGAAATCGTCGGCCTCGGCGCGGCGCGCTTCGAAGATCGCATCGAAGTCGGCAAAGCAAGAAGACGATGTCGCTGGCGAGGTCGACGACGAGGTCACCAGCGCGCCCGCGTTCTCGTCCGCGGCGCTGAGCCGGAGCCGCACCCGCGCTTCGCCCCCCGCCGGAACGTTCAGCCGGTAAAGCGCCGCCGCCTTGGTCCCGCAATGCGCCGGGTTGACGCTGTCGCCCCTGCCCCCGACCACGTAGTCGTGAAAGGCGTCCTTGCGGTAAGGCGTGGGATTGGGGCTCTGGAAGAGGCGCTCTACGTTGGTTTCGTTCTCCGTGAAGATCAGCTCCGGCGCCCCGCCCGCCGCCGCTTCCACCGTGAACCGAAACCGCCCAAGCGACGAGTGGCGGACGTCGATCTGTTCCCCGCCCACGGCCGCCAGCGACGGTCGCTGGTCGGCCCGCTGGTAGCCCTCGCCCTGCCGCCCCCACGACCAGGTGTTGCGAAACCAGAGCGTCGGCAAGAGCGCGAGCGGCGCCGCGACCGGTCCGCGATTCGCGACGGTGACGGCGATGCAGATGTCGTTGGGCCCCGCCTTGGCGTACTCGACGAAGACGTCGAAGTAGCGGTTGTCGTCGTAGATGCCGGTGTCGGTGATCTCGAATTCCAGGTCGTCCCGATTGCGCCGCCGGTTCTCGTCGCCGAGGCGCGCGTAGGGGAACGCCCGCTGCGGATACTTGTAGAGCGCCTTGCCGTAGGAATGCGTCGGCGTCGCGTCGAGATAAAAGTACTGCTCCTTGACGTCCTCGCCGTGGTTGCCCTGCGGACCTGTCAGGCCGAAAAGGCGCTCCTTGAGGATCGGATCGGCGCCGTTCCAGAGCGCCAGCGCGAAACAGAGGCGCCCCTGCCGGTCGCAGAGACCCAGCAGGCCGTCCTCACCCCAGCGGTAAGCGCGGCTGCGCGCGTGATCGTGCGAAAAGGATCCCCAGGCGTCTCCGTCCGCCGAGTAGTCCTCGCGCACCGTCCCCCACTGGCGCTCGCTCAGATACGGACCCCACCGCTTCCAGTCCTGGACGCGGCGTTGATCCTCGTCCAACCTCTGCTCTTCGGCGCTGACGCTCACCTGCCACTGCATACTGACAGGAAGCGCGGCCACGGCAATGGCTGCGGCCCCCGCCGAATTCTGATAGACCGGATCATCGTGGTGCGCGCCAGGGGCTCGAAGCGAATCGCGGGGGTCGGCACCTCGATCTTCACCGAGATCACGGCGCTGGCGGTCCAGCACCAGGCGGTGAACCTGGGCCAGGGCTTCCCCGATTTCCCGGCGCCCGACTTCGTGAAGGAGGCGGCCGCTCGGCACATTCGCGACGACCGCAACCAGTACGCGCCCAGCGCCGGGCTGCCGCGTCTGCGGCGCGCCCTGGCCGACGACTGGAGGCGGATCGCGCCGGGCGGCCCCGACGTCGACCCGGAGACCGACATCACCGTCGGCAGCGGCGCGACCGAGCTGCTCCACGACGCGATCCTCGCCACCATCGATCCCGGCGACGAGGTGATCGTCTTCGAGCCGAGCTACGACGCCTACGGCCCGGACGTCGCGATGGCCGGCGGCGTGCTGCGCCCGGTTCCGCTGCTGCCGCCCGACTGGCGCTTCGATCCCGCGGCTCTCGCGGCGGCGTTCGGTCCCCGCACGCGCGCGCTCATCCTGAACACGCCGCACAACCCGACCGGCAAGGTCTTCCGGCGCGACGAGCTGGAGGCGATCGCCGCGCTCTGCGCCCGCCACGACGTCCTGATCGTCAGCGACGAGGTCTACGCCGAGATCGTCTTCGACGCGCGCCACCTGCCGATCGCCTCGCTGCCCGAGATGTTCGAGCGGACCATCACCGTCGGCAGCATGGGGAAGACCTTCAGCGTCACCGGCTGGAAGGTCGGTTGGGCGATCGCGCCGGCGCCGCTCTCGGCCGCCGTGCGCGCCGTGCACCAGTTCGTGACCTTCACCAACTCGGCGCCGTTCCAGGAGGCGCTGGCGGATGTCCTGCCGATCGCGGCGCGCGACGGCAGCTACGACCGCCTGCGCGCCGATTATCGGCGCCGGCGCGATCTGCTGGCCCGCATCCTCGATGCGGCCGGACTGCCGACGCTGCCGATCGCGGGGGCTTATTTTCTGCTGACCGACGTGGGCAAGCTGGGGGCGGGCGGCGACGTCGGCTTTTGCCGGCGCCTGGTCACGGAGGTCGGCGTGGCCGCCATCCCAACCTCCGTGTTTTACGCCGATCCGGCCTCCGCCCCGCCCCTGGCCCGGTTCTGCTTCGCGAAGAAAGACCGGACGCTGGAGGCCGCCGCCGAGCGCTTCGCGCGCGCGACCGGCCCGGGAGCGCCGCACCGAGCGCACCAGAACAGTTGACTTAACCTACCGTTGGGCGATGGTCGTCACTCGAGCGTCCCACCCGCAACCGGGAGAAAGGACCGAGATCATGACCAGCAACCTGAGACGGACGTTGGGGGGGATGTTGACCTTGGCTGTCGTGCTTTCGGCAGCGAAGGCGCGCGCGCAAAAACTCGAAAAACCCAGCGCCCCACCGGCCGACGCGGCGCCGGCTGCGGCCACGGCTTCGGGCCCGACGAGCTTCGGCGACGCCGGCCAGCTCACGCTCTCCGCCGAACGGCTGTTCGGATACTCCTGGCGACACCGGACGCAAGGCACGGCGCACGACTCGCTCAGCACCTTCAGCTTGCTGGCCGACCCCGAGGGCGCAGGCGCGGCCGGATATGCCTGGCCGCGACTCGGCTTCGACTACTTCGTGGTGAGGGGGATCAGCCTGGGGGCCGCCGCCTCGTTTTTCAGGAGCTCGGGAATCGGTGCGGCCACAACCGGTTACGAGCTGGCTCCCCGGCTGGGATATGCGGCGGTCGTCGGCCCTTGGCTGACGGTCTGGGCCCGCGCGGGCTTTACCTATTTCCATGCGACGGCGGAGCGGTTTTCGGCCATCACGATCGAGGTCCCACTCGTCATCGCGGTCGCCCCGCACCTGAGCTTGCTGATTGCGCCGGCCGCCGATATCGGCATCGCTGGCAACATCAACCCCGGCGGCAGCGCCAAGGACACCGACCTGGGTCTGTCGTTCGGTCTAGCTCTGAGCTTCTGACCGGGCTCAGGCTTCGTCTAACAAGCTTCGCGCAGGTTCAGGCGGCGGCCGATCAGCTCGCGTACTTTTTCGCCCCGCTCGAAGCTGAGCGTGTCGACGAAGTCGCGGCTGCCGTCGCGGCCGGTGATGAGCAGCCCCACCCGCTGGTGGTGCAGGTACGGCCGAACGTCCGACAGCTGGTCGAAGCTCCAGCTTCGCAGGCCGGACCCGTCGCGCATGATCATCCCCGTCGGCGTCAGCACCAGGGCCGGCTTCTTGTAGCGCGAGAGCAGCGGATCGCGCT
>CAYTTF010000325.1:0-5632 GCA_964440665.1 uncultured Myxococcales bacterium | reverse complement strand
GGCGACGTTGGGTCTGTCCGTTCCCGTGTCGTTGGTGGCCGCGGCGTCGCTCTTTCCTTGCGAAGCGCTCCCACATCCTGGAGCCGCAAACACGAGCAGCAGGATCGAAGTTGACGTAAAATTACGGCCCCCACGCCTGGAGCGTCGCGCCCCCGTCGATTTCACCAATGAAAAGGTATCACGGGGGGGCTCTCACGGAGGCACACCCGATGTCGAAGATCCACGGCTTGTCGGTCGGACTCTTGCTTTCCACGCTTGGTTGGCTCGCTTGCTCGTCCAAGGGCGGGGCCGATACCAGTCAGGCTGTGCTGGAGCGGAACAAGCACCCCAGCCGGGACGGCGTGTTCGTGCAGCCGACGTTGACCAAGGCCAAGGCGGCGACGATGACCTTGGACGCTGCGTTTCTACCCAACCTGAACGCGAGCACCGTGACGGGCGGCAACAACGTCTGGGCGTCGCCGCTCTATCTGCCGAACGGTCCGAGCGGCAAAGGTGCGTTCTTCGCGGTGACCACGGGGAACGACGTCTACGCGCTGGACGAGACGACAGGGGCGACGGTCTGGACGCACAACATCGGGAGCTCGCCCACCGCCAACGGGGTGAGCTGCGGGAACATCCACCCGCTCGGAATCCTCAGCACGCCGGTCATCGACGCGGCCTCGCGGACGATCTACGTGGCGGGCGCGATCGGGACGACGTCGATCTCCGACCACCAGGTGCACGCGCTGTCGATCGACGACGGCTCGGAGAAGAGCGGCTGGCCGGTGTCGGTATCAACCGTGACCTCGGGTGGCATGGCGTTCACGCCGCCGCCCCAGAATCAGCGGAGCGCGCTGTCGCTGGTGGGCGGAAAGGTCTACGTCGCGTACGGCGGCCACGTCGGCGACTGCGGTCCGTACCACGGGTGGGTGATCGGGGTCGACGCCAAGGATCCGACCATGAAGGGCGGCTGGGCGACCGGCGGCCAGGGGGAGGGCATCTGGGCGGCGGGCGGGATGGCCTCCGACGGGACCGGCGTTTTTGCGCTGACCGGCAACAACACCGCGGGCGTCACCACGCATCTGGACAGCGAAGAGGCGGTGCGGATCACGGGCCTCGGGACGCTGGCCGATTCCTTTTACGCGTCTAGCTGGAAGACGATGGACGGAAGCGACGCCGATCTGGGCGCCAGCAACCCGGTCTACTTCGAGGTTCCGGGCGCCACGCCGTCGAAGATCCTGGCGGTGGTCTCGAAGGACGGGCACCTGTATCTGATCGACGCGGCGCACCTGGGCGGCATGGGCGGCCAGAAGGTCGACTTCAAGGTCGCCAACGGGACCATGTCGATCCACACGGCGGTCGCGTCCTACGTCACGGCCAAGGGGCGCTACGTGGTATTCGGCACCGACGGTGGCGCCGTCTGCCCCGGGGCCGGTAACGGTGGGCAGGCGGTCGTCTCCGTGTTGATTCCGCCGGGCGCGCCGCCGGCGCCGCAGGTCGCCTGGTGCGCGCCACTCGCCGGTTCGACCACCGGGCCAATCTCGACCACTACCGACGGCACGAACGAGGTGGTCGTCTGGTACATGAACGGCGGGAAGCTCAACGGCGTCGACGGCGATAAGGGCGCGGCCATCTTCACCAGCGGCGACAGCTGCTCGGGTGTTCGCCAGTGGACCTCCCCGATCGCGGTCAATGGTCGAATCGTCGTCACCGGCGACACCCATCTATGCGCCTGGTCGGCACCTCCATGAGGTGTTGGCTTTGCCCCCGAATTCCAGGCGCGGTCGCCCGACCGCAGCGATGACCCGCCCCCGGGCTCACTGGGGGCGGAGGTCATGAATAAAAGCTTGATGATTGGACTCGTGCTGCTGCCGTTGGCGTGCTCTTCAAAAGGAGCGACCAGTGATGGCGGGACGACCGGGATCGGGGGAGTCAACGGGAACGGCGGCACCACCGGTAGCGCGGGATCTACCGGCAGCGGCGGCACGCGCAGTAGCGGGGGCACGACTGGCAGCGGGGGCACGACCTGCAGCGGCAGCGTTCCGGCGGCCGATACGAGCCAGGCGGTGCTGGAGCGGAACAAGCATGCGAGCCGGGACGGGAGCTTCGTCCAGCCGGGCTTGACGAAGGCGAAGGCGGGGACGATGACGGCGGACGCCGCGTTTGTGCCCAATCTGAACGTGAGCACGGTGGCGGGCGGGAACAACGTCTGGGCGTCGCCGCTGTATCTGCCGAACGGTCCAAACGGCAAAGGGGTGTTCTTCGCGGTGACGACTGGGAACGACGTGTACGCGCTGGACGAGACGACGGGGGCGCGGGTCTGGACCCACAACATTGGGAGCTCGCCCACGGCGAATGGTGTCAGCTGCGGGAACATCCACCCGCTGGGGATTCTCAGCACGCCGGTGATCGACGCCACCTCGCGGACGATCTACGTGGCCGGTGCGATCGGTACGACGGCTATTTCCGACCACCAGGTGCACGCGTTATCGGTGGACGACGGGACGGAAAAGAGCGGGTGGCCGGCGTCCATATTGAAGGCCAAGTCGGGCAGCTTGGCTTTCATGCCGCCGCCCCAGAACCAGCGGAGCGCGCTGTCGTTGGTGGGTGGAAAGGTGTATGTGGCATACGGCGGCCACGTCGGCGACTGCGGTCCTTATCACGGCTGGGTGGTCGGGATCGACACACAGGATCCGACGATGATGGGGGCGTGGGCATCGGGGGGGCAGGGCGAGGGGATCTGGGGTGCGGCCGGGATGGCGTCTGATGGAACAGGCGTTTTCGCGTTGACGGGGAACAGCACGGCCGGGGTGACGACGCACCTGGATAGCGAGGAGGCGGTGCGGATCACGGGGCTCGGAACGCTGGCGGATTCTTTCTACGCGTCGACGTGGAAGACGATGGACAGCGCGGACGCCGATCTTGGCGCGAGCAATCCCGTCTACTTCGAGCTTCCCTGCGCCACGCCGTCGAAGATCCTGGCGGTGGTCTCGAAGGACGGGCACCTGTACCTCCTCGATGCGGGCCACCTGGGCGGTATCGGCGGGCAAAAGGTCGACCTCATGGTGGCGACCGGCGCGATGTCGATTCACACCGCGGTGGCGTCATACACGACGGCGAAGGGGCGGTATCTGACGTTCGGAACTGATTCCGGCGCGGTCTGCCCGAGCGGAGGCGGCGGTAAGTCGATCGTCTCCGTACGGATTCCGCCCGGCGCCCCACCGGCGCCCAAGGTCGCCTGGTGCGCTCCGCTCGGCGGTTCCACCACCGGTCCGATCTCGACCACCACCGACGGCACGAACGAGGTGGTCGTCTGGTACATGAACAACGGCAAGCTGAGCGGCGTCGACGGCGATACCGGTGCGGCCATCTTCACCAGCACGAACACCTGCTCGGGCGTCCGCCAATGGACTTCGCCGATCGCGGTCAATGGACGTATCGTGACCACCGGCGACGGTCACCTATGCTCCTGGTCGGCACCCTGACGAAGCGTCAGGCGTCGGCGGCATTCGCGCCGCGTTTCAGCGCGCCGGCGCGACGACCAGGCCCCAGGGCAGGCCGCCAACCTTGATCCGCTTTTCGACCTGGCCGCTCGCGAGATCGACGATCGAGACATCGTTGGACGGGCCGTTGGCGGTGTAGAGCTTCTTGCCGTCGGCGCTGGTGGCGATCCCCCAGGGACGGGCGCCCACGCCGTCGATGAGGCGTTCGACCTTCCGGCTGGCGACGTCGATGACGGCCACCGATTCGCCGCGGCCGTTCGAGACGTAGAGGGTCTTTCCGTCGGGCGACAGCGTCTCGCCCATTGGGCGCGGGCCCAGGACCGTCTTGGCCTTGGGTTCGATCTTGATGCTGCCGCTGGGCTCGATCTTGGCCACATCGACGATCGTGACCACCGCGCCATTCTCGCAGGTCACGAAGGCGGTGGCGCCGTCGTGGGTGAACACCACGCCGCGCGGGCGCGGGCCGGTGGCGATACGGCCCAGCACGGTCAGTTTCTTGGTGTCGACGGCGAACACGGCATTGTCGCTCTCCGAGGTGACGAAGACGACCTTGCCGTCGGGGCGAAGCGTGACCCCTTCCGGCTCCTGGCCGACGGCGGCCTTTCCCTTGATCTTGCCCGAGCGCAGATCGAGCGCGCTCATCTCGGCCGTCTCTTCGTTGGAGACGAAGAGCGTCTTGCCGTCGCGCGACAGATCGAACGATTCGGGATCCTGGCCGCTCGGGAGCGTGCGCAGCAGCTTGCGGCTGGCCAGATCGACCACGCCGATGCCGTCGGCGGCGCGATCGGCGGGGGGGAGCTTCGATTCGTCGACGCCCGGACCCGCGCGCGGCGAGCCGGAGAGCGCGACGTAGAGCAGCTTGCCGTCCCGCGACAGCTTGATGCCGCGCGGACGCTTGCCGATCGGGATGCGCGCCGCGACCTCCGCGCGATCGACGTCGACGACGATGATCTCGCCGCTCTCCTCGGCGCTGACGTAGATCTCGGGCCCGGGCGGCGCCGGGGCGGCATGCGCCCGGGCGGCGGTGAGGGCAAGCAGAGCGGCGAAGACAGTGCGGGAAAAGACCGGACGCGACATGACGCAGAAATACAGCAGCTTCCGGCCGGCAGCGAAGGTTTTAATCGCCCGGTTTTGGCCCCGGTATCGACCAAGCTCGAGCGGGCATTCCGGCCCTTGACTCGCCCGGATAGAGGCGCAAGATAAATGCCATGAAGTGGGAAACGCCGTCCTTCGTCGAGATCAACATGAGCGCCGAAATTGGCGGGTACGGAAGCGACTTTTCGGATCGCGATCCGTGGGGTCCGGTCGCGCCGAGCGCCGAGATGCCCAGCAAGTCCGAGCTGGCGTCGCCAGACGCCGCCCGACGCTGAGCGGCCGACGCCGCTAACGTGGAGCGTGCAACGTGGAAATCCGCGTCCTCGGTTCCGCGGCCGGCGGCGGCTTTCCGCAATGGAATTGCGGTTGCGCCAACTGCCAGGCCGTCCGGCGCGGAGCGGCCGGTGTGGAGGCGCGCACCCAGGAATCGATCGCGGTCAGCTCCGACGGCGCGTCCTGGTTCCTGATCAACGTCTCGCCGGAGATCCGGACGCAGATTGAGTCCTGCGCGGCGCTGACGCCGCGGGCGCCGCGCCATTCCCCGATCGCCGGCCTGGTGTTGACGAACGGCGATCTCGACCATTGCCTGGGGCTGCTCTCGCTGCGCGAATCTCATCCGCTGGCCGTTTACGCGACCGAGGCGGTGCGCGCCGGTTTCACGACCGGCAACGTTCTCTATCGCACGCTGGAGCGGTTCCCCGGCCAGGTGACCTGGTCGGCGTTGGCCCTCGATCGCGAGCTGCCGCTCGGCGAGTCGGGCCTGCACCTGACCGCGATCTCGACGCCGGGAAAGCCGCCGCTGCACCTGGAGGGGATTCGCCCGCGCTCGGCGGAGGACAACATCGGCCTTCTGATTCGCGACGCGCGTTCCGGCGGGCGGCTGGCCTATTTTTCTGGCGTTGCCGGTCCTTCGGATGGCGTCGCGCAGGCGCTTTCGGGGGCCGATGCCTTCTTCTTCGACGGCACCTTCTGGTCCGCCGACGAGCTGGTGGCCGCCGGCCTCGGCACGCGGCGCGCGGAAGACATGGCGCACTGGCCGGTGGGGGGCGCCGAGG
>CAYTTF010000324.1:0-5665 GCA_964440665.1 uncultured Myxococcales bacterium | reverse complement strand
CGATCTCGTCGAGGAACAGCGTCCCCTTGTCGGCCAGCTCGAACCGCCCGAGCTTGCGTTTGATGGCCCCGGTGAAGGCCCCCCTTTCGTGGCCGAAGAGCTCCGACTCCAGCAGCGTCTCGGTGAGCGCGCCGCAGTTCACCTTCACGAACGGCCCGGCGGCCCGCTTCGACCTGGCGTGGATCGCGCGCGCCACCAGCTCCTTGCCGGTCCCCGATTCGCCGTGGATGTAGACCGAGGCGTCGGTGGGCGCCACCTTCTCGATGGTCTGGAAGACCGCGCGCATGGCGGGCGTCTCACCGACGATCTCCGAGAAACGATAGGGCAGCGCCGCGTCTGCGCGCAGCGCGGCGCTCTCGGCCTCGGCCCGCTCGCGCGCGTGGCGCTCGGCCCGCAGCTCCAGCGCCCGCGCGACCTTGAGCCGCACCACCTCCGGCGCGAACGGCTTCTGCAAAAAATCGAAAGCGCCCAGACGCATCGCCTCGACGGCGGTCTCGACCGTTCCGAAGGCGGTCACGATCATGACCGGACACTGGGGATCGCGATCGATCACCGCCCGCACCACCTCGAGCCCGCCCACGCCGTCCATCTTGAGATCGGTGATCACGAAGTCCACGCCGCGCCGGCCGCCCGCCGGTGCCACGTGCTTGAGCCCCTCGTCGCCCGATGCGGCCAGCACCGCTTCGTGCCCCATGCGCCGCACCGTGGCGCCGAGCCCCTCGCGCATCGTCTCGTTGTCGTCGATGATGAGGACCCGGGCCATCTCGGGTAGCCTACGCCTGTCTCAAAATGTCAGACAAGACCGACAATCCGAAACGGAAATCGTCGCTTGACCTGCTGCGGCCGGCCGTGCGTGACATGCCGGGCTACACCCCCGGCGAGCAGATCGGCGATCTCGTCAAGCTGAACACCAACGAAGGCGCCTTCGGGCCCTCGCCGCGGGTGATGGCGACCCTGGCGGCGATCGGCGACGAATCGCTGCGTCTCTATCCCGATCCGATCAGCGCCAAGCTGCGCGCCGCGGCGGCCGCGCGCTTCGGGGTCACCTCGGAGCAGGTGCTGGCGGGGAACGGCTCCGACGATTGCCTCACCATCCTCTATCGGGCGTTCCTCGATAAAGGTCAGCGCGTCGCCTGCCCCTGGCCGACCTACGGCCTCTACGACACGCTGGCGGCCCTGCAAGGTGCGGAGCTGGTGCGCCTGCCGTTTCATCAGATCGGCCGCCGCTTCGAGCTGCCCGCCGACCTGACCAAGAAGCGCGCCAAGATGATCATCCTCGCCAACCCCAACAACCCGTCATCGACGCTGGTCCCGGTCGAGCAGGTCCGGAAGCTCTGCGACGAGGCGGCCCGCGCGATCGTGGTCATCGACGAGGCCTATGTCGACTTTGCCCTCGGCGCGGGGATCGATGCCAGCCTCCTGCCGTACCTCGACCAGCACCCGAACCTGGTCGTGCTGCGTACCTTTTCCAAGAGCTACAGCCTGGCCGGCGCGCGCCTCGGCCTGTTGTTCGCGGCGGCTCCCATCGTCGAGGCGCTGATGAAAGTGAAGGACAGCTACAACGTCAACGCCATCACCCAGGCACTTGGGGTGGCCGCGCTCGAAGATCGCGCCTACCACGAGGACTGCGTTCGCCGCACGCTCGACCAGCGGGCCCACCTGGAAGGCGCCCTCGGCGCGCTCGGCTTCTCCTGGCCCGAGGCCGCCGCCAACTTCCTTCTGGTCGAGATCGGCGAGCGCGCCGAGGAGGTCTATCAGACGCTCAAACAGGAGGGGCTGCTGGTGCGCTGGTGGAGCGCCCCGGAGCTGCGCACCAAGATCCGAATCAGCGTCGGGAAGCCGGACGACAACGATCGCGTCATCGCGGCGTTGAAGAAATTGTTCTGACGGAGGCAACCATGAACATCGGCGCGATCGAACGACTGGCGATCTTGGTGGTGGCGCTGGCGTTTGGCCCGCAGATCGCCTGCGGCAGCTCGAATCCGCCGCCGGCCGGCCCCGGCGGCGCGGGGGGCAATGGTGGGGCTGCCGGAGCGGGCGGCGCGGCCGACGCCGGCACGCTGGACGTCACCTGCAATCCCGACGCGAGCCTGGGCGTCGCTTCCCCGACGTGCAACGCCCTCACCAACGACGCGCCCAGCGTGCCATTCACCGCCGATCCGGGATCTCCGCCGTCGTTCGCGGGCGGCAGCATTCAGGACGGCCTCTATTACGCCACGCGGGCCGATGGATACGCAGACGCAGGTGCGTCCGGACGCAAGCTGACGCTGGCGATCACCGGAGGGGGCACGCAGTTCTTCTGGAACGGCGACGTGCTGGATGGAACGGCGCAAGACATCGAAGAATCGTTCGCCGCCAACGCGACCGTTTTGGCATCCGGAAGCACGCTCGCGCTGACCGTGACGTGCGCGTCGATCTCACCGGCGCCAATTCCCGCCTCGATGAGCTACACCGCTTCGGACACGACCCTGGTGCTGGCGGCCGTCACGAGCGGCTCCAGCACGTCGGCCACCACCTATACCCGCCAAGGCTGTCCGCCCAGCTCGGGCCAGCCCGACGCGCTCTGAGTCAGAGGCCCGCGCCTTCGTCGGTTTGCAAGCGGCGACGGACCTTGGCGACGTGATCGCGCAAGACGTAGAGCTGGTCGGCAAATGACAGCGGCGTCTGCAACTCGCCCACCGCCGCCGCGATCTCGTCGAGGCGATGCAGGACGGCGGCGCGCTGGTCCGGCTCGTGCTGGCTGTGCATGTCGCGCTCGATCGTCATGAGCGCACCGTACCAGCGGTAGATGCGCGAACGGACCCGCCAGCGGTAGAGCGCGGGCGCGATGCGTGTCGCCGGGATGATCACCACCAAGAGCGGCAGCAACACCACCAGCAGCCGGTCGAGCAGGCTCGCCAACCAGAACGGCAGACGTTTGTAGAGAAACTGCTCGCCCGACTTGTAGTAGCGCTCGGCGTCGGGGCTGATCGGAAAGTCGCGCGCCAGCGGCGCCGGGTACTCGCCGGCGTTCCGGAACAGCCCCGGACCCCCGTGAACCTCCCGCGCCGCGCTGATCAACAAATCGGACAGCGCGGGATGAAGCTGGTTGCGCGCCACCAGCTCCACCGTCGGCCCGATCAGCTCCAGCGTCCGCGGTGGGTAGTCCTTGCCGAGATCCATCGCCCCTTCGGGCAGCGTCAGCTTCGAGAGAAACCGAAACTTGCGCAGGTAGCCGTCGGCCTGGCGGAAGGTCAGAAGCTCGATCCCGGGCAACTCGCGCAGGCTGCGCATCACCTCGGGCGTCGCCGAGTCGCCCATCAAGAAGGCGGCGTCGATGTGACCCGCGACCAGCGCCCGCGCCGCCTCCGCGCCCGACAGGTCGAGCAGGACGGTCGGCGCGCCGTCCATCTCGTTGGCCTTGAGAATCTTCAGCGCCAGGGCCCGTGCGCCGCTCCCCTCGGGGCCGATCGCGAGTCGCTTGCCCTTGAGCTCCGACAGCAGGTCGATCGGTCTTCCGCTGCGGCAATAGATCATGAGCGGCTGCGCGAACAGACTGCCGAGCGACATGAGGTGCGACACATCCACCCCGTCGGTGAGCCCGCCTTGCACGAACCCGACGTCGACCTTGAACGACGGCGTCGCCAGCTTCTCCAGGTTGTCGAGGGCCCCTCGAGAGGGCAGCACCTCGACCTTCACGCCGTACCGCTCGATGATCTTCTTGTACTTGTCGGCCGAGACCCGATAGCTGCTGCCCTCGGGCCCGCCCACGATCCGGATCGTACCCGGCGGCCCGAAATGGATCGCCTTGGCGGCCACCCACCCCGCCAGGGCGACCACCAGCACCACCGGCGTCCCCACCAGGATGAGGTCGCGCCAGGAAACCGATTTCATCCGTTCGAAGAGGCGCGCCGGCCCGACGGAAGAGCGACTCATCGCCCCGATACTACATCGGGGGGGAGGCTCAAATCGCCGCGCAGCGATCCAGCACGACGCTCTCGGTGTCGCCGTCGATGTCGACGTCGGCATGGCCGCAGCTGGTGATGGTCACCGTGGCCGACTTGCCGTCCGCCTTGCCGCCCGACACGGTACCGGTGAGCGAGCCCGACACGGCGCAGTTGCAGGTGGTGGCCCAGGCCAGATTGTGCGGCTCCAGGGTCACCGAGTAGCTCGCCAGGTTGTGCGTGACCACCAGCGCCCCCGAGACGATCTCGAAGTCCGCCCGCGTGGTCCCGGTCATGACGATCGGCGCCGTGGTCATCGTGCTGACGTCGAAGAGCTTGTGGCCGGCTGGCCCCGTCAGGACCCGCTCCATCCCCGGCACGGCAAAGGTCCAACCGGCGTCGGTCTTGGTCAGCGTCTGACCGCCGCCCGGCGACGAAACCGCCAGCGTCCCACCGTAAAGTCCGGTGAGCGTCAAGCTGGCCATGCGGTTCACCGAGTCGCCGGTGGCACTCAGCGTGCACGCCACCGTGTCGCTGAAGGTCAACGTCGCCGAGCCGTCGAGCATGGCGGTCCCGATCGAGCAACCGTTGAAAGTTCGCGTGCGTACCCCGGCGGCGCACGCGGAGAACGTCACGTCTGCGCAGGAGGCCGCGTAGGCCGATGGAAACGCGGCGTCGAGCGCGCGGCGCCACATCGGTCCCTTGAGCTCGTCCGGCGTGCGCAGGATCGGCAAGGCCGGAAGCATCGCCGTGGCCCCGTTGCTGTTGGCCGATTCGTCGGCGCTGGCCATCACGTCGCCGACCGATGCGCCGATCTGGCCCTGGTCATCCAGCGCTTTGCGACAACCGCCCGCCAGCGACGCCAGCGCGACCGCCGTCAAAATCCCCGTCTTCGATCCCGCTCGCGTCAACATGAGATGCTCCTTGGTTGCGAAGAGAGCCTCGCGTCCCCCATATCGGAGGTTGCAGAACGAGATTGAGGCGAGGCTCATATTGGGGGGCCCGAACGGGTCGATTCCCGCCCGCTCACCCAGACAGACCCCGCCCGGTGGAAAATCTGAAAGAGCACCGAGACTTAGGTGCGCTCCGTCACACGGGACGGGGAGCGGAGCGCGTGGGGAAGGGGACGGCTTACCCACCCCCACCCGCGGACGCGCGCGGGAACCCCGGGCCGGCCCGAGCCGTTGCGAGAGGTTTGGAACCCTCTCAGGGTTCCATCAAAAATCGAACTTGCCGAAGGCGCCAAGATCCTTGAAGGCCTCGACCAGCCGGGCGGTGATCCCCTTCTCGCCAATGTTCAGCCAGCCGCGCGGGTCGATATACTTCTTGTTGGGCTTGTCGGCACCTTCCGGGTTGCCGATCTGCGAGTGCAGGTAGGCGCCCTTGTCGTCCATGAACTGCTTGATGGGGTGCGTGAAGGCCCACTGCGTGTCGGTGTCGATGTTCATCTTCACGACGCCGTAGGAAACCGCTTCGCGGATCTCTTCCTGCGACGACCCCGAGCCGCCGTGGAAGACGAAATTCACCGGCTTCGGCCCGGTCTTGCGCTGCTCTTGAATGAACTTCTGTGAATCGCGCAGGATGGTCGGCTTGAGCTTGACGTTGCCGGCGGCGTAGACACCGTGGGTGTTGCCGAAGGCGGCGGCGACGGTGAAACTGCCGAGCGCGCCCAGCGTATCGTAGGCCTTGAGCACGTCCTCCGGGCTCGTATAGAGCTTGTCGTGCTCGACGCCGGAGTAGAT
>CAYTTF010000323.1:0-5668 GCA_964440665.1 uncultured Myxococcales bacterium | reverse complement strand
CTATCCACACTATCCACACTTGGCCTGACCTCGGCCGGTTGCTCGACACTCTTCCCCAGCGGCGGCGGCGGTGCCGCGGCTCTGGCCGGTTCCCCCGACCCGGTCGGGTGTGCGGCCTCGCCCAAACCGGCCACGGCTCCGGGCGGCTACTACGTCAACGGCAACACGGTCTGCACGGCAGACGCCCAGCCTCACCTGTTTCACGGTGTCGACCGCCCCTCGCTCGAATGGTCGTCGCAGGGCGTGAACCTGTCGCCGTCTGATTTCGATCTGATGGCGTCCTGGAAGGCGAACGTGGTGCGCATCGCGCTGAACCAGGACTTCTGGCTGCCGGGGAGCACCTTGTCCGATCCCACGTACCCGGCCCGGGTCGACAACGCCATCAACTGGGCGGAGAGCGCGGGGATGGACGTGATCCTCGATCTGCATTGGTCCGATCGGGGCGTTCTCGGAAGCTGCAGCACCAGTTGCCAGCAGGTGATGGCCGACCCCAATTCCACGACCTTCTGGTCGGACGTCGCCGGCCGCTACAAGAACGACGGGCGGGTGCTGTTCGAGCTCTACAACGAGCCACACGACGTGACCTGGAACGTCTGGAAGTCCGGCGGAAACTCGGGCCAAGGCTGGACGTCGGTGGGGATGCAGCAGCTTTACGCCGCCGTGCGGGCGACCGGCGCCGACAACCTGGTGATCGCCGGTGGTCTCAACTACGCCTTCGACCTCTCGGGCGTCCCGAACAATCGAATCACTGGCTACAACATCCTCTACGCGACCCACCCCTACAACTACCCCGGCAAGACCCCGGTGGTCTGGGACCAGGCCTGGGGCTTTCTCACCGCGACGGCTCCGGTGATCGTCACGGAGTTCGGCGACGGGAGCGCTGCGGCCGGCGACGGCACGGCTTGCGCGTCGGCGTACAGCCAGGAGCTCATCACCTACGCCGACGCCCACAACGCCAGCTGGACCGCCTGGGCCTGGTACCCGGGCGGCTGCAAGTTCCCGTCGGTCGTCTCCGACTGGAATGGGACGCCCAACGCGCCGGGGATGGTCGTCAAGACCGCCCTTTTGGGCTACCACGATCCGGCGTCCTCCGGGACGCACGTGGGCACTGCCGGCGGCGATGCCGGCAGCGCGGTCAGCGACGGCGGCGGCCCGCCGACGGGTGACGCCGCCACCGCCGCAGGCGACGCCAGCTCGCAGTAGCTGCCCGCGTGGCAGGATGGGCCGATGAATCTCGACCCGAACGACAAGTCGATCGCGGAGCGCGTGGCGGATGACGTCGGGGGCGCGTTCACCGTCGGTCTGGCCTACATCGGGGACAAGCTGGGGCTGTTTGCGGCGCTCGCGGCGGTGGGCCCGGCCTCGAGCGGGGCGCTCGCAGGACAGACCGGCCTCGACGAGCGTTACGTTCGTGAGTGGTGTAACGCGATGGTCGCTTCGCGGTACATCGAGCACGATCCCGACGCCCGCGCTTACTTCATGACGCCCCAGCAGACGGCTGCGCTCGTGGACGAAGGGGGCCCCACCTTCGTGAGCGGGGCATTTCAGTTCGCGCTGCCGTCGCTGCTGCTGGCGCCTCGGCTGATCGAGCACTTCAAACGCGGGGGCGGGATCCCGTTCGCCGATCTCCCGGCCGAGATCCCGCCCGCCATCGACCGAATGCACCGCCCCTGGTTCGATCACCTGCTGGTCCAGCAATGGCTGCCCGGCGTCCCTGGGCTGGTCGGGGCGCTCGACCGGGGGATCTGCGTCCTCGACGTCGGGTGCGGAGTGGGGCGTTCCACGATTGCCCTCGGCCGGGCCTATCCGAAAAGCTCGATCCTGGGGATCGACCTCCACGGACCGAGCATCGACAAGGCGCGATCTCTGGCCAGCGAGGCCGGCCTCGCCAACGTTCGGTTCTCGGTTCAGCCGATCGAGGACACGAAGGCCGGTCCGTTCGATCTGATTTTGGCGATCGATTGCGTCCACGACATGGTCGCCCCGGTTCAGTCGTTGCGCGCGATGGGCCGGGTGTTGTCGGACCGCGGCCGGATCTTCTGGTCGGAGCCGACCGGCTCCGCGGAGCCGATGGAAAACCGCCACCCCCAGGGGAAGCTGCGCGCGAACCTGAGCCCCTTTCATTGTTTGACGGTCTCGCTCGCCTCCGGCGGCGCCGGGCTGGGCACGATCATCGGCGAGGCCGGCGCGCGCGAGCTGGCCGCGCAGGCGGGGTTCACCTCCTTCGAGAAGGCGACCATCGAGAGCTCGACGCAGCAATTCTTCCTGCTGACGGCGCCGCCCCGCTCGGCGCGCGCCGCTCACGGCTGAGCATCTTTCGTCGCTATATCGTCGCTCCGCCCCCTGTCGCGGGGTCCGGATCGTGCGCACCTTCGCTGGATGAGATGCGCAGCGGTTTCTTGAAGACGCTTCAGAACGGCGCGCTCTTGGCGTTGCTTTGCCTGCCGGCCTGCGGGTCGGTAAAGGGTGTCGATCCTGGGACTGGGAAGGACGGCGGGGGCATCGACGCCCCGAAAACCGACACCGCGGCGGGCGACGCCAGCAAGAGCGATGGCCCGAAGAGCGACGCCAGCAAGAGCGACGGCCCGAAGAGCGACGCCAGCAAGAGCGACGGCCCGAAGAGCGACGCGGCAAGGCTCGACGCCAGAGACATCGAGGATGTCGACGATCGCGCGGCGCCGACGGTTGTCGCCACCGATCCGGCTGGCGGCGCCACCGAGGTGGTCCTGAACAAGAAGATCAGCGCCACGTTCAGCGCGGCGATGGATCCTTCGACGCTGAATGCGACGACCTTCACCTTGCGGCAGGGCACGGTCGCTGTTGCCGGGGTGGTCAGCACCGCTGGAGCTACGGCCACCTTCTCGCCCTCCGCCAACCTCGCCGCGGGCACCACCTTCACGGCGACGATAACGACGGGGGCCGCGGATTCGGCCGGCCACTCGATGGGCAGCAACTATCCGTGGAGCTTCACCACTTCTGCCTGCGCCGAGATCCCGGTGGCGTTGGGCGCGGCGGACAGCTTCGCGGTGCTGGCGGGGTCGACGGTGGCCAACACCGGCGCGACCTCGGTGATCGGCGACGTCGGGGTGAGCCCGGGAACCGCGCTGACGGGGTTCCCGCCCGGGACGATCGTCGGCTTTCAACACGCCGGCGATTCAACGGCCGCGCAGGGCGAGGCCGACGTCAGCAAGGCGTACGACGACGCCGCGGCGCGGACTCTCTGCGGGGTCCCGATCGCCGGCGATCTCGGCGGCAGGAAGCTCCCGCCCGGGCTCTACAATTCCGTCTCGTCGCTCGAGATCACCTCGGGCGATCTCACGCTCGACGCCCAGGGCGATGCGGACGCAGTCTTCATCTTCCAGATGGGGACCACGTTGACAACCGCCTCCCAGCGTCAGGTGAAGTTGAGCGGCAGCGCCAAGTCGGGCAACGTGTTTTGGCAGGTCGGCAGCTCGGCGACCCTCGGGGCGATGTCGGGTTTCCAGGGAACGATCCTGGCGGCGCAATCCATCACGCTAGACTTGGGCGCGACGGTGAGCGGCCGGGTGCTGGCCCGGACCGCCGCGGTGGTCTTGAATTCGAACACCATCACCGAGCCAACGCCGCCCTAGAGCCGTCACCCGGACGCGGTAGAGTGCCCCCATGCCGACGTCTTCCTGGCCAGCCTCTTCCCGGCCAAAGTCTTCGCCGACGTCTTCGCCAGAGTCTTCGTGGCGCAGGTCCCCCGAAGATCTGGCCGCGATCTTCCGCGCCGCGCTCCCCGCCGGTCCGGGCGTCGAGCGGCGCCAGATGTTCGGCTACCCGGCCGCGTTCGTGAACGGCAACATGGCGACCGGCCTGCACCAGGAACAGGTCATCGTGCGGTTGCCGGCAGCCGACCGGAAGGTTTTGCTGTCCAAACCCGGGGCCCGAACGTTCGAGCCCATGCCTGGGCGCCCGATGGTCGAATACATCGTGGTGCCGCCCAACCTGGTGGTCAAAGCGGTGGCGCTTCGCGGTTGGATCGTCAAGGCGGTGGCGTACGCGCGCAGCCTGCCGCCCAAGATCAAGAAGGGCCGCCCGCCAGTGAAGGTGGTGGTAACCGATGCGAAGGCGCCAGCTGTCGCTCCGCCATCGGGCGTGCGTCCACCCGGTGCGGACGGAGGCTCCTGGCGAGGAGGCCCAGGCCCCCGGCGATCGGGGCGAACATGATGATGGCGCGGTCTACTTGGTGGCGTTGTAGAGCTGCAGGACCGCGGTCGGCGAGAGCACGTGGTCGTACATGCGTACGTCGTCGATGAGGCCCACGAAGTAGTCGGCGCCGAATCGGCAACCGGCGCTGCGTCCGATCCAGTATTCCATGGCCCAGTTGAAGCCGCTGCAGCCCACGCCGCAGTTGGAAGTCGGGGTCGCCGAGCTGACGTCCAGCACGCCGTCGATATAGGCCTTGAGCCCGCTGGTCTCATCCATCACGTAGGTGACCTGATGCCAGGCGCCGTTGTTGGCGGTGATGCTGCCCGACATGTTGACCTCGCTCCAGGAGTTGTAGTCGAGCTTGGTGCCGGCCCCGTTGCCGATCACCCGATCGCAGCCGCCGTGAGAGGGCGGGCCCTCGATGACCTGGAGGCCCCCCACGTTGGCGGAGCTGGTCTGGAACCACATCGCGAAGGTGATGTTCCCCTGCGGGATCGAGACGCCGCTGCCCGTCGTGTTCAAGGCGTCGTTCGGGAACTGGACCCGGATGTAGCCGTTGCCGGCCAGGGAGATTGCACCGCTCCCCTGCTTGCCGGCGCCGGGCACGAACGTCACGGGACCCTGGACCGTGCCGTTCAAATGATTGGGGCCGCTGTCGAGCGCGGTGGCCGATCCGAAGGCATCGTCCATCTTCCAGTATCCGAGCAGACCCTGGGCCAGGTTGGCGGTGCAGACCCCGGAATTGCAGGTCTCTCCCAGCGCGCACGAGGCACCACAGGCGCCGCAGTTGGCGGCGTCGGTGTTCTTGTTGACCTCGCAGCCGTCGGTCTGGTTGTGGTTGCAGTCCAGGAATCCGGCGCTGCAGGAGGCGAGGAAGCAGGCGCCACCCGCGCACGCGCCCGACCCTTGCGTGAAGGTGCAGGTGTTGTTGCAAGTACCGCAGTTGCTGGGGTCAAAGGAGGTGTTGGTGCACTGCCCGTTGCAGATCGTTTCGCTCATCGAGCAGGTCGCCGTGCAGACGCCCGTGGTGCAGGCCTGGCCGGCGGCGCAAGCGTGGCCGCAGGTGCCGCAGTTGGCGTTGTCGGTCATGGTGTTGGCGCAGTAGGCGGCGCCGCTTGTCGGCATGCAGGTGGTGAGCGAGCCGCAGGTGATCGCGCAGTGGCCGGTGGTGCAGACCTGGCCGGTCGGGCAGGAAGCGCCGCAAGAGCCGCAGTTGGCGTTGTCGGTGGTGAGGTTGGCGCAGTACGGGGCGCCGCTGGTCGGCGTGCAGGTCGACAGCGATCCGCAGGTGATGGTGCAGACGCCGGCCATGCAGGCCTGGCCGGTGGTGCAGGCCGCCCCGCAGGTGCCGCAGTTGGCGTTGTCGGTCGTCGTGTTGGCGCAGTAGGGGGCGCCCGTCGACGGCGAACACTTGGTGAGCGCGCCGCAGGAGAGCGTGCAGATGCCGCCGCTGCAGACCTGGCCGGTGCCACAGGCGTTGCCGCAAGCGCCGCAG
>CAYTTF010000322.1:0-5685 GCA_964440665.1 uncultured Myxococcales bacterium | reverse complement strand
CGCCTGAATCGCACTCAGGAGGCCGACGGTTCGATCCCGTTCATCTCCACGATTTCACTTAGGATTTTTTCACTGCATCGCGGCGAGAAAACGTTTGAGGAGCAAACGTTTTCCATTCAGGCGGCGCTTTCTTGGCTTTTGGGCCGGCCGCCCGCGAGCACCGTCAGCACCTTTTGCTGGCGTGCGCTCGACCCCGCTCCCGACTTGGCGTAGCTCTGGAGCGTCGTCGTTGCCGACTCGTGCCCCAGCGCTGCCGCCACCGCGTGCGCGCTGAGCCCCGTCTCGATAGCCAGCGTGCCGTGAAGGCCACGCATGCCGTGAGCGGTGACTCGCGGCACCCCCGCCGCCTTGCAGATCCTGGCCACCCACTTCCGTGGCCAATTGCGATCGTGGTACCCGAACAGCAGATCCTCGGACCTCTTTCCCTCCGCGAGATCGAGCAGGTAGGTCCGGAGGTACTCCGGCACCTGCAACGTTCGCTTCCCCGCCTCTGTCTTCGAATCCGGGATCCACAGGAGCTGCCCCTCGTCGTCCAGATCGCGAACGATCCGGCTCACCACCTCCCCCGCCCGTAGGCCCATCACCAAGGTCACGAGCGCGGCCACTGCGCCGTCCTCGCCGTCTTCCGCGAGCTGCAACGCCTTGGCCTGCCATTTCCGCGCCTCGTCGATGCGGAGCTGCGGCTTGCCATGACGTCGCTTGCCCGTCCCCTGCACGCCCTCGAGAGGGTTCGTGCGGAGGTACCCCTTGCCGATGGACCACTTCAGGAACGTTCTCGACTCAGCGAGGATGTTCCGGTGGGAGTCCACAGCGAGCGGCTTACGGTACTTCGTCTCGCGGAATCGCAGAGCCTGGTAGTACCCGGCGCACTTCTGCGAGGTGAGAGCGGACAAGGATAGCTCGTCGTCCGGGAAAAATATCCCGAGGCGCCAAAGCGTCGCCGTGTAAGAGCGCTCCTTGTTTTGCTTCTCGTCTCGCAAGTACACCTCGTAGGTCTGCTTCGCCTCTGCGATGGTGATTCCTTCGGCCTTCCTGATCCCCCGGTTCAAAGACCGGACTACTTCGACTGCTTCTTCTTGCGTGTCGAAATTTCGAGCAGTTCTGCTGCCTGATTCCTCGACCACGATGATTCGCCATCTTGGTCCTGATATTCGATAGGGTCCGAGCACTCGTCGGCCCTTTGTTCTCTGCGCCATTTCCTCATCTCCTTCCCTCGGCGCCGAGAAACGTCAGCGGGAGGGATGTTACCACCGGCGGGAAGAACGAGAGCCAGCTCCTGAGCGAGAAACGGAGCGAGAAGCTGCGCAAAACGCCGAAGCTCCGCGAGGCCGAGCGCCACTGTTTGCCCGCCGGCCGCGGCGGCGGTGACCAGAGTGACGGCGGTCTCGATTTCCGCGTCGCGCTTGGCAGTAGGCACGCTCACGATGTGCTCCCACCACCGCGTGCACCAGCCAAGAACGAACCGAGCACCTGCCGCGACCACATATATGTGCCCGTACCGCCCCGGCGTCCGATGGGCATGAGCCTCCCCTCTCGATGCGCTTTTCTGGTCGCGGCGGTGCTCTTGAAGCCACAGTACCGAGCGGCTTCGGCGGTGGTCATCGGACCGCAGCGCACGCAACTCGAATCGTTGGCCTCCGATAAGGGAGCGTCCGGGACGCCCTGCACGCGCACCTCTTCATGCACGGCATCCCGGATCAACCGGCGAAGGAGAGCCTCCAATGTTACGTACGAGTCCACGCGAGCGAGCCGTTTCGACTACCGGTTACGAGGTCGTCCGCGGATCCCGCGAGGTCGGAGGCGGTAGGGATGGGGATGATGGGGCCGGTCGCGGCGTGGCCGAGGTGGGCGTCGGCGGAGACCGGCGCTCCGACGAGCTTTGTCGCTCTCGCCATACACGGTCGCGTCGAAACAGGTCACGCAGGGCGAACTCGACGGTGGTGGATTTCGCGTCGGCCGTGTTCAGCGACGACGACATTTCAACCCACGACGCGTACTCGCCAAATTCGCTGGCGATGTCCGTGGTGAGCTCTACTTCGGTTTTCTGTCGGCTCTTCGCTTCGTCCAGGACCAGTGGTCCGGTACGAGGCTCAGACTTGGGTCGGCCGACTCGTTTCTTGCTGCTGTCCATGGCGTCCTCCTGTCGTGGGTGGTTCGGGGCGATTCCCATGCGTGCGGCACGGGCTCATCGAGAAATCTCCGGATCAAGCCGAATCGAAAGCCGCTGTTCGTGGTCACGAGAAACGACGACGACTCTTCCCCGCAACCGCTCTATGCCCGTCGGCTTCGGGACCAGCGTGAACTGGCGACGGGCCTCGTCGACGACGCGGACATATCCCCGCCCTGACGACGTCGGGCCGCACATGAAAACCCGGCCCCGGAACCTCTGCGGATCGCTCACGTATGTCAGGCCGAGCCGCTCGGCATGTTCCCGGCCGAGGGCCGCACGTTCATTCTCTGTATTTGGGACGCTCGCTCGGGCCGGCTCGAGCGCCCGTGAACGGACCGGTTCGACGCGAAGCAGGTGGCGCGGGTGCGTCCGCTCGCGAGCCTCAAGCTCGCCGATCAAATTGGGGGCGACCTGCCACCGACCGTCCGGCAGCTGGGTCGCCAGCCGGTACCGGGCGAGCCGTTCG
The DNA here is from genome assembly GCA_964440665.1 of uncultured Myxococcales bacterium. GTDB lineage: Bacteria > Myxococcota_A > Polyangia > Fen-1088 > Fen-1088 > JADGRB01. The sequence goes on along the minus strand of CAYTTF010000322.1, from coordinate 3,049 downwards.
AGCCTTCGGATATTCGCCACAACCCGCTCGGCCGGCGAGGGGTCAACCCCGTCCCGCGATGCCCGCGGGAGAGTTTCGAGGGCCCGCTGATGGCGCGGCGGATCGTAGATGCCGGCATTTTCCTGAGCGAACCGGGCAATGATCCGGTCGGCGGGCTTCAGCCATGGCTCGGTCTGGAAACCGACCTGGACGGTCTCTCCCTGGCGCAAAGATTCCGCGACTTCGGGACGCAGCCGGACGTAATAACCGACGCCTGCGCTCGTCTGCACGGCCGCGAACATCTGGCCGGTCAACTCGTCATCGAGGCCCTTGCCCACGACGACGCCCTCGAACGCCGGAACGGGAGTTTTCGGATCGAGCATCTGATATTCGATCGCCTTTCGGCCGACCAGTGGGATGAGGCGCTCCATCCGGTCGTGGTATTCGCCGAGCTGCACCAGCGATTCCTTCCAGCCTTCCACCAGCTGCCAGGTCCCCGGCCGATCTTCCCGGGCCAGGTCGAATTGTCCGAGCGTCTGCAGCCGAGCCACGCAATTCCGTCCCTCTGGTGCCGGGGCCGACAGCAATTTTTTGAGCGTAACCGTCCGATCGGGGCCGACGTGATCGGCGATCATCCGGTCGATTTCGGTGAGGCGCTCGGCCTCGATTTCGGCAGCCCGCGTCCTCGAAAATTCGAATTCCAATCGCGGTCCGAGCTCCCGGGTGACAATTTCCTGCGCCCGCCAGCGCATCTCCCGGCCGATATACCGACCGTCAATTCGCAGGTCGTCGCCGTCCCGATCGACGCCCCGAATGACGATGTGAACGTGCGGGTTGTCAGTATTGTGGTGGTTGACCGCGGCCCAGATGAGGCGCCGCCCGAGGTCCTTTTCGACCTGGCTCATGAACCGGCGGGCGAATTCCTTCAGGTCGAGCGCGTCACCGTCCTCGGGGGAAACGATGAACCGAAATTGTCGTTGCTCGCCTTCGAGTGGTGTCCGAACCGCCTCAGCGTTGAAGTTCTCGTCAGCGCCGTAGAGCTGACCCGGGGAGCCGTCGCGCTCGACCCCGGCGCGTTCGAGATAAGCCAGGTGAAGCTTGGTCGCCTTCAGGCCATGCGTCCGTATCGGCACATAGCGCGCTTTAATCACACACCGCCGGCTGCTCGCGTGCGGCTCCCTGACAGCCACCCGCCCGAGACCCGGGCCCGTGCCTTTTCGTCGGCCGACACGTCCGCCTCCATGCTTATGCAGGCCGCGCGTGACCGCTCTCCCGAACGACGGGGCGCGATCGTCGTCCTCAGCCTTGGAGCGACGAAACCACGGCCGAAACGGCTCCTCGAGCTCGGGCGGATCGTGGTGGCTCACTTTCCACCTCCTCCCTTCCCACCGTCCCCATCGGAGGATTTGCCGGGCCGAGGCGGCGGCTTGGAACCAGACTGGAGAACTTCCCGTGGGAACGTCACGCCACCGTTGAGGCGCTCACAAACGTGGCGTAGGAACTGCCGATTGATCGACTCGGCCCGCTGGTGGGCTTCGGGAGTTGCCGCCGGCGCCGACCTGAACGAATATCCGGCGTATTCGCCGAACGCCACGGCAAGGACGTTCAGATCGTGCCGTACCTGAGCGACGCCTTGCGCGACGCCGTCCATCCGACGGACGACGAGTGCCTCGTCCACGCCATCGCCATCCAGGTATTTGACGAGCGCGGCTTCCGTGACCGCGCTATTGGTCAGCCCGTGGGCGAGTGCGTGGGCTCGGGCCCTCTGTTCTACAACCCGGTCGACGTATGACAGTCTTCTAACGCGGTGACGCATTGCCTGCTCCCTTCCTTTCAATTTCGGCCCTGGCCGAGGTACTCAGCCTGGACCGACAAATCTGACCTTCTGATTAGGTTCTCGGCCCGAGGCCCAAAAACCGACCTGATTTCCACCCCTGTTATCGGCCTCGACCCCAAAATGTGACCTCGCTGCCTGACTTCTCGGCCTGACCTCTCGGCCGACGCCTCCCAAAAGCGACCTGATTTCCACCCCCGTTATCGGCCTGGGCCGCAAGAGCGTGACTGGACCCGGGTGGCGACCTGCTGACTGGCGCCGAGGTTCGTTCCGTTCGAAGCGACACCCTTCGCGTCTCGGAGCTTTTGTTGCGCTGGAGTTCTCGGAGCACACGCCTAGAAGGCGTCCGGCTTCTCACCGGCGTTGTCGGTCCGGAATGGAAAGACCGGCCTCGCGGGTTGAGCCGGAGGCATGCTCCTCGCGGTTATCGAGAGAGTTCCGCCGCGAGCCGGACGGCGGCGCAGATGCTCGGGCCACGCTCGGTTCTCGCGCTGGGATCGCCAATCGTTTCCCCCCAACCTGCTCCCGAGCGTCGGCGGGCGAAGCCAAATCACGATCTCCGTCGAGAAACGCGGTAAACGCGGCGCTGAGATCCCGTGAAACCCCGGTGAAACCGGAAGGTTGAGACCACGTGGGCACCAGCGGGTCGCCGCTGGATCTACACTTTTCTCAACGAACGCACCCGGTTAGGGCAGCGTGAGATCCGGCCCTTTATCTTGCAGTCCGTTGTCGGGGCCTTTGTTGTCAATCGAGAATCGTATTTCGGAGGCGGACTGGAAGCACTTCGCGCAATTCGTTGAGACCTTAGCAATGCAACGTGGACGCAAACGCTGGACGCTGGGGTGCGCTGTCTTGTGAGCCATCACCGGATTGTTTGGAGGCAGTCCAAAGCCAACTGAGGACGCCTGCCTCGCGAAAAAGGAGGCCAGCCTTCGGTTCGGGCTCGGGCTATTGGTGAGGGTCGGTGTGCCCTGCTGCGCAGGATGGGATTCGATGTTTGGTCGACGGCACCAACTGTACCCTCGGCCGCGAAACTGCACCCTGCAGGCTATCGTGCTCGCCTACTAAACCTTGCACCGTCGTACGCCGGCGTCGGCTACCGAACCTGGCCCCCGGCGACGATCCCTTGCAGGCGAGAGACACGTCCGAAAGTGCCGGTGGTTACCTCCCCACCGCCCAAAAGGAGAGGGCGCGCTAAAGGATGTGCCGTCACGTCAGACGGCGAAAAAAATCTCG
>CAYTTF010000321.1:0-5701 GCA_964440665.1 uncultured Myxococcales bacterium | reverse complement strand
AAGGGGATCTTGGCGTGCGGTCCCGGATTGGTGGTGCGAACGAACCGCCCGAACCGGGTCACCAGACCCGCCTCGTCCGGCTCGATCTGGTAGTAGGAACCGAACAGGGCGGCGAGAGCGACCACGATCCCGATGGCCGCCCAGATGAACCGCCGCGATCCCCGCAAGCGGTTCCAGAAGTCCCGCGCGGTGCGGATAAGCTGATCCTGATCGAAGTCCCACCCGCCGTTCGCCATGGGACCTTCTTTCAGAGTCCCGCCGCAAATTCAAGGCGACGCGCGGCGGGTATCTCGCGCGCCGTCGCGCTACCGTAGCTCAGCCGGTGTCCTGGCAAATAGGCTGTTCGGCTGTCGGCGGGTCTCGGCTGGGTGCTAGGTCTCTTCGGCAGGTGGCTGTGGACCCGGGACGATCCCGGCTATGTCGGGATCCTCATCGGCGCCACCAACCGGCCTGTCCGCACGCTCCCGATCGCGGATGTCGCGGCGTTCGGCCTTTTTCTTCTGGCGGTCCTTCCGGGCCAGCTCTTTCTTGCGTTTCTCGAATGGATTTGTGCGTGGTCGCATATTCGGTCCCCTATTGTGCCTGAGCGCCGAAAAAATTCGATCCTGACTAACACGATCTGAGGACGTCCGTGTTGCCGATGGTGCATTTGCCGCAGTTCTGCAGGCGCGCACCGCTCTGTCTTGTGCTAGGGTCCTGCGCCATGGCACGAGTAACCGTAGAAGACTGTCTCAAGCGCGTGAACAACCACTTCGCCCTGGTCATCCTGGCCGCCGAGCGCGCGCGCCAGATCGCGGGCGGGGCCCACCGGCTGGTCGAGTGCCAAAACAAGTCGGCCGTCTCCGCCTTGCGTGAGATCGGCGCCGGCAAGGTGTCGTTCGCCGAGGACATCGACGAGACGGTCCGTGCCTTCGTCATCGAGCGAAAGCAGATCGACAGCGAGAACAAGCTGGCGACCACCAAGCGGCGCCAGCGTATCGGCTGAGATATTTAGCTGCCGGCTCCCTCGCGCTTCGGACCGAGACCCCGGCGGAGGCCGCGCTAGAGGGCGCCCGCGATCTAAGGTAGCCTCGCGGACGACGTGATCGGCACGACCATCGGCAGCTACACGATCCTGGGTCAGCTCGGGGCGGGCGCGATGGGGGAGGTCTATCTGGCCGAGCACCGGCACCTCAAGCGCAAGGCCGCCGTCAAGCTGCTGGCGCCCGAGATCGTGGGGCGGCCCGATCTGCTCGAACGGTTCTTCCTCGAGGCGCGCGCCACGTCGGCCATCGATCACCCCGGGATCGTCCAGGTCTTCGACTGCGAGGTCGATGCGACCGGGCGGCCGTACATCGTCATGGAGTACCTGGACGGCGAGACCCTGGCCGCCACGCTCGCCCGGCGGGGGTCGCTGCCGGCCGGCACGGTCGCGCGCTTGGCGCGCGGGATGGCCGAGGCGCTCGAGGCCGCGCACGCCAAGGGGATCGTTCACCGCGACATCAAGCCCGAGAACATCTTCGTCCAGGCGCAACCGCCCGACTCCGTCAAGCTGGTCGACTTCGGCATCGCCAAGCTGGCGGGGGATTTTCGCGCCGGCCAGGTTCACCAGACCCGCCTTGGCGCGATGATGGGGACGCCGCTCTACATGTCGCCCGAGCAGTGTCGAGATTCGGGGAAGATCGACTTTCGAACCGATCTCTATTCGCTCGGGTGCGTGGTCTTCGAGATGTTGACCGGGCGTCCCCCGTTCGTGCACGAGGCGCTCGGCGATCTGGTGGTCGCGCACATGACGGAGCCCGCGAAGGACGTCCGCGCGCTGAATCCCTCGGTCCCCAAGGCGCTGGCGGAGCTGACCGCCGATCTTCTAAAGAAGGATCCCGCCGCGCGTCCCCCCAACATGCGCGCCGTGGCGGATCGACTGGCCGCCTTCATCGGGGCCCTGACCACGGTGCCGGAAGCGGCACCCTCGGTCGTCCCGGCGCCTGCCAAGAAGAAGACCACCTTCGGCGATTCGGCGGCGGAGCTGGTGGCGAGCGACGGGAGGACCGCCAAATCGGCAGGGCGCGCGCCGATGCTGCTCGGGCTAGCGGCGCTCGCCGTCGCTCTGGTCGTGGGCGGGGTCGTCCTCACGCGGCCGCACGCGACCGGTAGCGCCTCGGCCACCGGCATCGCCTCGGCGAATGCTCCGAGCGCGGCGCCCGCGGTCGGGGTCGCCGCGGCTGGCGCGCCGCAGGTCCCGCCGCCTCCCTCGACGGGCGGCGCGGCGCCCGCGTCGGGCAAAGAAGCGCCGGCCTGGAAGGCCTGGGACAAGGAAGAGCCGCACGCGAAGAAACCCGCCGGTCGTCGTGTCGCCGAGGTCGCCCCCGCGACCGAATCGCGCCCGCATCCGGCCGCCGCGCTTCCCTCGGCGCCTCCGGCCGCCAGTCCGGCCGCGCAGCTCTCGCCGCTGGCCGCTGGCGAGATGGCCCCTCCGGCGGAGCTCACGGGCAGCTGGGAAGGGCCCTGGACCGACGCCTCCAGACACCAGAATGGCCGCCTCTATCTTCAAATCGGCGGCAACGGTGGCGTGAGCGGCTGGTTCTCCAACGGCGCCGTCAGCCAGAGTTTTCGCCTGGCGGGTCGGATGGGGAGCCCGGGAGAACTGGCCCTCGCCTGCCAGTGTCCGCCACAGCAGGGATTCGAGGCCCGGGTGATGATCCACCCGGCGCCCGGGGGTGAGCTTCGGGGGCACATCGCCCTTTCGGGCCCGACGGGCGTTTTTGGCCAGGGTCACCTGGTGCTCCGGCACGCGGCGGCCCGCTGAAGTCGCAGGGGAGATCGGGGACGCGCTCGTCACTTTACGAACGGCGCCACTCCCACTAGAGTCCCGCCCATGAGCCTGATCCGACTCCGCTTGGCCAATCTCTTCCCGTTCATCGGCGCGGTGACACTGGGCGCCTTCGCCGGGTGTGCGAGCTCGACTGTGCTGCAGAGCCAGCCACCGGGCGCGCGCGTGCTCCTCAACGGTGTACCGGTCGGAAACACGCCGTACACCATGACCGACACCAAGATCAGCGGCTCGACGACGCAGATCAGGCTGGAGTATCCGGGCTACCAGCCGCTGGATACGACCATCTCCCGGAGCGAGGAGATCGATATCCTCGCGCTCATCGGAGGGTGCTTGGTGCTGGTGCCGTTCCTCTGGGTGATGCGATATCAGCCGGCGCACTTGTACATGATGCAGCCCGGATATGCGCAACCGCCGGGTTACGCGCAGCCACCGGCACCTGGCGGCTGGACCCCGCCCCCGGCCGGTCCGCCTCCGGGCCCGGCCGGCTATCCGCCGCCCCCCGCCGGTTATCCGCCGCCGGCGCAGTAACCGCCTCCAGCCATGAGCCCAGCCAGTCTCAGCAGGTCGACATAGAAGTCGAGGTCGGGAGGCGTCCAATGTTCAAGAAGGTCTTGTTGGTCCTGGCGGTTGCCGTGGTCGCTTTGCTGGTGGTGATCGCGACGCGGCCCGACGCTTACCATGTCGAGCGATCGCTCGACGTCGGCGCGCCCGCGGCGACGGTCTTCGCGACGGTCGGCGATCTGAAGACCTGGGGCCAGTGGTCGCCCTGGGACAAACGCGACCCCAACATGCACAAGACGTTCACGGCCACCACGTCGGGCGTGGGTGCGTCGTATGCCTGGGAGGGAAACAAGAAGGTCGGCAAAGGGACGATGACCATCATCGACCAGCAGCCCCCCGAGCGCCTGGCGGAGCGGCTGGAGTTCATCGAGCCCTTCCAGTCGGTCGCCGAGACCGCCTTCGATTTCAAATCCACGGGCCCGGCCAGCACGCGCGTGACCTGGTCGCTCGACGGCAAGAACAACTTCGTCGGCAAGGCGTTCTCGCTGGTGATGAACATGGACAAGATGATCGGCGGGGATTTCGAGGACGGCCTTTCGAACCTCAAGCGGGTCGCGGAGGCCAGCAAGCCGGCCGCTCCGTCGCCGCCCACCGCGGCCGCGATTCCCGCCGCGGCGCCGCCCGCCTCACCTTGACCTCCGCCGCCATCGGTTGAGGGGTGCCTCCATGCGCACGGTCTCCCTCGACGAGCTGACGATCGACGACGAGCGCTCGGTCCGGGGCGTGGCGCTCTACGATCGCCTCAAGCAGGCGCTGAGGCGCTCCGACCACCGGTTCCAGATCCCGGCGGCGGGCGCTCGAGTGAGCTGGGATCGCGCCCTGTTCCTGAATCTCACCTACTGGAACGGTGCGCACGCGGCCGACGTTCTTTGCGACGATCACATCCCGGCCGACGTGGTGGCGCACGTGGCCTGGCACCAGGTGGTGAGCCGACAGCTCGCCCGCCGCCAGGCCGGGTCGTCCGGGTCGTCCGGGTCGTCCGGGTCGTCCGGCGCGGCACCGGCAGCCCCGACGGCCGAGGCGCTCTTCTTTGCCGAATCGATCGCCAGCGCTTTCGATCTCTACCTGGTCGGCCGGCTCCTTCTCATCGAGCCCGATTCGGATTTCATCACCACGCAGGTGCCGCTCATGGCGGAGTGCGCGCAGGAGGCGGGTCTTCCGGAAGGCGCGTTTGCGGCGCTGATGCAGGAGGTGGCGGGCGATCCGGAGCGGGCGTTCGAGGATCTGCGGGCGCTGTTGCTCGATGCGGTGAACGCCCTCTTCGCTTGCGCGGGGGCCGCGGAGGCGCAGGCGGCGCTGGAGCGCCTCGGGGGCCGTCGCTTCGCGCCGCTCTTGCACCACTACCAGCTCTCGAACTGGATTCTCTACGGGCGGGCCTACGCGGCGCCTGCTTCGGGCGCGGGCTCGGGGGTGCGAGAGCTCGACGCGACCTTGCGGCAGGCGCCCGTCTCGGTGGATTGGTTGGCCGAGCACTGGATCGACGCCGATTTGCCCGCGCCCGCTATACTTACCGCCAATGTCGATGTCCGATAGTCCGCCCGTTCCGCTGCGCGCCGCGATCGTCGCCGTTCAGCTTCCCGACGTCGACGACCGGGCTTTCGCGGCCTCGCTCGCGGAGCTGCACCGCCTGGGTCGGACGCTGGGGGTGGCGGTCGTCGCGACCATCACGCAGCGGCGGCAGGCGCTTGCCTCGGCGGCGGTGCTGGGAAGTGGGAAGCTGGCCGAGCTCCAGGCGCTGGCCGGCCGCAGCGCCGCGCAGGCGGCCGGCGAAGAGGGCGACGGCGGCGACGGCGACGACAGCGACGACGGCGACGACGCCGACGACAATTCATCCGACGAGCGGGCGGGCGACGGCCTCGAAGCGGACGAGGGAGACCGGACCGCCGACGGCGCGTTGGCGGTGCCGACGCCGCTTCCAATAGAGGCGGTCCTGGTCGACCACGACATCTCGCCGTCGCAAGCGCGCAATCTGGAAAAGGCGACCGGCGTCGAGGTGCTGGATCGGACGGCCGTGATCCTGGAGATCTTCCGCCGCCACGCGCGGTCGCGCGCGGCCAAGGCGCAGGTCGAGATCGTGCGGCTGCAATACATGGTTCCGCGCTTGCGCGAGCAGGGCAAAGGCAAGGATCGCCAGCGCGGCGGCATCGGGGGCAAAGGCGCCGGGGAGTCGAGCCTGGAGCTGGATCGCCGCAAGATCCGCGATCGGATCGCCGAGCTGACGCGCGAGCTCGACGCGCTGGCCGAGGAGCAGCGCACGCAGCGTGCCCGGCGTCGCGACATGAGCCGCGTCGCGCTGGTCGGCTACACCAACGCCGGCAAGTCGACGCT
>CAYTTF010000320.1:0-5712 GCA_964440665.1 uncultured Myxococcales bacterium | reverse complement strand
CGAGTGCTGGTCCACGAATCGGCGGACGGCCGAGTGGAGATTCGCTGCGAGGGTACCCTGCTGCCCTACTCGATCTTCGACAAGCAGCCTCTCGTGCCGACGGGCGAGGTGGTCGAGAACAAGCGCCTCGGTGCGGTGCTGAAGCTGATCCACGCCGGCCAACAGGAACGGGACCAGCGTAGGCTGGCCTCGAAGAACCTCACCCTTCGGCAGAAGGAGCGCATTCGCGAAGCTCGCGCGAAGGGCGGCTCCCGGGATGAAGAGCCGGCGGCCGCCAACGCGTCCCCCGCGCCACCCTCCAGCCCAGACCGGCTAGGCCAGGCGCTCGCCGCCACGCTGCCGCTCGATCGAGGCGGAGGAGCGGTGGCCGCATTCATGGAGAGATTTTCGGCCGAGCAGAAGGCGAAGCGGAAGAAGTCGAACGACGTCACCAACCAGCGGAAGAGAGAAAGGGAGCTGCTGGCGGCCAAGGCGCGAGCCTCAGCGCCTTCTCGGGTCCATGGTGGTACTGTCTTTCAGGCCGGGGGGGACATTTCTACTTGGGAGGAACGGGGCCACTTCTAAGTGGGCCTGACATCGGAAATGGCGTTTATCCGGCCTATCCTCAGGAACATCCGCGATGATGTTACCAGTGGGTGGGATCGGGGTCCACGATCGTCGGCCCGATCGCCCGCTCGAGGCGCACGCTCAGGTGACCGCCCGACGCACGTCAACGAAGCGGGCGAAGTCAGGATTCAGAACGCCGCGCCTACACCTGCCATGGCGGCAAGCCCGACGCGTGTATCGGCGCCCGCGAGCTGGAACGCGCTAGGACCCGCCTCCGCGAACAACGCGATCGGGCCCACGGCCGCCGTCGCAACCGGGCCCGCCGAGAAATCGAATCGGGGCTCGGTCGTAGCGGCACGGCCGTGCTGCGTGCCAATCGCGAACCGAACCCGGGAGTCGAGCCCGAGCACCAGCCATCCGCTCTTGTTTCGTCGGAAACCGACGCACGCACCTCTCCGTCGCGCTCGTTGCCCTCCAGATCCCCCGGCGGAGGGTAGGCTGGCGCGCAGTTGACGGATCGGCGATTTATCGGGCGTTCGGAAATGGCGCTTATCCAGTCTATCCTCAAGCGACGCGGCTGCCGATTGACACCGGCCAGCGACCTTGGGCCTCTTAAGTCGTCGTGTTAGGCTCGGCCGACAATGAGGCGGTTCTCGGAATGTGTGCTGGGAGTGACGTTCGGCGTAACGTTGACCGCGGTGGCGCTCGTTGGAGGATGCGGCAGCAGCTCGAAAGCGACCGGCAGCGTCGGAGGTTCCTGTTACGCAAACGGCACGTGCAATGCGGGGTTGGAGTGCCTCTCCGACCTCTGCGTTCAGCCGGCTGGCGGTTCCGGCGGGGCGCCGGGCTCCGCGGGAGCGTCCGGTCAAGCGGGCGCCGCCGGCGGGGGTGGTCAAGCGACAGGTGCTGGCGGCGGAGCGCCGGGCGGAGGCGCTGGTCTCGGTGGAGCAGGCGGTCAGTCGACCGCCGGCGCAAGCGGATCGGCTGGCGCAGGGGGCGCCGGCGGCGCATGCACATTGATCCAGGACGACTTCACCGGGGCGAGCAACGACTGCCGCACTTGTCTGACGATGCACTGTTGCGAGAAGTACAACGCCTGCGAGAGCGATTCGGGCTGCCTAACCTATATCGATGGGGGCGGAACGCTTCAGAGCGCCGGCGCCGAGCTGGCGCCGCTACAATCCTGCACGAGCACCAGCTGCCCGAACCTCTGCCCCTCAGCCATCTAGAACGCATCTCATAACCGCCTCAAGAGGACGACGGCGCAGGCGAGCTGTGCGAAGCCCAAGAAGTTCTGGGCGTGGTGCTCGTATCTGGTGACGAGACGGCGTGAGCGCATCAGCCAGGCGAAGACGCGTTCGATTCGCCACCGACGTTTGTAGCGGGGAAGCTTGCGACGGTCCTGCGTCTGGTTGAGCCGCGTCGAATGGTTCGGCGAGATCATGTCGACCCCCATGGCAGCGAGCTCGGCGTCGAGCCTGTTGCTGTCGTAGGCCTTGTCGCCGATCAGACGGCGAGGGAGATCGTCGACGAAGCGTGCCTTCAGAGTGTCGACTACAAGCGTCGCTTCATGTCTCTGACCACTCGCAATCCCGCAGGCGATAGGAAGACCGTGGCGGTCCGCCACTGCCATGATCTTGGTCGCTTTGCCACGGCGAGTGACCCCAACCAAAGCGCCCCCCTTTTAGCGCCCGCGTGGGTTCCGTCGATGAATGCTTCTGTCAGATCGATCTTGCCGCGATCACGGAGGTCTTCCGCCAGCCGTCGCAGCAGGCGTTCGAGAACGCCCTGGCGCACCCACTCCTGATACCGACGGTGGCACGTCTGGTACGGCGGAAATCGTCGAGGCAAGTCAGCCCATGGAGCGCCCGTTCGCAGCACCCACAACACCGCATCCACGATCGGACGCGCGTCTTGAAACGGCCGACCACCCTGTCGGCCTGGTCGCTTCAGTTCTTCGGTAGGGATGTACTCCCGAACCACCTCCCACTGCTCATCGGTGAGCTCCATCCCCACCTTTGATCAGCATCCGACCCGTCCCGCAAGTTTTTGGGCGGTTACCATCGCCGACGCCATCTGCGACCGCCTGGTCCACAACGCCCACGTCATTGCCCTCAGAGGCCCCTCGGGACGCGAAAAGAAGGGACTCCAGATCGAGTCGTCTCAACCCTCAGCGTGAGCCTTCACCCGTCGCTTCGCTCCGACACGAGACAGAGCCCGTCGCTTCGCTCCGACGGCGCCCAGGTCAACCGGAACAAGCGCCCGGATCACGCCGGAACAGCCGCCCAGATCGACCGGAATACGCACTCAGCGGCCATGCCTCGGCGAAATCCAACCCTCACTACCGCGCTGGGGAGCGCGAGTAGGGACTCACTTGCCAAGCGTCGCGAGATGTACGCTTCGCGGAAACCGTGCTTGAAGAATTCGGCGCTCGCGCTCGGCACCGGCCGCATCGCCGGCGGCGCGCAGCGCGCGGACACGAAGCGCGATCGCTTCCTCTTCGAAGCTCCCGTCGGGGCAGCCGGTCTCGTAGGCGTCGAGCTCGAGGAGAGCAGCGTCGGCATTGCCCGCCGCGACGAGCGCGTGCACGCGACGGATCGATTCGAGTTGATTGGCCATCGACGGCGCAGCCGCCTTCTCATGGGCTTCATCTGCAAGCAGCGCATGATGTCGGGCGTGGTGCGCACGCATGGCCCGAGCGGCTTTGGCGCGCGCACGGAGCTGCTGCACAGCCGGCACAGCAGGGGGCGGGCTGGCAGGGCCGGTTGCTGCCACGCTCCCTGTGCGTGGCGTGCCCGCCGCGCCCAGATCCGGTGCGGATGAGCGTAGCGAAACCGATCCGACGGCCGGCGCCGCGCTGTCGATCGACACCCGACTCGCATGCTCGTGAGGGTCGCTAGCAAGGTAGACGGCGCTTGATGCGGTCGCCGTCACCATGACCGCGATGCCGATCTTGAAAAGCGCTGCGCGACTTAATCCGTGCAGGAACCTGCTTATTCCTGCGCGCGCGAGCCTGTCCGAGGCGCCCGCCATCAGGCCGGCTCCTCCGGTGGCGCCGAGACCAAGCCCGCCGAGGACATTCTCCTGGACGTGTCGGCCGGGGAGATCGCGCTTGCCAGCTTCGACCAAGTCGCGCAGGTGTCCGGCCTGCGCGTCGAGTAGCCGCTTCGGCTCGTTCATCGCTGACCTCCATGTGCATCCCGAAAGACGCTCGCCAGCTCCTCGAACCGCGTGCGCGCCCGCCGTAAGCGCGAAGCGACCGTTCCGAGCGGAACCTCGAGGGTCTCGGCAATCTCCGCCATGGTCAGTTCCTCGATCTCGTAGAGGACAAACGTGACCCGAAGGGGCTCGTCCATCTCTTTGAAAATGGAGTCTAGATGGGAAAGCCTTTCCCGCTGCAGGAGCTCATGCTCCGGGTTGGGCTGGTCCGAGGAGCACTCTTCGAACGAGGGCTCCCCCGATTCGCGCCGCCGGCGCAGCGTTCGACGCACTTCGGACGCCACGAGCATCGCGGTGCGCAGGAGAAACGGAAGCTCACGACCCGGCTCGACGCCGTGGGCCTTGCGCGACAGGACCAGGAATACCTTTTGGGCCGCATCGTCGGCGTCGGCCGCGGGCACGCCGTTGCGCCGAAGCATCCGCCACACGGCCCCGAGGTGCACGCTCACGCACTCCCGAAGACGCGCCTCGGCTTCGGAGCGCTCGTCATTGGTCTGCGCAACCGTAGCGAGCACCGATCCCGGGTGCCTTCCAATAACCAATGTGCTCACCAAATCTGGACTCCCACTCCCAAGCCTACGCCGAACCAACCTGGCGAGCTGTTTTCGTTGCGGCTCACGGTCCCGTACATCGCGTCGACGTTCCCCTCCACGAACAGGCGCATCGGTGTTTGGTAGCGCAGGCGCGCGCTCGCTCCACTCCAGAACGCGGTTCCATCGGAGTTGACCAACGGACTTGCCGCGCTCGGGTCCTGCTTTTGCCAAGCAGTGTACCGAGCGGCGGCGAGGTGCAGGCACCCGAGCACGCTGATCCCCGAATTCCCGATCGGCAGATCCAGAGGGCACGCCTGGGTGTCGAAGATCAGATACGTGATGGCTGGCGGCTCCGGTCCCATCGCCTTGGACACGCCCGCCCCGACCTCGAACATCATCTTACGAAAACCCCACGGCAGCTCGAGGCTGACGACTCCCAAGCCACCAGCGTTCGGCGAGCCCCAGGACGGATGGGTCGATGCGACACCGCGCGCGCCCACGCGCCATTGCGATCTCGACCGTTCACCGGCGTGCCCGGGGCCATGTTCGTTCGCTTGCACCAAATCGACTTGCCGAGACAGCGGGGGTGGCGCGTCCGCTGGACGACGCAGCTGCTCGTCGGGAGCCGGGGACGATGGATCGACGACTGCGATGATGACCGCCAGTGCGGCGGTGACGTCCTCGCATCGTGTCGCAGTCACCGTGCGGACGCCGCCGGTCGCGGGGGTCAACGTGCCTGCATACAGCCCGTCTTGCTGAACGACCCGCACCGAGAACCGCCAATCGGGCTCTAAGGTCCCGGAGCGCGCTCCCTCGGCTCTGACAAGCGCTTGAAACGCATCGCTCGACGGGCACGCCGGTGACGGCGCGACATACTCGCCGAGAAGCGGCCGCTCATCCTGCGCCAGCGCAAGCCGAGGCTGCAGCAGCAGCGAGGCTACCGATATCGTCATCAAGGCAAGAAAGCACTGGGGGCTCGTCATGAGAGGGCCTTCCTGAGCTGGTCTCCACGTCGGTGTTGAGTTGACATCGTTCTATGGACCTATGGCCGGCTCGTCCCCGTTTTGATCACCCATGGGCATGCCGGAGATAAGGTCACGGAAACTCGGGAGTTATCTCCCTACGACACAGGAGACTGCGCTTGAGCCTCGGCACCGTAGCGCCTAATAAGGGGCGCACGGCACGCCCGAGGCCGGCGACGGCGATCTGCGGGTCGTCTCCGGTCCACAGTCCGCAAGCTCCGGCTCAGAGAGGCTCACGGCCGCCGGGTTCCACCGCTACGAGCATCACGCCCAGAACTTCTTGGCTTCGTACAGCTCGCCTCCGCCGTCGTCCTCTTGAGGCGGTTATGAGATGTGTTCTAGACCGGGGATAGCCGTCCCAATGGCGCGAGGAGAAGCTCGATGCTCAGGAA
>CAYTTF010000319.1:0-5760 GCA_964440665.1 uncultured Myxococcales bacterium | reverse complement strand
GTCCGGGCGGTGACCCAGAACCGCGCCATGGCGGCCTGCATCGGGATCCCGACCAAGCGGGTCGACGCGCTGGTCTTCGGTCTCGGCTCCGGGATCGCCGGCCTCGGCGGCGTGGCGCTCTCGCAGCTCGGCAACGTCGGGCCCGAGCTGGGGCAGAGCTACATCATCGATTCGTTCATGGTGGTCGTTCTGGGCGGCGTCGGTCGCCTGGCTGGCGCCGTGGCGGCGGCGCTGGGGCTGGGCGTCGTCAACAAGCTGCTCGAGCCGCTCGCCGGCGCGGTGCTGGGAAAAATCGCCGTGCTGGTCTTCATCATCTTGTTCATCCAGCGGCGCCCGCAGGGTCTGTTCGCCATCAAGGGTCGGGTGGAGGCCTAGTTGGTGGAACGCCTGCGCGAAATTCATTCGCCGCGCGCCTGGATGCTGCTGGGCGGAGCGGCGCTGCTGATCGGGGTCGTGATCCCGCTGGTCGCGCCCGAGTACATCGTCCCGCTGCTGGGCAAGTTCCTGTGCTTCGGCATCGCCGCGCTGGCGATGGATCTGGTCTGGGGCTACGCCGGCATTCTCAGCCTCGGCCACGGCCTCTTCTTCGCGCTGGGCGGCTACGGCATGGGGATGTACCTCATGCGCGCGATCGCCGGTGAAGGCGTCTACCGCAGCAACCTTCCCGACTTCATGGTCTTCCTCGACTGGAAGCAGCTGCCCTGGTACTGGCACGGCTTCCAGAGCTTTCCGTTCGCCATGGTGATGTCCCTGGTTGCGCCGGGCCTGCTGGCGCTGGTGTTCGGCTGGTTCATGTTCCGCTCGCGCATCCGGGGCGTCTACCTCTCGATCGTCACGCAGGCGCTCACCTACGCCGCGACGCTGTTCTTCTTCCAGAACGCGGCAGGCTTCGGCGGCAACAACGGCCTCACCGACTTCAAGCGGATCCTGGGCGCCTCGCTGCACGATCCCGGCACCCGCAAGATCCTCTACCTCGCCTCGGCGATCGCGCTCTTCGGGACCTATCTGCTGTGCCGCTTCGTGGTGACGAGCCGCCTCGGGCGCGTGGTGACCGCCGTCCGCGACGCCGAGCTCAAGAGCCGCTTCTGTGGCTACGAGTCGACCAACTTCAAGCTGTTCATCTGGACGCTGTCCGCCATCCTCTGCGCGCTGGCCGGCGCGCTCTACGTTCCGCAGGTCGGCATCATCAACCCCAGCGAGATGCAGCCCTCGAACTCGATCGAGATGGCGATCTGGGTAGCGGTCGGCGGGCGCGGGACCCTGGGCGGCGCCGTGCTGGGCGCCTGGCTGGTCAACGGCGGCAAGAGCTGGCTCACGGCGGCGCTGCCGTCGGCCTGGCTCTACGCGCTGGGCGCCCTCTTCGTCGCGGTGACGCTGTTCCTCCCCGACGGTCTGGTGGGCCTCGGTTCGAAGCTCTTCCGGTCGATGGGTCGTCTCCGTCAACCGTCCCGGCCGCCCACATGAGCGCCATGCCCGTGACCCCTCCCGAAGAAGACGATCGCGCAACCCCGATCTCGAGCTTGCCGATTCCCGAGGCGGCGCGTCCGAACCTCGCGCTGTGGGTCGAGAACCTCTCGGTCAGCTTCGACGGGTTCAAGGCCCTCACCGACGTCACGCTGACGCTCGAGAAGGGCGAGCTGCGCTGTCTCATCGGTCCCAACGGCGCGGGCAAGACCACGCTCATGGACTGCATCACCGGCAAGACGCGGCCCTCGAGCGGCGCCGTCTACCTGGAGAGCCGCCTCTACGATCTCACCAAGCTCTCCGAGGTCCGCATCGCGCAGCTCGGGATCGGGCGGAAGTTCCAGCGACCCACGGTCTTTCAGGGCCACACGGTCTACGAGAACTGCGAGCTGGCCCTGGCCGGCAAGAAAGGCGTTTTCCGGACGCTGTTCGCGCGGCTCTCCGCCGCCGACCGCACGCGCATCGACGAGATCCTGGAGCTGATCGGCCTGCAGGATCACGCCAAGCGGCAGGCCGGCCTGCTGGCGCACGGTCAGAAACAGTGGCTGGAAATCGGCATGCTGCTGGCGCAGGCCCCCAGCGTCCTGCTGGTCGACGAGCCTATCGCGGGGATGACCCACGCCGAGACCGAGCGCACCGCGGAGCTCCTGCTGAGCCTGGCCGGTTCGCACACGGTCGTCGTCGTCGAGCACGACATGGAGTTCGTCCGCAGCATCGCGCGGCGGGTGACGGTGCTGCACCAGGGGAAGGTGCTCGCCGAGGGACCGATGGCGCAGATCCAGAAGGATCCGCGCGTGGTCGAGGTCTACCTTGGAGCCTGAGGTGCTGGCGGCGACGAGGCCCGAGGTGCTGGCGGTCCCTGGGCCCGAGGTGCTGGCGGCCACCAAGGTCAATCAGTTCTACGGCGGCAGCCATACGCTCTGGGACATCGACCTCGACGTGCCCAAGGGCGGCTGCGTCTGCTTGATGGGGCGAAACGGCGTGGGCAAGACCACCTTGCTCAAGGTGATCATGGGACTTTTGCCGACGGTGTCGGGCACGATCAGCTTCGGCGGCATCGACCTGACCGGCGCGGCGCCGGAAGCGCGGGCGCGGGCCGGCATCGGCTACGTCCCGCAGGGCCGCGAGATCTTCCCGTTCCTGACGGTCGAGGAGAACCTGCTCATCGGACGTGGCCGCAAGGGCACCCACCGCGAGATCCCGGAGCGCGTGCTCACGCTGTTCCCGGTGCTCAAGGAGATGCTTCGGCGCCGGGGCGGCGATCTCTCCGGCGGGCAGCAGCAACAGCTGGCGATGGGGCGCGCGCTGGCGCTCGATCCGCAGCTGCTGATCCTCGATGAGCCCACCGAGGGGATTCAGCCCAACGTCGTTCACGAGATCGGCGAGGTCATCATCCGGCTTGTCGAGGAAGGGGTCACCGTGCTGCTGGTCGAGCAGAAGCTGGCCTTCGCGCGCCGGATCGCCCGCAGCTTTTGCATTCTCGACCGGGGCAAGGTCGTCGCGGGCGGCCAGATCGCCGACCTGACTGACGAGATGGTTCGCCGGCATCTCACGGTGTGACGAACCAAGGGACGAGGCAAAAAGGAACCCAATGAAAAAACTGAGCATCGACGCGGAGCCGGGACAGATCGCGATCGATCCCGCGCGGACCGCCATCGTCATGATCGACATGCAGCGGGATTTCCTGGAGCCGGGCGGCTTCGGGGAGACGCTGGGGAACGACGTGTCGTTGCTGGCCAAGGCCATCAAGCCCGCCAAGGCGCTGCTCGGCTGGGCGCGCAAGCTGGGCATGCTGATCGTTCATACCCGCGAAGGGCACCGCCCCGACATGGCGGACGCGCCACCGGCCAAGGTCGAACGCGGCGCCCCCTCGATGCGGATCGGCGATCCCGGCGCGATGGGCCGCATCCTGATCCGCGGCGAGGCGGGGCACGACATCATCCCGGAGCTGGCGCCGCTGGAAGGCGAGCCGGTGGTGGACAAGCCGGGCAAGGGTGCGTTCTACGCGACGGATCTGCAGACGATCTTACAGAACCGCGGCATCCAGAACCTGCTCGTCGGCGGGGTCACGACGGAGGTCTGCGTCCACACGACGGTGCGCGAGGCCAACGATCGCGGCTACCGCTGCATCGTGGTGGCCGACGCGTGCGGCTCCTACTTCCCGGAGTTTCACGAGATGGGACTCAAGATGATCAAGGCGCAGGGTGGGATCTTCGGCTGGGTGTCGGACTCCACCCGGATTCTCGCCGCGCAGAATTCGTAAGGGTTCGCAAGGTCGGCAAGGTCGAATAGGAAGCAATTGAATCGAGGTCGTCAGCGAGAGGGGGAAAGAGCCATGGAACACACGAAACCAAAACTCTGGGTGCCGGGGGACTGGAACGCCTTCTTCGGCTTCGGGACCAACATCCTGGTCAACCTGCTGACGCTCACCGGGTTGCTCCGGTTCGTCTTGCAGATGCCGTCGGATCTGGTCTTCAAACGCATCCTGCCGGCGGCCGGCCTCATGATGTGCATGAGCACCGTCTATTACGCGTCGCTCGCCTATCGCCTGGCGAAGAAGACCGGCCGAACCGACGTCTGCGCGCTGCCATCGGGAATCAGCGTCCCGCACATGTTCATCGTCACGCTGGTCATCATGCTTCCCGTCAAGATCGTCACGGGCGATCCAATGAAGGGCTGGCAGGCCGGCCTGACCTGGGTCTTCATCCAGAGCTTCGTGCTCATGGCCGGCGGTTACGTCGCCCCCTTGATCCGCCGCATCACGCCCAAGGCGGCGCTGCTCGGCGCGCTGGCCGGCGTCTCCATCACCTTCATCTCGATGAAGCCGGCGCTGGAGATGTTCATGACGCCGATGGTAGGTGTCGTCTGCTTCGCGGTCATCCTGATCGGGTGGTTCGGCGGCGTGAAATACGGCGGGATTCCGGCGGGCCTGGTCGCCATCGCGGCCGGCACCCTCATCGCGTGGGGCTCCAACCTCTTCGGCCTGCATTTCGGGGGGATGAGCGGCGAGGCGCTCAAGGCCTCCTTCCAGACGTTTGGGTTCGCCGTCCCCCACCCCGTCATCGGTCTGGTGCTGGGGGGGCTGCACTGGTCGTTCCTCAAGACGATCCTCGTGACGGCCATTCCGTTCGGCATCTATGACCTCGTCGAAGCGATGGACAACGTCGTGAGCGCCTCGGCGGCCGGCGACGAATACCCCACCACGCGGGTGCTAACCGCCGACGGCGTCATCAGCCTCATCGGATGCCTCATGGGCAACCCGTACATCAACGCCGTGTACATCGGCCATCCCGGCTGGAAGGCGATGGGGGGCCGCATCGGCTACTCCGCCGCCACGGGCTTGATGGTCATCGTCCTCTCCTGGTTCGGCATCATCTCCCTCATGACGGCCTTCATTCCGGTCGTCGCCATCTCGCCGATCTTGCTCTACATCGGCATGCTCATCGGCTCGCAGGCGTTTCAAGAAAGCCCCCATCGACATGCGCCGGCCATCGTCGTGGCGCTCATCCCGTCGCTGGCCGCCTGGGCCAAGCTCCAGATCGACAACTCCCTGGGCGCCGTGTCCGGCATTCATCACGTCACGCCCGACATGATCGCCGCCATGCAACAGGTCGGGATTTTCTATCACGGCCTCTCCATCCTCGGCGGTGGCTCCATCCTCGCGGGCGTCGTTCTGGGTGCCATGACCACCTTCATCATCGACCGCGATTTCTCCAAGGCCTCGGGCTTCGCCGCCGCCGGCGCGGTCCTGACGTTCTTCGGCCTCATGCACGGCGAAGAAGTGGGCGCCTTCGAGAATGCCCCCGTCGTGATCGCCTACCTGGTCGTCTCCGGCTTCCTGCTGGCGTGCCGGCGCTTCGCGGTGGTTGCGACGGCTTCGGCGCCCGCAAAAGTACGCGCCGAGAGCGCCGAGGGAGGCATCCTCGAAGCGTCCTGAGCGGTGCGAGTCGAACGGCCGCAGCCCCGGGTGGGGGCGGCGGCCGGCCGCTTCACCCCTCCAGCATCCCCTGGCGGATCACGAAGTCGACCACCGCGTCGACGCCGCGGCCCTCGCGCACGGAGGTGAAGACGAAGGGGCGCTCGCCGCGCATCTTGCGGGCGTCGCGATCCATCACCTCCAGCGAGGCGCCGACGTGGGGCGCCAGATCGGTCTTGTTGATGACCAGCAGATCGGAGCGCGTGATCCCGGGGCCTCCCTTGCGTGGGATCTTGTCGCCGCCGGCCACGTCGATCACGTAGAGGGTCAGGTCGGCCAGCTCGGGGCTGAAGGTGGCGGCCAGGTTGTCGCCGCCGCTC
>CAYTTF010000318.1:0-5775 GCA_964440665.1 uncultured Myxococcales bacterium | reverse complement strand
CTTCGATCCAACGACGGCCAAGAGCGTCGGGCCCGCGCGGCCGCTGGTGCTCACGGACTCGACGAGTGTCGGATATATCTATTTGGACGACGTGTCGATCGCACCCACCGGCGAAATTGCCGTGCTGTACACGCATATCGACCTCGTCAACGTCGTCGGGCACGGCCAGGGAGCCGACGGCCTGAGCGTAGCGTTCCTGGCCCCCACCGCTGAGGCTGGCAGCTCGGGTCCTCAGGTGCAGCAGAACGTGCAGATCGAGAGCGCGCAGGTTTCCGTCCCGGGGATACTCTATTCGCCCGAAGAGGGCCAGCCACACGCCATCTGGTCCACTTTCAGCAACGTGTTCGTCTTTTCGTGGACCTACACCACGGGGTACCAATATGTCCGTGTCCGAAAGTTTCTTGCAAACGGGTCCGCGGCCGGCGGAGACACGAATACCGTGCCGACGAACGATCCTAGGGCTACTGTGAACTACGAGTCGGGCAGCGTAGGGACTAGTGGCGCCCTGTTAGGCGTCGCCCTACAGCCGGGCGGCTACAGCGGCGACTCCCTGACGCTACTCGACGCGTTGGGCAATGAGCTGGGCTCTACCTTGCAGCTCGACGACCCCAGCGCCGGACGGAGTGCCAACACCGGGGGTTTTGGGGGTGGCTACTACTATTGGGTAGCCACCGCCGGAACGGTGCGAGGGTTCGTCTATTTCAGCGGAACCAGACCGGTAACCGAATTCTTCGTACCCACGACGCCCGATGGCGGGGTCGCGGCGGTGGCCGACGGTGGTACCGCGACGCTCGTCGGCGGCGCCGCGCTGCCTGGCTTCAGTGTCACTGGAACCGAGCCCGCCGCCATAGGCCGGGCCATCAGCGACGATACGGGCGGCCCAGGCGGAGTCGGCGCGGTTCTGCTCTACGCGGACGGCGCGGATTTCATCTACGTGAATGCCGACGGCGTCACGCATGTCGGCCCGACGACGGTCATCTCCCATGCGTTCGGTGCTCCCGGGGGACGCGCTGGTGAAGACGAAGTGGCGATCACCGAGTTTGGAGGAAGCTTCGGCGTCTCCCTTTACAGCTCCGCCGAGCATCTGACACGGATGGCCGCCTCCGGCTGCGTGCACTGAGAGGCGGTGTTCGCAAGCGGGCCGCCACCCGTCATAGCCCTTTAACCAGCAAGTGCACCGAAATCGGCCTACCGCTTCATTCTCCAGATCGCTCAATCTTGTCGGGCGAGTAGTGCGTCCAAAGGGGGATGAACGAGCAAGCGGCGCCGGGGTGGGGTGGTTCAAAACCGAAGGGTTTTGGGCCATCCAGCCGTACTGTAACGGCGGTCCAAAGTGAGCGAAGCTCAAGAGCGGCATGTCGCTGTCTTCGGCACCGGCTACCAATCTCGTCCTGTCCCAAAATGGGATCGAGAGAAAGGCACGTGATGCTGGGGGCTTACAGGTCGGAGGGGACTGGCTTTACAGATGGGACCGCGATGCGTAGAAAAGGACGGATGGCACGGGCGGCGACGATCTCGCCCACTACCATGGTGAGCGGAACCACCAAGGTCTCGACAATGTGCTGCTAAAGGGCGCGCCGGCGTCGGCGAACGAGAACGGACGGGTGCTCCGGCGGAAAAGGCTCGGTGGCTTGCTCAACTACTACCACCGCAATGCGCTTGATCGGGGCTCGATCCTATTTCGGGACACGACGGCGTCCACCGCCACTATGGTGGTGGGAACCCCTCACCGGGCTTGATGCGAATCGGAAACCAGAGGGTATGTGATAAGTCGGGTAGCGGGCCCCCTATTTGAACACGCGACTGGAGGTTTATCCGCCCGCATGGGGTTACTCTACCTGGGAGATCAGGGCCGTTGGGCCGGAAGCATTCGGAGTGGCGCGGCGTCCGCGGTGATCGGGCGGTGAAGCTCGAGCTGTCTGCCGGCCTCCTTCCCGTATTCGTAGGCTTGCGTTCGCAATATCGTGCCGGCGCTGCGGGCTGAGCTGCGAGGGTAGCGCTGCCGGAGATAGGCGTCTCGCTGCGCGTTGGCATGGCAGATCAACCCCTGGCTCTGGCTTATTCGTTCCCCAGCATCGAGCTTTTCGTCGAAGCCGGCCATGACCCCGGCGCAGAAGCGGCGACGCTCGCGATCGGAGTGGATTCCGAGTCCACTCTTGTGGTCGCGCCATAGGCGCTGAGCGGTGTCGGTCAGGAAGCCGTGTACGTATTCGGCGACATCGAGGTTTGCCGGCGTTCCACACAGCTCCAGCACATAGCCGCGCCGTCCCTGAAGAGGAAGATAGGAAGGGATCCAGATTACGCTGACGAAGAAATGGCGGCTCAGGATTCCAGCCAGGATGCGCTCGCTGGTGTCGGTGCGCGCCTTGACCGGGCCCACGTGGCGGAACCGGTAGCCATCCGTGCTGACGGTGGCGGCAGCGTCGATGTTGTGCGCGAGCATGAGTCGGCGCGCTTCGTTCATCGCGGCCTCGGCCTCGTGGAGGTTGGGGCTTTCGGCCAACGCGAGTAGGCGCATGATCCTGCGAAGCACGGGGTTCTGGCCGCCCGGCGAGCCGCCGGTTCGGGCAGGCAGTCCGGCCGCCGTGGCGTCGATGCCGTGCTCGCGACATACCCGTGCGAACGCGGGACCGTGCGCCGTCTCATCATGAATACGCAGGACCTCGTCGACATATTGGTGCGCGATCTCGTGCTTGAGCACCTCACGGACGACGCCCCAAGGCTGTTGAAAAACCAGTTCGCGCGCGATCGAGACGGTGCGATGAAGTCGGTGCCAGCACCCCAGGCGGTGTGGGCTGTCGGATAGGGCCACGACAGGTGCCTGGAGAGCACGGGGGAAGTGGCTCTGGGCGATCTCGTGCCACGTGGCAGCCAGCTCGCGGAGCAGCGCCGCCTCCAGGAAGATCCGGTCGGGCGAGGACTCGGAGCGGGTCACGTCTCCTGCCTATACTGTGGATCTAGTTGACCGACCAACCATAATCCGCCGCGCTGCGACGGCAGGCGCGACGTCCTAATAGAGCGACGCCCGGGTAAGGACGTTTGTGCGTTGACGTTTTGGACGGCAATGCTCTTGTTCCGGCTTGACTCCGGGCCGCCGTGGGCTAATCCTGCGCGCCTTCCGGTGCGGCGGATAGAACTTTGCCCCTCGTACGCAGGGAGACGATCGACGATGTCCGCGACCGCACGAATGTCGTCGAGGTCGTCAAGCGCTATGTGGAACTCACGTGGGCCGGGAGGAAGGAGCTGGAACTCGGCCTTCCGGCGAGTGGTGCGCTCCGCAAGCGAGATCGCAATGCGCGACAGACAGTTCGCCGGCGCTCGAACGCGGGACGACGACGAAGAGGCTCGTGCGCTCATGCGTCGAGGCATGACACTCACCAAGACGAAACAGGGGCTCACGGGAGCCCTCGAAAGACCGTAGGAATGAACGATACCTCCGACAACGAATCCGACAACGCCGACGACGAAGGGGAGGAGATCCCACGGGTCCCGCGCAACGGGGCGGCCAAGAACGGCGCGCCCACGAAGAAGGGCACGACGTCCCAGAAGGAGAGCGAGCGCAGTAAGCGCGAGCTCATCACCACGGGCAAGGCCAAGGGCTTCGATGCGCTCAGTGGGACCGTGTTCGGTTTCGATTTCCCCGGTGCCGATCGTCGGACCGATCTCTCAAGAGAATAGCGGCCGGGCGGCGGACAATACGTCTCGAAGCGCCGGTAGGAGCGCGTCGCCAGATCTTTGGCCGAATGAATCTCGTCGTTGTTCGTGGTTTTTAAGACTCGCTTGGTGGCTTCGCGAATGTCCAACAAGGGGCGGACGCCGAGCAGGGTCTCTTTTGCTTTCTTAACCTTGCCGTCACGGACACGCGGCTGGTAGGAGTCCGCCACCGGATGGCACGCTTCGTCGCGCCTATATTGTATGTACAGCAACTCGTCCTCAGTGAAGACCTGCTGGAGAGCGTCGATGCATTTGACCGCCTGTTTGAACGGCTCCCTCGGGGCTGGGTCCCCGGCGAACAGGGGCGTCGAAAGACCGACCAGGAACTCTTTCAGTTCTCCCAAAATTGCGTAGAGGTGCACCCACCAAAGCAATCTGGCGCTCCAGGCGCAGTCGTCGTCGATCACTTCTTCCGCTGCCCGGATCGCGTTGCCGATCCACTGTGTCCGCAGGCGCGAGCCGATGTCTCCCCAGCCACTCGTGCTGACAAGTCGCCGGTCGTCGCAGCTCATCTTCACGGAAGACCTTTGGTTTTTGGTCCAGCCGCTTTGTGGCATTACGCGAGGAAAGGGGCCGTTTCAGGAATAGGGATCGCCGGGCGGACAGGTGCACTCCAGACACCAGAAATGGCTGTCGTCTTTGGTGCAGACTGGAGCGCTCGGATCGGCTGGGCCAGGACCCTCTAGGTCGTAGATCCGGTTCCAGCGAGGTACGACCTCCCGATGACTGGAATGGCCAACCACGCGACGGTGGCCAAGCTCGGGCTCGATCCGGGCAAGATCTTCCGACACGGCGATCCGCACTGAAGCGCTGAGGGCGCAGGACTGACAGGCCCCCTGCGGAAGCGGAGCCTGCGAGAGCTTCCCCTCCGCCACCGTCAGGCGGCCAGCACCGTCAGCTGCGGCACCGCACGCGACGAGCTACCCGATCGAAAAATCGTGCTTAGGTTGGCGGGCGCCGTTCAAACGACGGGGCCGCAGGGAGAGTAGCTATGACACCGGGGACGTTTCTGAAGGGAAGAGGACCGCTTACGGTATTTACCGCCGGAGCCTTCTTCGTGGGGTGGCTCACAGCGGAGCCCAAGTTGGCTCAGGCTTACACCATTTCCAGCGCCCTCACCGCCGGGTGCCACGAAAAGCTCACGACAGACGCGCTGCGGGCGGTGCGCCTAGACCTCGCGACCGCTGCGACTCTACCTGCGGACGAAAACGATCGCGCGCTCATCACGGATTTGGAATTCGTGCCGGCGAGCGACATGACCGATCTGGGTGGCGCAACTTTACTGGTGGGCGTCCGCGACAATGATCTCAAGGGACGAGATTCGGGCGATCTCAGCCAGCTCGCGCTGGTGCATGGCGATCCCAGCGCGCAGCGCGAGCATTGCCTCCGCAGCTCGCACGAGGCGGAGCCGGGCGGATCGGCGACGGCTGTGCTCGACTGTCGCGCCTTCATCCTAGAACGGGTTGCCGAGGCCATCGGCGGGCTCGATGTCACGGGCACGCCCGATCTCACCAACCGAACTTCGCTCCCGGTTTACTTGTCGCTGCGACATCGCGTGGACGCTTTGCTGCCGACTTACTATGTGCGCATCGGACAGGCGATACACGCCATCGAAGACAGCTTTACGCACACGTATCGCACCCCCGACAGCATGCAGATCACCGTCGTCTTGGATTGGGTGGACGAGGCCAACGGGGATCTGGTCGAGGCGACCGACGGGCCACCCCACGCCAGCGATCTCGACCGCTGTGATGATCCCGATGCCTTGCGACAACGGCGGCGCGAGCTGGCGACCGAAGCAGCCACCGCGGTCTTGCGCACAACGCTCGATCCCAACGAAACCAGCGATCAGAAGATGGCCGCCGTGGAGGTGATTTTGGACCAGTATCTCAGTTACTCGCCGGGTTGCACTTTCGACAACGGCTGGTGCCAAGCGTCCGAACGCCAATATGGCAACGGACCCATCGGTTGCAGCGTAGGCGGGGCGGGGAACCGGACGTCGGCGTTGGGATGGGCAGTAGTCATTCTCGGGCTGCTCACGCTGATGGGACGAGCCCGGCG
>CAYTTF010000317.1:0-5786 GCA_964440665.1 uncultured Myxococcales bacterium | reverse complement strand
CGGCCCGGAGGCGATCCTGCGCGGCGCCGGCGGCCGCATGACCGACGTGGATGGTGAGCTGCTGGTCTACGATCGACAGGATCTCTACAACCGGCGCGGCATCGTCGCCTCCAACGGCCCGCTGCACCCCTTCGTGGTGAAGACGCTCGCGCCGCTGGTCGACCACACCGACTGAGCCGCTCACGGCTGGCGGCCCGGAGGGCGCGATTGGGCTGCCTGGCGGTCAGGTGCCGGCGATCATCATCTCGGAGACGCGAAAGGTCGGGCACTGCACCGACGAGCGCGCGTCGAGATCGTCGCCCACCGCGTCGACGCGCTTCCACAGATCGTCGAAGCTGGCGGAGACGGTGATCTCGCTGACCGGGAAGGCGCGCTCGCCCCGTTCGATCCAGAAGCCGGCGGCGCCCTGCGAGTAGTCGCCGCTGACGCCGTTGAAGCCAAACCCCATCAGATCGGTCACGTACAGGCCGCGATCGAGGCGCTCGATCTCGGCGGCCGGCGTGCGGCCGGGACGCAGGATCAAGTTGGAGAAACCGACGTGTGGACCGCCGCCCACGGCGCGCGCCGCCGAGCCGGTCGAGCGGCGCCCGAGCTTTCGCGCGGCGTAGACGTCGCACAGGAAGGTGCGCAGGATCCCGCCCGAGACCAGGACGTTGGTGCGGCTCGGCAGCCCCTCGCCATCGAACGCGCGCGAGCCGGGGCCGCGCGGGATCAGCGGATCGTCGAGGATCTCGCAAAGCGGCGACGCCACGGCCGTCCCTTCGCGGCCCGCCAGGTAGGTGCTGCGCCGCCACAGCGCGCCGCCAGACATCACGCCGGCGAGCTGGCCGACCAGGCTGCGGCCGGCGTCGGGCGAAAATACGATGGGCGCGGCGCCGGTCGGGATCTTGCGCGAGCCCAGCTTGGCCAGGGTGCGTCGCGCCGCCTCGAGGCCGACCGCCTCGGGATCGGCGAGGCCGCTCGCGAAACGCGACGCGGTCCAGTAGACGCCGTTGCGCTTCTTGCCGTCGGCGTCGTCGCAGATCGGCTCGACCGCGAAGGACACGTGCGTCCCGCGCACGGCGCCCGAGAAACCGGCCGAGGTCGCGAACGCCGAGGCGCCCACGGTCCGCCCAAACACCGCGCCGTCGGAGTTGGTCACCCGCTTGTCGAGCTTGAGCGCCGCCGCCTCGCCGACGCGCGCGCGGCGCAGCCCTTCGGCGACGTCGATCGAGAGCACCGCGTCGTCCCACAGGTCGAGGTCGGCGACGGTGCGCGCCATCTCTTCGCGCGCCGGCAGCGCCCCCTCCGGATCGGGCTCGGCCAGCGCTGCCAGATCGACGCTGTCGCGCGCGAAGCGCTCCAGGCCCGCCGGCGAAAAATCCGACGTATAGGTGACGGCCGCGCGCTGCTGCTTGATCACGCGCAGCCCGAGCGCCCGGCTTCCCGCCTCCTTGATGAGCTCGGTCTCGCCGAGCCGCACCTTGACCTGCAGCTCGTTGCCATCGCGGACCAGCACCTCCGCCCCGTCGGCGCCCGCCTTGACCGCCAGCCGCAGCATCTGCTCGGCGAACCGTTGGCACTGCTTGGGATCGGGAAGCCGGCGTCCCGCGGGTGCCACCGGCCCCGGCGTCCTCGCGTCGAGAATTGGACCCGTCATCGGACCGTCTTGGTCCCGCCCACGGTGATCTCGGCGATCTTCATTGTCGGTGTGCCGATGCCGACCGGCACCGACTGACCGTCCTTGCCGCAGGTCCAGGTCCCTTGCGACAGCTCGAAGTCGCCGCCCAGCATGGTCACCTTGCGCAGGACGTCTGGCCCGTTGCCGATCAGGTTGGTCCCCTTGAGCGGCGCCGTGAGCTTGCCGTCCTCGATGAGGTAGCTCTCGGTAAGCGCGAAGACGAAGTCGCCGTTCGAGATGTTCACCTGCCCCCCCGAGAAGCGCTTGGCGTAGACGCCGCGGGTGACCGACTTGATGATGTCCTCCGGATCGTCGATGCCCGGCGCCAGGAAGGTGTTGGTCATGCGCGGCAGCGGCTCGTGCCGGAAGCTCTGGCGGCGCCCGTTCCCCGAAGGCGCGATACCGAAGTGCTTGGCCGACAGACGATCTTGCATGTAGCCGACCAGCACGCCGTTTTCGATGAGGACGTTGCGCTGGCCCACGTTCCCCTCGTCGTCGACGTTTATTGAACCGCGTTCATTCTTGATTGTCCCGTCGTCGACGACCGTGCAGAGCGGCGAGGCGACCGACTGGCCCATCTGACCGGCGTAATTCGAGGTCTTCTTGCGGTTGAAGTCGGCCTCGAGGCCATGGCCGACCGCCTCGTGAAGCAAGATGCCCGACTCGCCTGCGCCCAGCACCACCTCCATCGGTCCGGCCGGCGCCTCGACCGCGTGGAGCATGCCGATCGCCAGGCGGGCCGCTTCGCGCCCATGCTCTTCGGGGCTCTGCCCGGGGCGCGCGAAGATCTCCATCCCGAAGCGACCGGCGCCGCCCGAGCGCCCGACCTGCCGCTCGCCCCCCTCTTCGGCGACGGCGCTCACGCCGAACCGGATCATCGGCTGGCTGTCGCGCGCCAGGTGTCCGTCGGAGGTCACCACCAGCATCTCGCGCAGCTCTTCGGCCAGCGACGCCTCGACGCGCACGATTCGCGGATCGGCGGCGCGGGCGGCGACATCCGCCCGACGGAGCAGCGCGATCTTGTCGACGCCCGCCCGGGCGAACGACGGCTCCGAGACCGGGTAGCGATCGGCGAGCGGTACCGGTCGGACGGCGATCGGCCCGGGCGCGTCGCCGCTGGACGCGATCTGGCCCGCCGTGCGCGCGGCCGCCAGCATCCGATCCTCCGCCAGCTCTTCCGTGTAGGCGTACCCGGTCGCGTCGCCCCGCAGGACGCGCACCCCGAGGCCCAAGGTCACACCGCGCCCGACGGTGCGCACCCGGCCGTCCTCGAGAACGTAGTCGGCGCCGGCGCGGTGCTCGAAGTAGAGATCGGCGTAGTTGCCGCCCGAACCGAGCGCCGCCGACAGGAGCCGCTCCGCGAGCGCCGCGTCGATGCCGTCGAGTGGCGACGATGTCGGAGACACCATCGAGGCCTTGGGCGTCGTCGGGATTCCGCCGCCGGCGCTCATCGCGGCGCCGCCGAGCGGCCCGGCAGGCCGGCCAGGGTCTCGTCGATGGCGGCCGCCGCCTGCCCGATCTCCTCTTCACCCCCGCCCAGCCAGACCCGTCCGACCGCGCCGAAGGTCACCACCTCGAGCAGGCGCACCTCCGCCCGCTTCTCCGCCGCGTTCGCGGCCAGGGCCGCGTAGCCCGCCGGCTGCACTTCCAAAGTGTAGAGCGTCTGCCCGCTCTCCAGCATCTGACCATGGCGCATCCTGTTGATGATGGCCGACTGATGGCCATCAATGCCAGTGATGATTTCGCGCGCCAAGGTCCGGGGCGCCAGCCGATCCGTTTCCGCCCGGCCGAGCTTGCCCAGGATCGCGGCGGCCGCCGCGCGCACCTCCCCCTGATCGAAGGCGTGCAGCTCGAGGAGACCGTAGGCGCGCTCCACGATCTGCATCCCGGGCACGACGCGCGCCTGTTTGAGCGCCACGTCGGTGAGAGCGTTGATGGCGATCCCCGGCGCGATCTCGACGAGCAGCGACGCCTGACCGTCGAGCGGC
The DNA here is from genome assembly GCA_964440665.1 of uncultured Myxococcales bacterium. Taxonomy (GTDB): domain Bacteria; phylum Myxococcota_A; class Polyangia; order Fen-1088; family Fen-1088; genus JADGRB01. The sequence continues at coordinate 2,138 of CAYTTF010000317.1, read as the reverse complement.
AAAAATCCCTGGGCAACCGTCTGCAGAAATCCCGCCAGCTGCGGCTGAAGGACGTCGATGAACGTGAGGGCGCGCAGCTCCATGGACGGACGCCCAGTATTGCGCCCTTGACGACTGAATCGGAACCCTCAAAGGGTTCCGAACCTCCTGGCTCAGTATCTTTCGGGCGGGATGCCGAGCTCGCCGTCGGTGTCGTCCTTGATCTTCGAGAGACCGCGCACCTCGACCTGCCGGATCCGCTCGCGGGTGAGGTTCAAGATGGCGCCTACCTCTTCGAGGGTGATACCACCCCGATCCGCGACGTCCAGCGAGCAGGTCTCCGCCATCTCCCAGACCTCGAGATGGGGAAAGTTCAGCTTGATGGCCCCGGTCTCCGGGTTGACGTCGAGGTAGAGATGGTGCGAGCAGGAGACGAACGGGCACGGCCGCGGCATCCCCGTGCAGGCGTCACGGGTTCCCGGCCGGTCGACGTCCGGCGGATAGACCAGGAGCTCCGAGAGGCGACGCTCGTCGCGAGTCAGGCGCTTGGGCGCGATGGTCTTCGAGCGCACACGTCCGTCGCGTCCGGCCGAGTGCACCTTGCGGCGGATGCGCGCGACCTCTGGCTGCGGCGCGTCCTCATCGTCGACGCCTCCGCTTCTGAAGTCAGTTGGGTCGTCACTGTCGTTTCGGTCGTCCATGGGCTCCTCCTCGGTCGGTCGGCATGGCCACGGGTCAGTAGAGGTCGTTCCCGGCTCCCGCCGCCGAACCGCCGGATGGCGGTTCCGCGGTTTGGGCCGAAATTCGACGCTCGAGGTTGCTGATGCGCCGGACCAGGTCGCCGGCGGCACGTTTGGCCTCGGTAATCTCGCGTTCGATTTCGCGGCGACCGTCCGGGTTCGCGGCGGGCGCTTTCGCCTCGCGCTCGAAGCCGGCGATCAGATCGCGCAGATCGTTCTCGACGGTGGTGATCTCGTCCTTGAACCGCGCGAATGACCGCTGAATCTCCTCGATGGTGCGGTCCGCGGCCATCATCCCCTTGACGACGTTCACCCTCCGGATGACGTGCGCCGGGTAGAGCCCGCACGATCCGCGGTGCTTCCCCTTGCGCCCCACCCGCACCGACCGGGGCAAGAGGCCCAGCTGGACGTACTTGCGTAGGGTCGCTTCCGAGAAACGGATTCCGCGCGTCTCGAAGACGTCGACGATCTGTCGCGAGGTGAGGCCATTGGGCCAGGTCCGCTCGATCTCCTCGATCTCCCGCTCATCGAGTAACCCCCGCGCCGGGGCTGCCATCGAGTTCATAACTCTCTTCATTGTCGGATTTTCAAACTAATCTATTCAATAGATTCTCCTCAATAGAAAAATGACTGTGAGTCTGTTCAGTCCCCCGTCGAAACGGCGCACAGCGAAGCGCGTCCACCAGGTCCTCTGTCGCCGGCGCGAGGTCTCTTAGACCCTGTCTCGCTCTATACTGTGCGGGTCATGTCAACCGCCCGGGCGCTCGCCGGATGCGCCGCCGCCGCCACGCTGATCGCGATCTCGTTCCCCGCGCCCGCCGATCTCACGCGCGCCTCCACCGGCCAGGGGGGACGATTTCTGAGCACGCGCGCCGGCGTGGGCCTGGAGACGCCGCCCGGCTGGAGCCTGTCCGTGCACACCGGCTATCCCAACGTCCTCTGCATCCTGATTCACCCGGGCGGCAGCCGGATCTCGGTGGCCGTCGACCGCGCCACCGCCAAGGACGCGGCGGCGCTGGTCGACGAAAACCGACCCGGTCTGACCGCGCAGGGACTGGCGGTCGATCGCGTCTCATCCGGCCCTCTGGGCGGTCTCCTGGTGGACGCGCGCGCGCCGCGCCACAATCAATCCCTCCGCCAGCTCTACGTGGTCCGCAATCTCACCGTCGGGCCCGATCCGCGCCAGGCGATCATCCTGACGCTGACCACGACCCCCGAGCAGCTCGCGGCGGCGAGCGCCGCCCTCGACTGGGTGATCGCGCACCTCGATCTCCGGACGCCGGTTCGTCCCGACGACAAACCCGAAAAACCCGACGGCGGAATTTGACGATTAGTCGGGACCCTGGAACGGGGTCCCGACGCCCCCCGCGATCAAGCTTCGACGGCGAAGCCGTCTACGCTCGACGCGATCTAGTCTAG
>CAYTTF010000316.1:0-5791 GCA_964440665.1 uncultured Myxococcales bacterium | reverse complement strand
GCCGACGACGGCACGACCGTCATTCTGGATCCCGCCGGCGCTCCCGTGCCGTTCGATCCCAACAATCCTTACGACGGGTCGGACAACAGCACGTACACGCACCAGATCGGCTTCGGGGGCAGCGTGCAGGGGACCTTCGAGGCGCCGATCGGCGGTCGTGAGAACCACCTGTTCGTCGGCGGCAGCGTGGACCAGGGGCGGATTCGATTCAGATCGCAGACGGTCCTCGCAACGTTGAACGACACCCGCGGCACCGTCGACACCGCCTTCGTCGATCCGACCTCGCTGGTTGCCGTGGACGGCACGATCAACAGCCTGGGTCTCTTCGCCAGCGACACCTTTGCGCTGCGCGCGGACCTGTTCCTCACCGTGTCGGCGCGCTTCAACCTCTCGACGCAGTCGACGCGAGACCAGCTGGGCGGCGATCTGAGCAGCGACAACCAATATCAGCGGCTCAACCCCGCCGTCGGCCTCTCCTACCAGCCGCGCCCGGAGATCGGCGGCTACGGCAGCTACAGCGAATCGGCGCGCGCGCCGACGCCGATGGAGCTGACCTGCGCCAGCCCGACCGATCCCTGCCGGCTGCCCAACGAGTTCGTGGCCGATCCGCCGCTCGCGCAGGTGGTGGCGCGCACCTTGGAAGCGGGCGTGCGCGGCCGCGCGAGACGCGGGCGGGCGTCGGTCGATTATGCCGTCGCGGCGTTCCACACCGCCAACTCGAACGACATCCTGTTCATCAGCTCGGGCGTACTCACCAACGAGGGGTACTTCGCCAACGTCGGCGACACCCTCCGGCAGGGGGTGGAGGCGCGCCTGCACGGCCGCGTTCGCCTGAGCCCGCGCGCCGGCCGCCTGGAATGGTCGACCAGTTATACTTATCTCGACGCCACCTTTCAGACGCCGTTCGTCTCGCCGAGCGTCAACCACCCGCTGGCCGTCGGCGGCCAGATCGATGTCGCCGCCGGCGCGCATTTGCCCTCAATCCCCGCGCACGTCGGCAAGGCCTCTGTCACCTGGATGGCGCCCTTCGGGCTGGCGCTGGGCGAGACGGTCCTCGGGAACAGCGGTCAGTACTATCGTGGCGACGAGGCCAACTTGTTGCCGCAGATCCCGGGCTATATCGTCGCCAACCTGCGCGCCGACTACACCTTCGCGCCTTGGATCTCCGCCTTCGTCCGCGTCGACAACGTCTTCGACGCCGGTTACGCCAGTTTCGGCGTCCTCGGTGATCCCACCGCCGTGTTTCCGACCTTCACCGATCCCCGCTTCCAGAGCCCGGGCGCGCCGCGCGCCGGCTGGGTGGGCGTCGACCTGCGCCACTGATCGGCGGCTCGACTCGACCTCGACGAAGGACCCGCTGCCGGCGTATCTAATCGGCATGAGCTTCTTCGCAGCCGAGCGCCCGCCGTACCGGATCACCACCGACCCCGCGCAGCTCGACATCGACACGATCTGGCGATGGTTGCGCGGCTCCTACTGGGCCGCGGGCGTCTCGCGCGCGATCGTCGAGCGGGCGGTCCGAAACTCGCTGTCCTTCGGAATCTTCGATGCGACCTCACAGGTCGGGTTCGCCCGGGTCGTCACCGATCGCGCCACCTTCGCCTATCTGGCGGACGTGTTCGTCGACGACAAGCTCCGCGGCCTCGGCCTCGGCACCTGGTTGATGCAGTCGATCCAGATCCACCCGGAGCTGCAGGGACTGCGCCGCTGGATGCTCGGCACGCGCGACGCGCACCGCCTCTACGCCAAGGTCGGATTTCGGCCGCTCGCGCACCCGGAAATCTTCATGGAGGTTCACGACCCCGACGTCTACAAGTCGGGGTCGTGAGCCCATCGCCGACCGACTGATGCGAGAAGGTCAGCCCCCCGTCCCGGCGTCGGCATTCGCGCCGCCGGTGTAGAAGTAGTAGTCGGCGGTGTAGTCGACGCGCGTCTCCGTTCCGACGGTGCCGGCGGCGCATCCCGAGGCGGGTGCCTTGCCCTTGGTCGTGTTCAGCCGCTGGACGAAGGTGACGTCGGTAAACACGCCGCTTCCGCTGTGTGACCCGGCCTTGAGCAGAAGCCAGGGGATCGCGTCGGTCATGGGCGAATTTGCCTGCGCCACCTTCACGCCGATCACGATGCTCCCGTCGGTGGAGGTCCAGTTTGGACCGACGCCGTGGGTGCCGACCTGGACGCAGGCCGCGTCGTACAGCTTCGCGTCGGGGGCCTTCAGGACCCACGCGTACGTTGTCGCTCCAGCGTCCGCCCCTCCGTCGGCGCCGCCGCCCGTCGCGGTGCAGGTGTAAACTTGCGCTCCGATTCCACGATCGTGGATCTTGATCGTCGCCCCGCTCGGGACCTCGAGTGCAGCGGGCACCGTCGGCGGCGCCAACCAAGCAGCCCCGCCGGTTCCGCCCGTTGGCGAGCAGGCGTTGCCACCGACCCCACCGGTTCCGCCTCCTCCGGAGCCGCCCGCGCCTGCGCCGCCTGTCCCACCGCCGCCTGTGCCACCTGTGCCGCCTGTGCCACCGCCGCCTGTGCCTCCCGTGCCAGCCACGCCGCCGCCCGTTCCACCGCCGCCCTGACCCCCAGCGCTCGCGCCGCCGGCCCCCGCCACGCCGCCGCCGTGGCCGCCGCCACCGACGCTCCCGCCGTGGCCACCACTGCCGCCCGTGCCTGGGTCATTCGAATCGCAACCTGTCGCGAGCAACACCGCCATCAGCAATCCACCACCGATTGTCTTCCGCATGGTTCGGTCTCCTTGTTGCTTACCGATACGGATGTGCCGGCTCCGGGTTTCTCGTCGATGCGCATTTTTTCTTGCGGACGCTCGCCCTCAGTCGGTTAGCGGTTCATCCACGATCTTGACGTGGGCGGCGCCGTCGTTGCCGCCTTCCCATTTCTCTTGGCGCAAGGTCGTAGTGGCCTGGCAGTACAATTTCTCTGCCCTAGAAGACGGACCATAGCCATCCTCCAGCACAGCTGTTTCCAAGGCCGGCGTTTCCCGCAAGAGTCCCGGCGGAATCCCGAACTTGCTCATGCAAGTGTCGAAATGGCAGTCGTGGTCGTCGACGAGGGAGCATTTTTCGTCGTGGCACAGGCCGTTGCAGGGTCCGTCGACCAGCGCCAAGACGATCGCGCGGAAGAGCAAGAGCTTCCGTCGCTGGTCGACGCCGAGATCGTCGTAGCCCGACGCGAGAAATCCGTAAGGCGGGCCGATGGTCATGGTCTCCTTCGGCAAGGCGTCGTGCAGACGGGCCGCCGAATTCGCCGTCCCGGAGAGCACCGCCTCCACACCGACGAGCACGTCGGTACGCTGCTGTGTCGACGCCTGTTCCCAGTCCGGCGGCATGCTCTCGCCGAGCGCACGGCAGTACATGCGCCTCGCTTCGTAAGCGACATGCGCGATCGCGAGCGGCGTGATGCGTCTCATCGCAACGCCCACAGGCTCTCGCTGCCGTGGGCGTGCGCGTGCCACGAGATTTCCGCCGGGCCGTCGGGAGACGCGACGCAGAGCTCCTCTCCCATCGCCACCTCCATGCGCACCCCGGTGGTCTCCACGCGGACGGGGTTCACCGAATGGGACGACAGCGCGGTCACGCAGTCGCCGTCGTCGCCATGCTTCCGTTCTACGACGAAGAGATCGACGGTCTTCGTTCCTTCGACGCTCGCGTGCACGCTCACCGCGGGGCCGACCAACAGCAAGCGGGGGCCGACGACGATCGTGGATCCACGTTCGTCCCTGGTCGGACTTCCGCTGGTGGTCGATCCGTGCGCGCAGCCCGCAAACATCGCCAAACCCAACGCCAACAACACCGTTTTCATGAGCTCGTTCCTTTCGTGAGGTTTTCGGTCCGAGCAGAATTACGGAGCGACCAGGAGGAAGTTTCCGAACCGAGGTCGATTGCAGTTTTTTGCCGAAGCCAAGAAACTCTGGGCCGGTCATCCCGTATCAGGCAGTGGCGGGGGGGGTTCTTTGAACAAGCAACGGGGCATTGATGCGGGGTGAAGACGGGCCGACGTCTGCGGTTTCGACGACGGCAGACGAAGCCATGAGCCAATACGGACAAGGCAACGACGGCGCGTTCGAGATCGTCTACGAGGTTGTGGCGCCGCGCCTGGAGGGGTACCTGCGCCGCCACGTGCGGGAGACCTCGCGCCTCGAGGACATCGTCCAGCAGACGTTCGAGAACATGCACAGGGCGCGGGGATCATTCATCCCCGGTTCGCAGGTGCTGCCTTGGGCGTTTACCATCGCCAAACGACTCATGATCGACACCCAGAGAAGGACCGGTCACGAAGTGTCGCGGGACCTCGGAGAAGAGAACGACACGGTAGACGCGATTCTGATCGCCGCGCGTGAGAGCGGTGAGGACGTGGTCAATGCGGTCGAAACAAAGGCGCAGCTGCTGGCCGTCTTCAGTCGGCTCCCGGAGATGCAGCAGACCGTCTTCGAACATGTGAAGATCGAGGGTCTTCCCTACGCGGCCGTCGCGGCAATGCTGGGGATCACCGAAGACAGCGTCAGGATGTACACCCACCGTGCCTGCAAAGCGTTACGCGCCGTCGCGGGCGGCGAAGGTCGAGGAACCCAAGATGACTAACCTGCTGGAGATGGCGGCCTCGCCTGCTAGCCTGTCGCTTCGAAGGAGCACCCTTGGCTCTATCGCCTGATTTCAAAAGCCGTGTTCTCGCGTCTGTGAAACAGGCCCCCGCGCCCACGCGGCGGCAAGCCCTGCGCGCCCGCCTCTGGCTGTTTTCGTGCGGGATCGTCGGCGCCTTGGCGCTCTTCTTCGTCAAGGGTGGCGTCCGGATGACCTCGCGTCCGCCCTCGTTCGTGGCGCTCACCGCCGTGGGCACGGCGGTGGTGGCGGGAACCGGGATGTGGTTTCTGTTCACGCGCGGCCGATCGACCCTGCGACGCCCCCGTTCGCTCCTGCTGGCGGCGGCGCTCCTCTCCTCGATCGGATTCGTGGTCTGGCGTACCAGCATCGCGCACGTCTACGGCCTCACGTCGCCCTGGCCGACCCGCATCGGCTACCGCTGCCTCGCGATGAGCGTCGGCACCGGCGGGTTGCTGCTGTTCGCCGCGCTGATGTCCTGGCGCCGCTCCGACCCAGTCACGCCCTGGGCCACCGGCGCCGCGTTCGGTGCGGGCGCCGGCCTCGGCAGCGCGCTGTTGGTCGATCTGTGGTGTCCGGTTTCTTATCTGCCCCATTTGCTGCTGGGTCACGTGCTTCCGATCGCCATCCTGGCCATCGCCGGTGCCCTGATTGGTCGCTCGATCCTCGGTCTGCGACCCCGCTGATCCCCGGGCGGACGAAAATCTTCGGCGCGCCGAGAAACGCCCCCACCTATCCGACGGGACCGACGGGGCGTTCCTACGGCGCGGCCCGTTTCGAGTCGCTGGGACGCCGGGGGCCGGCGACCCGCTCGGGCTCGATCGCGAGGCCCAGCTCCTGGCGGCAGGCGAAGTAGTCCTCGCTGACGGAGAAGGCCACCAGGTCCGCCATGCGACGGCGCGCGGGAACGGGCGAGACGGGCACCGGCTCGCTGGAGATGACCCGGAAGGCGGCGGCCAGCTCCCCGGTGAGCACCAGCGCGACGCGCGCGGCGGTGAGATCGGTCGCGGCGATCCATTTGCCGAGGTCGGCGTCCGAGAACCGCTCGTCGCCGAGCTTGCGGAGCGCCGCGCCCAGCTGCGTCAGCACCGCCGGCGGCATGGTTTTTTGTAGATACGTCTTGAGCTGCCCGGCTTCGCTGCCGTCGGCCGCGCCACCGCCGGGCGCCACCAGCGCGCGCAACGCCT
>CAYTTF010000315.1:0-5794 GCA_964440665.1 uncultured Myxococcales bacterium | reverse complement strand
GGCGGCGCCGAGATGGCCCGCTACGAGTGGTACCACGAGGGTCGCGTGCCGCTGCACACGCTGCGCGCCGACATCGAGTACGGCACCACCGAGGCCCACACCACCTACGGCGCCATCGGCGTCAAATGCTGGATCTTCAAGGGCGAGGTTCTGCCCCAGCGCAACTCCCGGCTCGCGTGATGTAGGAGACCAAGACGATGCTCGCTCCCAAAAAAGTCAAATGGCGCAAGCAGCAGAAGGGGCGCATGACCGGCCTGTCGAAGGGCGCGACCAACGTCGCGTTCGGCGAGTACGGCCTGCAGGCGCTCTCCTGCGGCTTCGTGACCTCGCGCCAGATCGAGGCGGCCCGCATCGCGATCTCCCGCCACGTCAAGCGCGGTGGCAAGCTCTACATCCGGATCTTCCCCGACAAGCCGATCTCGAAGAAACCGGCCGAGACCCGCATGGGCCACGGCAAGGGGAATCCGGAAGAGTGGGTGGCCGTCGTGCGTCCCGGGCGCGTGATGTACGAGCTCGATGGCGTCGACGAGAAGCTGGCCCGCGAAGCCTTCCAGCTCGCCGAGCACAAGCTGAGCGTCCAGACACGCTTCCTGGCGCGGGAGGGGCTGCTGTGAGCCTCGAAGCCAAGGACCTGCGCGGCAACGAGCCCGACGAGCTGCGCAGCACCGTGCGGAAGCTCGAAGAGGATCTGTTCAAGCACCGCCTCAAGAAGACCACCAGCCAGCTCGAGAACACCATGTTGATCCGCCAGACGCGCCGGGATATCGCGCGCGTCTACACGGTTCTGGCCGAGCGCGTGCGCCAGATCGGGACCGGGACCGGTGCCGCGGCTGCCAAGGCGACCGCCAACGACACCTCGCCCGAAGCCGCCAAGGAACCGATCAAGACCAAGGCGACGGCCAAGGCATCGGCCAAAGAGACGACCAAGGACACGAAGAAGACGCCGGCCGCCAAGAAGCCGGCCGCCAAGAAGGAGACCTAGCCGTGGCCACTGCGCACAAGATCCACAAGCGACGCATGATCGGCGTCGTCACCAGCGACAAGATGAACAAGACGCGCGTGGTGACGGTCGAACGGCGCCTCGCCCACAAGAAATACGGCAAGTACATGTCCAGCCGGACCAAGTACAAGGCCCACGACGAGAAGAACGAGTTCAAGGCGGGCGATAAAGTTCAGATCGTCGAGAGCCGCCCGCTGTCGCGCGACAAGCGCTGGCGCGTCGAGAAGCTCATCGAACGGCCGCAAGAGGCTTAAAGGCGACACACCATGGTCCAGACCACCACCACGCTCGACGTCGCCGACAACTCGGGCGCCAAGAAAATCATGTGCATCCGCGTGCTCGGCGGCACCAGGCGCAAGTACGCATCGCTCGGCGACGTGATCGTCGTGTCGGTCAAGGAAGCGATCCCCAACGCCAAGGTGAAGAAGGGCGAGGTCGCCAAGGCGGTCATCGTGCGCACCAAGAAAGAGGTCTCGCGCCAGGACGGCTCGTACATCCGGTTCGACACGAACTCGGCGGTGCTGGTCGACAAAGACAACGAGCCGGTGGGGACACGCATCTTCGGGCCGGTGGCCCGCGAGCTGCGCGCCAAGCGGTTCATGAAGATCATTTCGCTCGCGCCGGAGGTCCTCTGAGTCATGCACGTGCGCAAAGGTGATTCCGTCGTCGTCATCGCCGGCAAGGAGAAGGGCAAGCGCGGTCGCGTGCTGCGCCTCGTGACCGAGAAGGATCGCGTCGTCATCGAACGCATCAACATGGTCAAGCGCCACACCAAGCCGACCCAGCGCAACCCGCGCGGCGGCATCCTCGAGAAAGAGGGCTCGGTGAACGCCTCCAACGTGGCGCTCTGGTGCGGCAAGTGCATCGCCCCCCGGCGCGCGCGCCACGAGCACAACGAAGGGCAGAAGAAGCGTCGCGTTTGCGTCAAATGCGGCACCGTCTTCGAGACCACCTAGGAGACCGACGATGGCCGCAGATAAAGACGAAAAAGACGACAAGGCGAAGGCTGGAAAGCCGGCCCTCACGCCCGAGCAGGAGGCCGAGGCCGCCGCCAAGAAAGCGGCGCGCGCCGAGGCCAAGGCCAAGGGCGTCAAGACCGGCCGCGCCAAGGCTGGCGCCGGGGCGGCCAAGGAGGTCGCGACCGAGCGGGTCAAACGTGAGACCACCTCCCGCCTGCGCAAGCTCTACGACGCGGAGATTCGCGCCAAGCTGATCTCCGAGTTCAGCCTCAAGAACGCCATGGAGGCGCCACGCCTCACCAAGATCACCATCAACATGGGTCTCGGCGAAGCGGTGTCCAACCCGAAGCTGCTCGACAGCGCCGTCGAGGAGCTGGGGGCCATCACCGGGCAGCGCCCGGTCGTCACCAAAGCCAAGAAGTCGATCGCCGTCTTTAAACTTCGCGCGGGCCAGAAGATCGGGGTCATGGTGACCTTGCGCCGCGACCAGATGTTCGAGTTCTTCGATCGCCTGGTGTCGTTCGCGCTGCCGCGCGTGCGCGACTTCAAGGGCGTCTCGCCCAAGGCCTTCGATGGCCGCGGCAATTACACGCTCGGCATCCGGGAAGAGATCATCTTCCCGGAGATCAATTACGAACGAATCGACAAACCGAAGGGGATGAACATCACCTTCAACACCACGGCCGCCGACGACGATCAGGGGCGCGCGCTCCTCCGTCATCTCGGCATGCCCTTCAGGAACTAAACATGGCCAAGACCGTCGATCTGCCCGGAAACAAGAAGCCACCCAAGTGGCGCGTCCGTCATCGCAACCGGTGCCATCGGTGTGGGCGTGCGCGGGCGTTCCTTCGCAAATTCGACCTTTGCCGGATCTGCTTTCGGAACCTCGCGTTGCGGGGCGACATTCCGGGCGTCATCAAATCGAGCTGGTAGGTAGGTGAACGAATGTCTATGACCGATCCCATCGCGGACTTCCTGGCGCGGATTCGAAATGCCATCCTGGCGCGACACGCCGAGGTGCTGGCGCCGTCGTCGAAGCTGAAACAGCAGCTCTGCGTGCTGCTGAAAAACGAGGGCTACATCGCGGGCTACGACGTGCGCGACAAAGAGGGCGCCGTCGAGATCGTGGTGAGGCTGCGCTGGGCCGACCCGCGCACCAACGCCATCACCGGGCTCCGGCGCCGCTCGCGCCCGGGCCAGAGGATGTACGTTCGCCACGGCACCATTCCCAAGGTGCGCTCGGGCCTCGGCATCGCGATCCTGTCGACGTCGAAAGGGCTCATGACCGATCGGGCCGCCCGCAAAGAGGGTCTGGGCGGCGAGCTTCTCTGCGAGGTTTGGTGAGATGTCGCGCATCGGACGAAAAATACTGCCCATGCCGAAAGGCGTGACGCTGTCGCAGAAGCCCGGCTCGGTCAGCGTCAAGGGGCCGAAGGGCGAGCTTTCCAAGAGCGTCCCCGCGGGCATCACGATCAAGGCCGAAGCGGACAAGATCCAGGTGCTGCGCGTCGACGACTCGCGCGAGAACCGGTCCAAGCACGGTCTGGTGCGCGCGCACCTCGCCAACATGGTCAAGGGCGTCACGGACGGCTGGACCCGGGAGCTCGAGATCAACGGCGTCGGTTACCGCGCCGAGGTCACCGGCGACGCCATGACCATGGCGCTCGGCTATTCGCACCCGATCGTGTTCAAGCTGCCCAAGGGCGTCTCGGCCAAGGTCGAGAAAAACCGCATCATGCTCTCCAGCGCCGATCGCGACCTGGTCGGGCAGACCGCGGCCAAGGTCCGCGAGCTGCGCCCGCCCGAGCCCTACAAGGGCAAGGGCGTCAAGTACATGGAAGAGGTCATCAAGCGCAAGGTCGGCAAGGCCGGCGCGACCAGCAGCAGCGGCTAGGGCCGCGACAGAACCGTTTAAAGACAAAGGTCCATCATGCTCACCGATACCAATCGCAAGAAACAGAGCCGCAAGAAGCGGCACCGCTCGCTCCGCAAGCGGGTCGAGGGGACGGCCGAGCGTCCACGCTTGGCGGTCTTCCGCAGCACCCGCCACATCTACGCGCAGGTCATCGACGATCTCCAGCAGAAGACGCTGGCCGGAACGTCGGACCTGGCGCTCGATGGGGGCCAAAAGGGAACGAAAGGCAAAAAAGGCGAGAAGGCCGAGACCACCGCAAAGGTCGAGACCGGCAAGGATAACGAGAAGGACAACGAGAAAGACAAGAAGGTCGTTGCCAAGAAGGTCGGCGCCGCCATCGCCAAGAAGTGTCTCGAAAAGGGGATCGACAAGGTCGTCTTCGACCGGGCGGGCTTCAAGTACCACGGACGGATCTCGGCGCTGGCAGACGGGGCGCGCGAGGCCGGGCTCAAGTTCTGAGCAAGTCGTAAGCGCAAGCAAAGGAACACGATGGCCATCAATTACGAAGATGTCGGCGAGCTGGTCGACAGCGTTGTTTTCATCAACCGCGTCGCCAAGGTCGTCAAAGGCGGACGTCGTTTCTCGTTCTCGGCGCTGGTCGTCGTGGGCGATCAACGCGGCTACGTGGGCGCCGGTCTGGGCAAGGCCAACGAGGTGCCGGAGGCGATCCGCAAGGGCACCGAGCAGGCCAAGAAGAACCTGTTCCTGATTCCGCTGATCGGCGGCACTATCCCGCACGAGGTGCAGGGGCACTTCGGCGCCGGGGCGGTGCTGCTCCGCCCGGCCAGCGCGGGAACCGGCGTCATCGCCGGGGGCGCGGTGCGGCCGGTCCTGGAAGTGGCGGGCGTTCAGGACATCCTGACCAAGTGCATCGGCACCTCGAACCCGCACAACGTCATTCACGCCACCATCGACGCGCTCCAGCAGCTGCGCAGCGCCGATGCCTCCGCCGGATTGCGCGGCAAGCGCCTCGACGAGATTCGGGACTAACCATGGCCAAAGAGCTACGCGTGACGTTGGTCCGAAGCGGGATCAACCGTCCAGAGAAACAGAAGCAGACCATCCGCGGCCTCGGCCTGCGGAAGATGGGCGCCACCATAACGTTGCCTGACAACCTGGCCGTGCGTGGCATGATTCGGGCCGTCTCGCACCTGGTCCGGGTCGAGAAAGCAGGGTAAGGAACACGCCATGGGAACGACGCTACACACGCTAAAGGGCCCGAAGGGCGCCACCCGCAACCGCAAGCGCATCGGCCGCGGCCCCGGCTCCGGCACCGGCGAGCAGTCGGGCAAGGGCGTCAAGGGGCAGAAGGCCCGCACCGGACACCACGGCGCGCGCTTCGGCTTCGAGGGCGGTCAGATGCCGATGCAGCGCCGCTTTCCGAAGAAGGGGTTCAAGAACCCGTTCCGGGACGAGGTCTTCGCTGTCAATGTGGGGGCGCTCGCCAAGCGCTTCCCTTCCGGCACGGTCGATCTGGCGACGCTGCAGGGGGCCGGAATGGTTCCGCGCAGCTCGAAGACGGTGAAGATCCTGGGTGAGGGCGAGCTCACCAAGAAGCTGACCGTCAAGGCGACAGCGTTTTCGGCATCCGCCAAGGAGAAGATCGAAAAGGCGGGCGGAACGGCCGAGGTCGTGGGCGGCAAGGCCGAGGCCGCGGCGGGCTAACTCCGGACCAACACCAAACAACCACGATGGCTTCCGGCTTTCAGAATATCGGCAAGATCCCGGAGCTGCGCCGGCGTATCTTTTTTACGCTGTCGCTGCTGGCGGTCTATCGCATCGGCGCGTTCGTCACCACGCCGGGCGTGAACCGCGCCATCATGTCCAAGATCGTCAACCAGGCGTCTGGGACGTTCCTGGGGCTCTTCAACATGTTCTCGGGCGGCGCGCTCGAGCAGATGTCGATCTTCGCGCTCGGCA
>CAYTTF010000314.1:0-5802 GCA_964440665.1 uncultured Myxococcales bacterium | reverse complement strand
GGTGGTGAGCCACGACCAGACGCCCCGATCGGCGTTCAGGTAATTCACCGCCGGGTAGACCGGGGGCTTATTTTCGTGGAGCTGGCTTGGCTGGCTCATAAATCGCTTCCTTCGAGGGGACGGTCTCGAGATTCTGCGTCCGCAAGGACTTGATGAACTCGACCAGCGCCGCGGCTTCGGGCGCCGCGAGCCGCCCCTTGTAGGTCGGCATCACGGGCTTGTAGCCCTTCACGATCTTCCCGCGCGGGTCGATCATCGAGTCGGTCAGGTAGGCCTCGTCGACGACGATGGTATCGCCGCTCTCCAGCACCTCCCGCTTGCCGTAGAGATCGAGCCAGGTGGGCCCGATGTGCGGTTCGCCGTCGAGCGAGTGGCACTTGACGCAGCCTTGCGCCATCGCGATCTTCTTGCCGTATTCGACGATGGAGCCGTGGAAGCTGGGACCGTCGTCGCCGCCGGTGTCGACTCGCTCCGCCAGCCCCCGCTTCTGATCGATCATCCACTGGTCGTACTCGGGCCCCGGCATGACCACGATCTCGCCCCACATCTGCGAGTGCCAGGTGCCGCAGTACTGCGAGCAGAGGATCTGGTAGCGGCCCGGCTTGGTCGCCTCGAACCAGGTCTCGGTGTAACGCCCGGGCAGCACGTCCTGCTTGATGCGGAAGTCGGGGACGAAGAACGAGTGGATGACGTCGCGGCTGGTCATCAGCAACCGCACCGGGCGATTGGCCGGAACGTGCAGCGTGCCGATCGCGTTCGGGCCCTCGCCGCCGTAGGAGAACTTCCACATCCACTTCTTGGCCATGACGTAGACGTCGGTGGCGTTCTTGGGGGGCGTCGTGTACCAGACGTAATCCTTGAACCCCTGCACGAACCAGAGCAGGAAGAAGAACAGCGGCACGCCGATCACGACCAGCTCGAACTTCACGCTGGGCACGACCACCGGCGTCGACTGCTTGGGGCGGCGCTCGCGGTACTTGAAGAAGAAGAAGAAGGCCAGCAGGCCCGTGATCGTCGACGCGATCATCGTCACCGTGATGACGAAGAAGTGCAGGCGGTCGACCGGGACCGCGAAGGTCGAGCGGGCGTCGGGCAGCCAGAGCAGCCGGCGCATCAGGTCGTCGAGGGCCGTCATGCCACACTCCCATCGGCTCGAGGCTGGCGCGGGGGCCCGGGGACCACGCGCTTCTTCATCGCGAGCTCCTTTCGCCAGAGCACGGTCAAGAGACCGGCCAGGGCGAAGAACACCAGCAGCGCGCCGATTCGCATGAACGCCATCACGAAGGGCGCGTACCGCCGGGTCGCGGGGTCGTACTTGTAGCAGGCCAGGATGACCTTATCGAGCGAGGTGCCGACCCGTCCGCCGCTGGCTTCCACCACCGCCATCCGGAAGTCGCGCACCGGATAGTCGACGCCGTAGAGATAGCGCGCGATCACGCCCTCGGGCGTCAGCACGAAGGCCACGGCGTCGTGCGCGAACTGCTTCGAGTGGGGGTCGAACTTGTAGCGAAAGCCGACGGCGTCGGCCAGCGTGCGCGCGGCGGCCGCCCCGTCGGTGGTCGAGAGCCAGAACGGCCACTCGGCGGCGGTCGCCCCGTTGCCGGCCAGCTCCAGCACGCGGTGCTGGCTCTGCGCGAGCAGCTTGGTATCTTCGGCGGGATCGATGCTGATGTCGACCGCCGTGAAGTCCTTGCCGAGCTTGAGCCCCGACCCGTGCGTCGCCTTGGCCAGACCGTCGAGCACCAGCCCGCACAGCATCGGGCAGCGGTGGTAGCCGAGCGTCACGATCACCGGCTTGCCCCGGCCGAGGAGCACGTCGAGGGCCACCGGCCGACCGGCCACGTCGGTGAACGTCAACCCGCTGGGGATGTGTTCGCCGAGATGCTCGATGACGTCGATGTCCTGCAAGGCCGCCAGCGGCTGATCGCTCCCCTGCGGGAAGACCAGCTGCGGCTCGGCGCGCAGCTTGGCGCCGGCGCCGGCCAGCGCGACCGCCGCGAATGCCACTATCTTCAGGCCGCGGAGGTTCATCGCGGCGCTCCCGGGGGCAGCGCCCCACCGACGGCCGCCTCCAGCGCGCGCTCGATCGGAACGTGGGCGATGCCCGCGGCGCGATCGATCCACCCGTAGCCGTTGAGGCGCGCGGCGCGCTCTTTGCGCCAGTCGGCGAGCCGATGATCGCCGCTGAACGGGACCTGATCGACGATGCCGATCTCGGCCTTGCCGAGCACGGCCTGGCGGGTCATTCCGGTCGCCTCGACCGCGCGCTTGGTCTCGACGTGGAGGATACCGGCAGCCCACAAGATGCCGGCCACGAAGGCGAGCAGCGAGAATACGCCGACCCAGATCACCTTGCCGAAGGCGATGTGATCCTCGGACTGGTGTCCGTGGGGATCGTGCTCTGAAGCGTCGTGGGTGCTCATGGCCGGTACCGGAACGATTCGGCGAGGTACGGATCCTTGACGGGGATCGCGAAGCGGCCGCGCAGCCGCGAGACCGCGAAGGCGATGGCGACCAGACCCACGCCCAGGAACGCCGTGAAGTTGGTCCAGTGGAGAGCAAACCCTTCCGGGTGCAGCGTCGGCATCACCAACCAGAAGATATCGACGTAGTGAATAAGCAGGATCCAGATGGCGACCACCGTCAGCTGGCGCGGGTTGCGCTTGAGCGAGCGCGACAGCAGCGCACCGAACGGCAGGAAGAAATGTCCGATGATCAGCAACCCGCCCACCCAGGCCCAGCCCGGCCCGAAGCGCGTGATGTAGAACGGGGTCTCCTCGGGCAGGCCCGCGATCCAGATCAGCAGGAGCTGCGAAAAGGCGATGTAGGTCCAGAAGCAGGTGAAGGCCAGCATCAGTTTGCCGACGCTATGGGTGTGCTCGTCGGTCATGTGGCCGCCGAAGACGTTGCGCGCCCGGCCCATCCCGGTGACCACCGCCAGAAGTGAGACCGTCGACACGAAGCTCCCGGCGAAGAAGTAGACGCCGAAAACCGTGGAGAACCAGGTCGGGTTCAGGCTCATGAGCCAGTCGAAGGCGGCGAAGGTGATCGCGAGCGCGATGAACGGCAGGCCGCCGGCCGCGAGGTTGCGTTGCCGCTGGGTCAGCGCGACTTCACCGGTCTCGTCCTGGCGGCGCGACCAGGCGTAAAGACGCCACGACAGGAAGGTCGCCAGGAACAGATAACAAAAGCCGCGGACCACAAAAAAGGTGACGTTCAGGTACGGGCTCTTGTGGGCGAGCAGCTTCAAGGTCTCGCGCCCCAGATCGGCTGGGGGATCGACCCAAACGTAGATGTGTTTCATCCCGATCGCGAGCGGGATGAAGAGAAAGATGAAGACAAACACCGACGACGCCATCACCTCCACGGGACGGCGCAGAACCGTCATCCAGCGGGCGTGGGTGGCGTGGAAGATCATCAGCAGGATCACCGACGCCATCGCGATGCCGCACCAGTAGGCGAAGGCAACCAGATACGAATAGAAGGCCTCGCGCGGGCTGACCGCCATGCCGATGAAGGTCAGGATCAGGAACACCAGGCCGGCCGCACCACCGCCAACCATCCAGCGGGTGCCGCCGCGGAAGGGCGCGAGGTCCACCGCGGGCGCCTGCGGATTCGAGGTGGCGGCGCTCACCGTTTCTCCTCCAGTGTGGGTGCCGGTGTGGGCGCCGGGGCCGGCTCGTTGGTCCCGGCTGGCAGCCCGTCGAGCTGCTGGCGGACCTCCGGGGGCAACGCGCCGACGGGCGTGCTCTGACTGAGCTGCAAGGCGCGGAGATAGGCAACCACCGCCCAGCGCTCTTCCACCGTCAGCTCGGCTGAGTAGGAGGCCATCAGACCGAACCCTTTCGAGATGACTTCATAGACATAGCCGGCCGGCTTACTCACGTACTTGGCCTGGAGCAGCGACGGCGGCGGCCGCAACGCCATCTGCGTCGCCACGATGCTGTTGCCGTCGCCAAGCGGCCCGTGGCAGGTCCCGCAGGTGATGTCGAAGCGCTTGCGACCGAGCTCGAGCAGCTTGCGCGACACCGGCAGCGGCACCGTCGCCACGTAGTTCGGCAGCGGCTCCGCGTTGGGTTGCAGGGGGCCGTCCACCTCGTGCCCGGTCGTCAGGCGCGGGTTCAAGGTGATCCGCTCGTGGGGCACGGTCCCCTCGGGGGGCGCACGCATCGACAGGCCGTCCTCGTAGAAATGACTTTCCTTGTAGCGATTGGCCTTCGGCTGCGAGTCGGCCATCTGGTCGAGGATATTCTCGTCGCAGGCGCTGGTCGCCAGCAGGACGGCCAATCCAAGCAGGGTGAAGGTCCGGATCGTCATCGTTCGGACTCGTGAACCAGCTCGACGCTCGCCGCACCGGCGGCGCGCACGTCGCCGAGCGCCTTGTCGGCGTCGGCGCCGACCGGCAGCTCCACCGACAGGAAGAACGCGTCGATCGCGGCGCGCCCGAACTGTTCCGACTCGAAGATCGGGTGGTACGGCTTCGGCAGGCCCGATAGCGTGAAGAAACCGAAGAACGACGATCCGCCGGCCAGCAAGACCGCCAGCTCGAAGGTGATCGGGATGTTCGCCGGCGGCGAATGCATCGGTCGGTTGCCGATGTTGATGGGAAAGTCGATGACGTTGCAGAAGTAGATCATCGAATACGCGATGCAAATCCCCGCGATGGCGCCGCACAGCACGATGGCCGGGATCTTTGGACGTCCCAGCCCCAGCGCAGCCTCGAGCCCGTGGATCGGGATCGGCGTATGCGTGTCGACGTCCTTGTAACCGCCCTCGCGCACCTTGCGCGTTCCCGCCAGAAGGGCTTCGGGCGTGGCGAATTCCGCCACCACGAACCGGCGGGCGACGAACCCCGAGTCTTCGTGGCCGCCGCTCATGCGTGCGTCTCCCCCGCGACGGCGTCGTGCTCGGCCAGCTCATGCCGCAGCTCCTTGACCTCGGTGACCGCCACGGCTGGCACGAACTTGAGGAACAGAAGGAATAGCGTCGAGAAGAGACCGATCGTGCCGATGAAAAGACTGAGGTCGACCCAGGTCGGCGAGTAGTCCTTCCAGCTCGACGGCAAGAAGTCGCGGTGGAGCGAGGTCACGACGATGTTGAAGCGCTCGCACCACATACCGATGTTGATCAGGATCGCCGCCACCCACATCACGGGGATGCTGGTGCGGAGGCGCTTCGACCAGAACATCTGCGGCACGACGATGTTGCAGAAAACCATCGTCCGGAAGATCCAGCGCATCGGCCCGTGCCAGCGGGTCAGGAAGAACTGCCCCATCTCGTAGGGGTTCCCGCTGTACCAGGCGATGAAGTGCTCCATCACGTAGCCGTAGCCGACCATCATCCCCGTCACGAGCATGATCTTGTTCATGTTCTCGAGGTGCTTCATGGTCACGACGTGCTTGAGCCCCAGGAAATGCCGGGCGGGGATCATCCAGGTCATGACCATCGCGAACCCTGAGAAGACGGCGCCCGCCACGAAGTACGGCGGGAAGATCGTGGTGTGCCAGCCCGGGATGACCGAGGTGGCGAAATCGAACGACACGATCGTGTGGACCGAGAGCACCAGCGGCGTCGACAAGCCCGCCAGCAGCAAGTAGGCCCACTTGTACTCGGCCCAGTGGCGGCCCGAGCCACGCCAGCCCATCGCGAAGAGGCCATAGATGAACCGCTTGGTCTTGCTCTTTGTCGTCTCGCGCAACGCCGCGAGATCGGGCACCAGGCCCAGGAACCAGAAGAGCAGCGAGATCGTGAAGTAGGTCGAGACCGCGAACACGTCCCAGGTGAGCGGGCTCTTGAACTGCG
>CAYTTF010000313.1:0-5848 GCA_964440665.1 uncultured Myxococcales bacterium | reverse complement strand
TGGGCGCTGGGCTACCCACCCACCCCCGGCGCAATCGGCCGCCCCGTCCTCGAAGCCTTCGACCCCGCCACCATCGCCGCGTCCGGGCCCAAGCCCAAACCGACATTCTGATTTAGAAAAAGTTGAGGGCGAAGTTGACGAGGGACCAGTTGGTCCAGGTTTGATCGATGCCGTTGCTGTTGAGGTGCGCGCCGGTCACCGTCGCTTCGACGTCGAACGACCAATTCCACCCCTGCACGAGCTCGTAGCCAAGGCCGCCCATCCCGGCGGCGCCCCACTGGGTGGCGAAGTTGTCCTGATTGCCTTCCGCGATCCCGAAGCCCCCCTTGAGGAAGAGCCGCCGGGTCACGAAGAGCTGCAGCGCCGCCAGGTTGGCGGTCTGCTCGACCCGCGATCCGCCGTGATCGACCACCGCGCCCTCGACATCCCAGAGCAGAAGTAATCCCGGACAGAGCCCGATCCCGAGCCGGAAGGTGTACGAGATGCCCGTGTCGTGCGCGCTCGTTCCGTCGCGCTGATCGTTGAAGGCCAGCCCACCGAATCCGATCCCGCCGCCGAGCGTGAAGGGACGATCGAGAACGTTCCGCGGGGGCGGCGCCGACGGATAAGCGTAGTAGTTCGGCGGCGCATATCGATAGGGCGCATACCGATAGGGCGGCGCGTAGCCGGGTGGTGGGTAAGCCGGCGGCGGGTACGTCGGTTGGGCGCTATAGGCCGGCGGCGTGCCATAGGCCGGCGGCGGCGCATACCCCGGCGGGGGCGCATAGGCCGGCGGAAGCTCTTGCGCAGGAGGCGGCGGGAGCTGTTGCGCAGGAGGCGGCGGAGGCTCTTGCGCAAGAGGCAGCGGGAGCTGTTGTGGCGGCGGAACGGCCGCCGGATCGGACTGTTGCGCATGCGCCGCAGCGGTGTGAACGACAAGAACAGTGAGAACGGTCAGGAACCTCTTCATCGTGGTGACCCCGGGCGGCAATTCAGCCGCCACGATGCTCATGATTGCAAAGCCGGCGCCAGCTTTCAAAACTTGCGGAGCGGCGGTTCCCCGGGCGAAAGCACCGGCGGGGCCTGAGCGGCAAGGCGGCGGACACGCCCGAGCGCCGCGTCGGGCTCCCGGATCTTCTTGATCAAGACCGGCACGCGGATGCCCGACTGGAGCGCCCGCCGCTGGGGTGGGTTTCGTCCCGACTCCGACCGCGCGGTCGGATCGAGGCGTCGCGACAGGCGTCCCACCACTTCGATCGCGTCGCCGGGGACAATGTCGATCTCGGAGGCCCACAGCTCTCTCTGATCGAGGCGCAAGCGGGTGAGAAAGGGGTGGTCCAGCTCGAGCAGCGTGGTGTTGTGGAACTGAACCCGCTCATCGGCCGGAAACCGGTCCAGCAGCATCCCGCCGGCGACTTCGATCCAGATCGGCTCGTCCGAACCGTCGTCGAGCAGAAAGTCGAACCCCGTCTCGTGGAAGAAGCTGCGCGACAGCCAGGTGCCACCGCGAAACCGCGTCAGCGACCAGACCGTCGCGCGACCGTCGAGCGGCGAGGCGGCGGTGCGGCGCGCCACCACCACCCCGCGCACCGCGACCGATCGCGCATCGGCTATCCCCCGCAGCTCCGAGATCCGGTGAAGACGGCGCGCCACCACCAGGCGGTGGATCCGATTGGCCAGTCGGACGCCGATCGGTCCCCAGGCGGTCGCCAGCGCCGCCGCGGCGCCGGCCGCCGCAGCCGCGATCCCGATATCGTCCGCCGCCATCGCGATCATTCCCCAGGCCGCCAGCGCGGCGGCCACCGACGACGTCGCGGCGGTGGCGAAGCGGACGCCGCGCGGAAACGAGATCCAGCGCGCGATCGCGCCGCCCGTGCGCACCAGCGCGAAGGTGTCTTCCGCGTCGGCGCCTCCGGGCGTCGGGCGCCGGCCGAATCCCTCCATGACCCGCGCGACCACGGTTTCGAGGCGGGTTCTCAGCCACCCGACGACACCGCCGCGCGGCGGCTCGGCCGCGCTCTCGGCAGGTGCCGCGTTTGCTTCGTCCCAGGCCGCAGCGCGGTCGCGATCGGTGACAATGAGGTCGCGTTCCGACACGACGGACGTTCTCCAACTACCTGGATCCCATTTTCACACGGCGGAGGCCCCGTTGCACTCGATCGCGCGGCCCCCACATGAGGTACAATGCGCACCGCTCGATGGCAGACGCCGATGGCCCGCGCGGGCCGCTGGAAGCTCTACGGAACGCCGCGCGCGGTGGCCAGGAACGTTTTCTGGTCGCCCTCGGGGACGGTCGTGAGTTGCCGCGCGTCGCCGCGGCCCTGACCACCGAGGGCTTGGTGGTCGAGGCGGATTCGCTATCGGGCGCGCTGGCGCGTCTCGCCGACGAGTCGTTCGACCTCGCGATCCTGGACCTACCGGCCGCAGACCTCGAGGCCGGCGTCGAGGACTCGTACCCCGGCCGCGATCCGCTGGCCGCATCGCGCGAGCTGCGTCCGTTCACCGACCTGGTGCTCATCAGCGACGGCGATCCGGTGCGTTGCGGTCGGGCCTTCGGCCGCGAGGTGGCCGCCGTGCTGCCGCGGCCGCTGCCGGCGGTCGACGCGCTTCTGCGCGCCCACATCAAACGCCTGGCGGGGTTCCGGCGGGCGCGCACCCGCGGTGTCCTGGTCCTGAACGCCTTCGCGGGGGTGAAGGCCGAGCTGGCGGCGGTCGAACCGACCCTCGCCGCGGCGCTCGAGGAGCTGGCACGCGAGAGCAAGCGCGATCCCGCCATCGTCGTGTTCGGCGATCCGGAGCTGGCCCAGGCCGCGGGGACGCGCGGCGACGAGCCGAACCCCGACGCCGCCGTGATCGGCCTGGGCGCCGACGACGCTATCGACCGGAGCCTCGGCGAAGCGCGCACGCGCGCGATCGGCGCCGCGCTGGTGCTGGTCGACGCCGCGCCGTCGGCCGAGCGTCTGGCCAGCGCGATCTACGGCGGCGCCCGGGCCTATCTTCCGCGGGCCTCGCTCGATCTGCTGGGGCGGGTGGCGGCCTCGGCGGCGGCCCGCCGGCACGGCGAGGCGCTGGGCGTGAAGATCGTCGAGACGCTGGCCCGCCACGGCATCCTCACCGGCGTGGAACGGACGCGGGCCTCGACCCCGCAGCGCGACATCGATGCGCGCCTGATCGCCGACGCGGCGACGCCCCAGGCGCACACCGCCGTCGTGCCCACCGGTCACGAGGTGCTGGTGGTCGACGACGAGGCGGTCGTCCTCACGGTGTTGCGCGAGGCGCTCCGGCGCGGCGGCTACCGCGTCACCACCGCCGCCTCCGCCGAGGAGGCGATCGATCTCATGCAGAAGCGGCGCTTCGATCTGGTGCTCACCGACAAGAACCTGCCGGGCGCCTCGGGCCTCGACGTGCTCCGGGTCGCGCGCACCTTGAGTCCGTCGCCCGCGATCGTGCTCATCACCGGCTACAGCTCGTACGACTCGGCGATCGAGGCCATGGACATCGGCGCGCACGACTACATCGAGAAGCCCATTCGCGACGTCGACGATCTGCGGTTTCGGATACGGCGCGCGCTCTCGCGCCGCGACGAGCAGCTCTCCCGTCCCAAGCCGACCCGGACCGGCGGCCGGGCCGGACGCGTGCTGCTGGTCGAGGTGGAAGGGCCGCGCCGCCAGCTACTGGCCGAGTATCTGGGCAAGGCGCACCACGTGACCGCGGCCAAGGACGGCGACGAGGCGCTCACGCTGCTCAAGGGCGACCACTTCGATCTGGTGATCGCCGATCGCCACCTTCCCGGTGTCTCGGGCCTGCGCGTGATCGAGCACGCGCAGCAGCTGCTCCCCCACTGCGCGTCGGTGCTCTACACCGTTTATCCGTCCTACGACTCCGTGCAGGAGGCGTTCGCCGCCGGTGTCGACGCCTATCTGGTCCGCCCCAGCGACGATCTCAAGAAGCTGGGTGAGAAGGTCGCGGAAGCGCTCGGTGGTCGCGGCGGAATCCTGTTAGGGTAAAGGCCAACCCCCATGCGTATCGCGTTCACGCACAATCTGAGGCTGACCGACAGCGAGGATGAAGCGGAGTTCGACAGCGTCGAGACCGTCGATGCGATCGCCGCCGGACTGCGGGCCGGGGGCCACGAGGTCGAGAACATCGAGGTGACCGGCCCCGCCTCGCGGCTGGCGGCGCGGATTGAATCCTACGGACCGGATCTGATCTTCAACTCGGCGGAGGGTCGGCGCGGGCGCGCGCGCGAGGCGTTCTACCCGGCGCTGTTCGAGGAGCTGGGGTTCCCCTACACGGGGTCCGACGCCTACGTCCTCACCGTCACGCTCGACAAGTGGCTCACCAAGCTGGTGCTCGCCAAGCGCGGAATCGATACGGTGCGGGGGCGGCTCATCACACCCGACGACTTTCGGCGCCTGCGCGATCCGGGCACGCTGGACCTGGCGCTGCCGGTGATCGTCAAGCCGAACTACGAGGGCTCGTCGAAAGGGATCGCCGACGACGCGGTGGTGCGCGACGCGCGCGCGCTGGCCGAGATCCTGCCGCGCGCGCTGCGCGCTTACCCGAACGGCGTGCTGGTCGAGGAGTTCGTGCCGGGGATCGACGTGACCGTCCCGTTCCTGGAAGGGCGCGGCGACGAGGGCGTGCTGCTGCCGGTCGACTACATCGTCGAACCGCCGGCGCGCAGCCGTTTCAATCTCTACGACTATCGGCTCAAGTCGGCCGAATCGAACAAGGTGCAGGTCCGCTGCCCCCCCGAGCAGCCGCGCGACGTGGTCTCGCGCCTGCGGTCGATCTCGAAGATGGCGGCCCGCGTGCTGGGCATCCGCGACATCGGGCGGATCGACTTCCGCATCGGCGAGGACGGGCGCATCTATCTGCTGGAGGTCAACGCGCTGCCGTCGCTGGAGCCGGGCGCCAGCCTGTTCGCCGCCACGGCGCGCGAGGGGCTCGACTACGCCGAGACCTTGCACGCCATCGTCGAGAGCGCGGCCAAACGACAGGGGCTGGTCGTCAAGCCCGGCGCACGCCGCCGCCGGCCCGCCGATCCGCTGCGCATCGGGTTCACCTTCAACGTCAAGCGCGTCGACCCCAAGGCGGGCAACGACAGCGAGGCCGAGTACGACGCGCCCGAGACCATCGACGCGATCCGGGAAGCGCTGGAAGGTTACGGACAGGTGACCTTGCTCGAGGCGGACGCGGAGCTGCCGCGCCTGCTCATGGAGACGCCGGTCGATCTGGTTTTCAACATCGCGGAGGGGGTGGCGGGACGCAACCGCGAGGCCGCGGTGCCGGCGCTCTGCGAGCTGATGGGGATCCCCTATACCGGCTCGGACGCCGCGACGCTGTCGATCGCGCTCGACAAGGCGCTGTCGAAGCGGGTGCTCTTGCAGCACGGCATCCTGACCGCGGAGTTCCAGGTGATGGAGACGGGGCGCGAGCGTCTGTCGTCGAAGCTCAAATTCCCGCTCATCGTCAAACCGAACCAGGAGGGATCGTCCAAAGGCGTGAGCGCCTCGGCCTCGGTGGTCGACGATGAAGAAGCGCTGCGCTCCGTGGTGCGCGAGCTCATCGACCGGTACCGCCAACCGGCGCTGATCGAGGTCTACATTCCGGGACGCGAGTTCACCGTGGGCCTGCTGGGCGACCGGCGGCCCCGCGTGCTGCCGCCGATGGAGATCCTGTTCAAGGACAAGTCCAACCAGCGTCCGGTCTACGACTTTCAGATCAAGCAGGAGTGGGAGAAGCACGTCTCGTATCAATGCCCGGCGCAGCTGTCGCCTGCCGAGCTCAAGGCGATCGAACGGGTCTGCCGCGAGACCTTCGCCGCGCTCGACTGCCGCGACGTCGCGCGCGTCGATCTGCGCGT
>CAYTTF010000312.1:0-5872 GCA_964440665.1 uncultured Myxococcales bacterium | reverse complement strand
CTACCGTTAGATTCGGGACCGCTGACAGTCGATTTTCCCGGGGGCGGGTTCATATACATCCAGAACTGCAGGCGGGACACGCCCTTGATGCAAGTTCTGGGAGCGGGCTCGTTGGTTCGGAGCACCCTCGTCCTACAGCCTGACCAGGAGCAATATTTTCTAACCTTCGACGACCCTGGTACGGAGAGACTCACGGTCTCCCAGGACCTTGCGCTGCAGCCGACTTGCTCCGGGCTGTCGACGTTCGCGGCAGGTACCCGCGCGACGCAACTTGGAGTTGCCGCACCGAGATCTGGCGGGCGGTCCTGGTTCATCGGAGTGTCGACGACGGTGGCCACGACAATCGAGCGTACGGACGGAGGTAGCGGAGCGCTCGCGCTCTGCACCGACTGCAGCCTAATGAACTGTCAACCGTTGGGCTCGTTTGCCGCTACGGCCGCGCTTGTGGACGGTTCGGTGCTGCAGTTCACGCCCGACTCGTCCGCGGCGACCCGAGGTCTAGACACTGCCTCCGTCAGCTTTTTTTGACGGCAGGCTGAAAAGGCGCCGAATCGTGTACCTTATTAGGTACAGAACCTTCACGATCCGTGGTAACTTCCGAGTCGAGTGGCGGCTTTGAGATCGCCCCTCGTCCTCCCGCACGCGTAACTATGGTGGTTCTGCCGCCGATAACTCCGCAGTCGCGCGCTTGCGGAGGGAGAGATGAGCCCAAAGCTCGAATGCATTTTCTACAGAACAGCGTCGGGCGAGGAGCCAGTCAGGCGTTGGCTCAAGAAGTTGAAGGAGGAGGATTCCGCGGCGGTACGGGTCATCGGCGCGGATCTGGACCGGGTGCAGTGGCAGTGGCCGATTTCGAAGCCGCTCGTGGGGTCGCTGGGCGACGGCCTTTACGAGGTCCGGAGCAGCGTCGGCCCGGTCGAATACAGAGTGATCTTCTGCGTGCCGCATCGGCAATTGGTGGTTCTGCACGGCTTCAAGAAGAAGACCAGGAAGACGCCCGAGGCCGACCGCGATCTGGCGCTGGGACGTAAGAAGGAGGTCGACCTATGAACAAGAAACACCTCGGTTCGAGTCTTCACTCCTTTCTGGACGAGGAGGGAATCCTCGACGACGTGATTCACCTCGCGCGCAAGAAGGTGATCGCGGATCAGATCGCCCGCGAGATGAAGCGCCGGAACATCACACCCTCGATGATGGCCAAGAGCATGAAGACCAGCCGTACTGTCGTTTATCGGCTGCTCAAGGCTGAGGAGGGCGTGACGCTGGATGTTTTGGAGCGAGCCTCGCAGGTTCTGGGAAAGAACCTGGTCGTGAAGCTCGTGGCGAAACGGCCGACGCAGATCGCCGCTCGGGTTGTGCGGCGGCAATGAGCACTGTGCCCCCGGGCATGACGCCGATGCAGGCGTACGGGCAGCTCAACAGCGCGTCCTGGAAGCTCGATCGGTGCACCGACTCGAGCTGCATTCTGACCGCCGCCGCGCCGGTCGACGGCCCCTGGAGCGACAAATTTCTGACGGGCGACACCGGCGGCACCCCGATCGACGGCGGAGAGAAGGGCGGCGGGCACGGCCTGTTCGTCGTGAATTGGATGCGGGAATAAACGACCTTCGCGTCGTATCTCGTCGCGATTGTTTCGATACGGTCAATTCGGCGGCGGTGCCTAAGGAAAGTTTCACGGCGCGCCGATGGTTCGAGAGCTCATCCATGCTGCTCCACACCGATCCGGATCTCAGGGCGCCGCTTCACCAGCTGGTCGAAGCGCGGCGAATCACCACCCATTTTCAGCCGATCTTCTCGGTTCGTCAGAAGAGCGTGGTCGGAATGGAGGCGCTCTCGCGCGGGCTCGGCCCGGGCGGCGATCTCATCGCGCCCTACGCTCTGTTCAAGATGGCGGCCGCCGAGGGGATCGCCGGCGCCGTCGAAGATCTGTGCCGCGAGAGCGCGGTCCGCAACTTCACCCGTCTCGCCACGCGGTCCGATGAGCTGCTGCTGTTCCTGAACCTGGATCTGGCCTGGACGGCCCGCCCCCAGGATCTTTCCGATCAGCTGGATGCGCTGATCGCGGTTTCGGGTCTGTCGGCATCCAACGTGGCGGTCGAGTTCCTGGAGGCGCGGCTCGACGACATCGGGCGATTCGGCGCGGTGGCCTCGGCGTTGCGCAAGCGCGGGTTTCTGGTGGTCCTCGACGACGTCGGGGCGGGGCACTCGAACCTCGATCGCATCCCGCTCTTTCGCCCGGACATCATCAAGATCGACCGCAGCCTCGTCACCGGGGTCGACGAGGACTTTTACAAGCAGGAGACCTTCAAGAGCCTGGTGAATCTGAGTCGCCGCATCGGCGCGCTGGTGGTCGCCGAAGGGATCGAGACCGAGGGCGAGGCGGTCACGGCGCTCGAGCTGGGCGCCGATCTGCTGCAGGGCTATTACCTCGGCCGTCCCGCCGCCGCCGCCGCCTTCGACGACGGCGGCATCATGCGCGCGGCCGAGTGTGTCGAGGTCCTGGCGCGAACCTTCAAGAGTCACATGGTGGGTCAGATCAACGAGCGCAAGGTCGAGTATCGGCGGTTCAATATGATCCTCAACCGGGTCCTATGCGATCTGACCAGCGCCATCGCGCCGCAGTTCGACCAGATCCTGACCCGGATCATCGCCGAGTACGCGGGCGTCGAGTGTCTCTACGTGCTCGACGACGGCGGCGTGCAGGTGACCGAGACCATCTGCAACCCGGTGGTGGTCGAGCGTCCGGGGCGCGCGATGTTTCGCCCCGCGCCGCGCGGGAC
Organism: uncultured Myxococcales bacterium; assembly: GCA_964440665.1. GTDB lineage: Bacteria > Myxococcota_A > Polyangia > Fen-1088 > Fen-1088 > JADGRB01. The sequence goes on along the minus strand of CAYTTF010000312.1, from coordinate 3,092 downwards.
CGACCATTCGCTCAAGGAGTACTACTACGTCCTCATCGACGTCGAGCTTCAGAAGTACACCACCGACCCCTACGTCTCCCTCGCCAGCGGAAAGCTCTGTCGGACCATCAGCACCTGCTTTCGCGACGCGGCCAACAACCGCATGTACGTTCTCTGCGTCGACGTCCTCGCCTAGGGACCGGGCGCGCCAGGCCAACGCCCCGGGGCGGGCGGGTCGAGGATCCGGCGGCACCCCGAGGATCCGGCGGCTACCGGAGCGTCGCGCCGACGAACACGAACGCCGCGGTGAGCACCAGCCCCAGCCCGATCAGTGCCAGCGGCGAGAGGCGGATCTCGATGCAGAAGGGGCGGCGCAGCCACTGCCAGAGCGACGGCAGGCGCGGCTCGGAGAGGCGGGTCATCACGCGCGCCACCAGGTTCGCCGGGGGATCCACCTCCCGCAGGTCGGCCAGCTCGGAGATCGGCTGCTCGAGGATCTCGACCATCGCGGGCGAGCGCTCGGCGGCGCGGCTCACGAGGTGACCCCCACCCGCTCGACAAGATCGCGCAACATGGCGCGCGCGCGCACCACCCGGATCTTGAGGGTCGTGAGCGGGAGCTGCAGGATCGCGCGTATCTCCTCGTAGGAGAGGTCTTCCGCGTCCTTTAGGATCAACACCTCGCGGTACTTGGTGGGCAGCTCCAGCAGCGCCGCCTCGAGGTGCTCCCGCCGCTCGCCGCTCGAGGCGTGGGCCTCCGGCGTCAGCGGGTCGTAGGCAAACGCCGCTTCGCCGCCCGGCACGTCGCGGTCGAGCGGCTCCTCGGTTCGGCGCCTCGATTTGAGCACGTCCTTCGATCGATTCACCGCGATGCGAAGCAGCCAGGTCGAAAAGGCGTGGACGCGCCCCTCGCCGCGGAAGCGCTCGAGGGCGTTGAAGGCGTCGACGAACGCCTGCTGCGCGATGTCCTCGGCGTCGGCGCGGCTGCCGAGCATTCGAAACGCGACCGAGAACGCGAGCCGCTGGTAGCGCTGGACGAGCGGCCGAAAGGCCTCGACCTCGCCCGCCAGGCAGCGCGCGATGAGCCGGTTCTCTTCGGCGTCGCGCGGGCTGGGGACCGGGGCGAGCAGGGTCCGGATCGACGCCGCGACCCCGGCGACGATCGCGCCGCTGTCGTCGGGATCGAGCGCGATCGCTCCCGACGCGGACGCCGAACGGCCAGAATGGTCCCCGGTTCCCACGGTCGCGACCTTAGCGCGAAATCCGAGAAAGTGGGGGAGCTATACTAGACGGGATGGCCCGCGGGTTCGTATCGCCGGCTCTCTCCCCGATCGCCGCCATCGGTCTGGTGGTGGCCTTCTCGGTCCCCGCACTGGCTGCGCCGGAGACGCCGTTTTGGCTCCGGGCGGCGCGAGCCCCGGAGCGATCCGATGGGGAGCCCGGAGCCTCGGACCCGTCCGGACAGCGCGCGGCTTGGGTCAAGCTCGGCCTCGAGCGAACCAAGCGGGGGCGCTACGGCGCGGCCGCAAAGGCATACGACGCCGCGATCGCGGCCGGCGCCGCCGATCCCGCCGTCTACACCAACCTCGCGGAGGTGCTGATGGCCGACGGCCGTTTGCCGGAGGCCGAGGCGCGCTATCGGGAGGCGATCGCCGTGGCGACCGCCTCGGCGTCCGGCGATCCGCGCGCGCTCACCCAGGACCTGGCCCTCGCGAGCTACGGGCTGGCCGTGGCGCTCGATCGCGACGATCAGCCGATCGCCGCGCGCGAGATGATGGGGCGCGCGCTGGCGCTGGACCCGCCCACCGCGGTCCTCAAGGTCGCGACGCTGCCGAGCGGCGATCTCTTCTTCGTCCCGGACGGCGAGGTGTTTTATTACCTGGGCCTGGCCGCCGCGGTCGCGGGACGGCGCGCCGACGCCGTGGAGGCGTTTCGACAGTTCCTGACCCGCGCACCGGGCGGTCGGTGGGTCCGGATCGCGGAGCGGCACATCGTCGAGCTCACCCGCACGCGCACCAGCATTGCCGACGCTCGCCCGCCGCCCGGCCTGCGCCTGGTCGCGACCGGGACGGTGCTGGCGACCGGCGGTCTGGCGGCGCCGTTCATCGACGCGGCCTGGCGGGATCAGGCGACGCTCCTCGATGGCTGCCTGGACGCCACGGAGGTTTCGGGCTTCCGCGACGGCGTTCGCTTCGCGGTCGAGATCGACGTCGACGGCCGCGGCCACATCGCCGGCGTCGCCGCCAAGGTGCCGTCGCCGCCCGGTGAGGCGTTCGCGCGTTGCGTGGAAGGCGCGGTCAAGGCGGGGCTGCGTCTGCGGGCACCCGTGCCGGCCCGGGCGACGCACGCGCGCACGGAGTTCATCATCGGCTTCCCATCTGCAGACGGGGCGGGGTATAGGTGAACCGGTGCGCAGCGCGAGGCCGCGATACATCGCCGTCGAAGGACCGATAGGCGCCGGCAAGTCCAGCCTCGCCGAGATCCTGGCCGAGGAGCTCTCGGCACGGATCATTCGCGAGAGCCCGGAGGAGAACCCGTTCCTGGGCGCGTTCTACAAGGATCGGCGACGCCACGCGATGTCCGCGCAGCTCTTCTTCCTCTTGCAGCGCTACGCGCAGCAGGGCGAGCTGGCGCAGGGTGACCTGTTCTCGCGCGGGGGGGTGGTCTCCGACTACCTGTTCGCCAAGGACCGTCTGTTTGCGCTGCTGAACCTGTCGGTCGACGAGATGGCGCTCTACGACCGCATCTATCAGATGCTCAAGGTTCGCACCGTGACCCCGGATCTGGTGGTCTACCTGCAGGCGCGCACCGACGTGCTCCTCGATCGCATTCGCAAGCGCGGCCGCCCCGAGGAGAAGCCGATCCGCGCCGATTACGTTGCCGAGGTGGCGGGCGCCTACGCCGAGTTCTTCTTCGGCTACAACGAAGGGCCGCTGCTCATCGTCAACGCTTCCGAGATCGATTTCGTCGACAACCTCGAGCACCGCAAAGAGCTGATCGCCGTCATCGACAACGCCCGCGCCGGCACCAGCCACTGGAGCCGGGGGTGATAGAGCTTTAGCGCGCCCGAAGCGACACCCGTCTGCGATCCTATCCCCAGTGTCACAGCGGATC
>CAYTTF010000311.1:3051-5895 GCA_964440665.1 uncultured Myxococcales bacterium | reverse complement strand
CTTGCCGTCGCGGACGAGAATCTCGCGCCGCTCGAGGTCGACGTCCTTGACCCGTAGTTGCAGCGCCTCGAGCAAGCGCAAGCCACCCCCGTACAGGAAAGCGCACACGATCCAGTACGGGCCACTCAGGCGGCCGAGCAGAGCCCCTGCTTCGTCACGGGTGAGCACGACGGGCAGGCGCTGGGGGCGTTTCGCGTGCGTGAGATCGCCGAGCCACGCGAGCTGCCGCCCCAGCACGACCTGGTACAGGAAAAGCAGGCCAGCCAGCGCCTGGTTCTGCGTGGACGCGCTGACTTTCCCATCGGTGGCGAGGCTGGAAAGGAACGCGGCGATCTCGGGCTCGCCGAGCGTCTCGGGATGGCGCTTGTGGTGAAACAGGATGAAACGGCGAATCCAACCGACGTAGGCCTTCTCGGTGCGCGCGCTGTAGTGGCGCGTCCGCAGGCTGGTCCGGACGCGGTCGAGGAGGCGCGGCGGCCGAGCATTTGAGGAAGCGGTCGTGGGACCGGCCTCCGGACGCGGAAAACGAGTTTCGTCAGACGGCTGACCGGTTTCCGGACGCGGAAACGGGATCACCGTGCTCGACCATGGGCTCGACGCAAACGGTGGCTGTCGCATGGCTGCCGGTCCTTACGAGCGGCGTGCCGTTTCGATCGGACTGCGGGGAGCGATCGATCGAACTATTTTTGAGGGCGATGTCGATCCGTGGCCGTCCCGTTCGACTCAGGGGCGAAGGAGACATCCCATGAGCATCAACAACGACATCGTCCAACTCGCCATTCGCGGAACCCTCAAGACGGCCGTCCTCGAGGAGGCGCGCGCCATCCACAACCAGACGGCCGGCAACCCGGCGGGCGTGGCCGCCGCGCGCGCTCTCGGCGATCTCAGCCACAACGTCTTCGTTCCGCTGGGCGACGCCAAAGACGCCGCCAGCGAGCTTCTAATTCTCGATCTCTGGAACAGCGTCGAAGGACTCGGAAAGTTCTTCTCCGATCCGCAGGTCCAGGCCGGCGGCGACATGATCTTCGCCAAGCGCGACCCGGTGGTCTGGCAGGCTGCCGGCGCACGCGGGTTCGTGCTGCCGACGCCCGCTGGGCGCGCGCAGCGCTTCGTGGGGCTGGTTCGCGGGACCGTCAAGTCGCGCGACGCCGCCGTGGCCGCGTTCGACACCCTCGAGCGCCAATCGATCAACGCCGGCCGGCTGGTCGGCCAGATCTCGCATCAGATATTCTTTCGTCTGACCCCGCCCGGCGCCCCGCCCTCGCTCGAGCTGTTCGGCGTCGACGTCTGGATGGATGCCGAGGGAATGACCAAGTTCTACCAGGACGGCTCGCACAACAGCCTCCTGGCGGACGTGTTCGCCGGCCCGCCGGTGACGTCGGTCTGGAAGCAACCGGCCGGCAGCTGGGTCGAATGGTGACCCATCACGGTCCCCTGAAGTGATCGCGCCGCGGCCGGGCCGACGCCTGCCGCGCTACTGCGCTTCCATTTCGCTGGCGGCGAGCAGGATGGCGCACAGACCATGCGACGAGTTGGAGACCGGCGTCGGACTGACATAGTTGGCGTAGTCGCCGACGCCGAGCCCCGGCACCGCATCGGTGATGGTCGGCGAGCCGCTGGCATCGGTGGTGATCTTGGTCTGCAGCCCCTGCCAGCCTTTGTTCGCGACCGTCAGGTAGCTGGAATCGACGTAGCCGCGGTTGACGGCCGTCTTCAAGAAGTAGACGAACATCCCGCTGCCGGAGCTCTCGACCCAATCGTCGCTCTTGCTGCCCTGATCCACCACCACGAACCAGAGCCCGGTGGCGGGATCCTGCGTGTTCTTCATCGCGGTGGCGAGCCCGCTCACGATCGAACGCAGGGTCGTCGTGTCGGCCCCGGCCGGCAGATTCGGGAGCATGTCGACCACCGCCATCGCGTACCAACCCATCGCGCGGTCCCAGACCACCGACGAGCGCCCCGTCGTCGGGTCGGCCCAGGTGGCCTTCATGCCGGCGGGACTGTCGTCCCAGGCGTGATACATGAGCCCGGTGGTCGCGTCGCGCGTGTGGGCGGCAATCAGGACCGACTGCTTGAGGATCGTGGTCCCGCAGAAAGTCCCGCAGGTGCCGAACACCGCCCCGTACTGGTCGAGGAACGGCTCGCCCATGTAAATGCTGTCTAGCCACATCTGATTCGGGTCGGTCTGCTTGTGCCAGAACCCGCCGTCGGCATTGGTGGGGATCGTGTTGTAGCGCGCGCGGATGTTGTCGGCGGCGGTGTGGTACTTCGCCATGCCGGTCTGCTGGTAGAGCCAGGGCAGGAGCACCGACGGCTGAATGTTGTCGAAGCTGTGCGCGGCCGGGATGTTGACGACGCCGCTGGCGTTGACGAACTCGTCGGCGTACTTCTGGATGTACGTGACGTAGCGGGAATCGCAGGTGTGACTCCAGACCTGTTTCATCCCGCGCAGGACGATGCCGTGGTTGTACTCCCAGGCGTTCGACGTGTAGATGTTCACGGGATCGGGCCAGCGGGTCATCACCGCGTTCGCGAAGCGCACGGCGAAGCTGGTCGACGCGAGCGATCCGCTGGTGCAACTGTTCAGGCCGCCCGCGCCGCCGCTGCCGCCACCCGAACCGCCGCCCGCGCCGCCGCGCCCACCCGAGCCGGCGCTCGCGCCGCCAGGTCCACCGCTCGCGCCCCCACGTCCGCCGCCGCCGCCGCCCGCGCCGCCGCTCGTACCGGCAGCGCCGCCGCTGGTGCCGGCCGCTCCGCCGCTCGTGCCGCCCGCGCCGCCGCTCGAACCGGCGACACCGCCGCTCGTGCCGGCGCCATCCGTACCGCCGGTGCCGCTGCCGGCCG
>CAYTTF010000311.1:0-2951 GCA_964440665.1 uncultured Myxococcales bacterium | reverse complement strand
GCGACACCGCCGCTCGTGCCGGCGCCATCCGTACCGCCGGTGCCGCTGCCGGCCGTTCCAGCGGTCCCTGCCGTCCCGCTCGTTGCGCCGCCGTTTCCGCCGGTGCCCACGCTCCCCGCGCCGCCGGACGGAGCCGTGCCCCCCGAGCCCCCGGTGGTCGTTCCGCCACCCGATGAGCAGCCGAGCATCGCCCCGACGCCGACTGCCGCCACGAGGAGACCCGTCCAGGACCTATTTGCTCTCATGACCCTCCCGGAAGTTCCACATTGTACCGCAAACGGATCTTCAACAGGTGGTCGGCTGGGCGCGATCCTGTCCAGAGGCGGTTGTTACTCAAGGGTGCGCGGCGTAGTACGCGCCGTATACCTGGGCGATGTCCGTCGCACCGGCTGTGGTGTATTGGGGCGCGTCGGCCAAGAAGTCTGAGCAGATCGTGACGTAGGCGGGGGGAAGCGCGACGACGAGACGGCCGGGCGCGGTGGTGTTCGCGGCGACCGCCGCGATGGCGTCATCCTCGGCGGGTGGAATGGACTGTTCGTTGTTCGCCTGGCTGCTGCACGCGGTGGCGCTGTTGCCGGGGGCTCGGATGAGCGTCATGAGCTCTATCCTTTTGACGGTCGCGTACTTGCTCACGATGTTCGCTACGACGCGCGTCAGATCCGTCTGATACGTGGTCTCGGTCGGATAGGGCGGCGCGTACGTCACGATGAAGATCACGCGATCGGGCGTCGTCGAATCGCTGGAGCAGGCGTGACCCATGTCGAGGGGCGTGGTCCATCCCGCATCGGCGGGATTCGCCCACGAATCGATGTAGTGGTGCGCGACCCAGAAGAGCTCCCAGCGCGTGGGGTCGATTCCCGCATGGGTGAGAAACCCGCTGTCGAACCATTGCTGCGTGGTCGAGTTTCCAATCACCAGGTTGCAAACGAACGCCCCGCCACCCGTGCCACCGCTGCCGGCAACGCCAGCTGCGCCACCCCTGCCCGAAGAGCCCCCTTGGCCGCTCGCGCCGCTGCCCCCGTGGCCCCCCGCGCCGGTGCTCCCAGCGACGCCGGTCGCGCCGCCTCCCGAGGAGCCCGCACGGCCGCCCGCGCCCCCAAACCCGGCGACGCCCGCCGAGCCGCCCGCGCCCCCAAACCCGGCGTCGCCCGCTGAGCCGCCACGGCCGGCAGTGCCTGCGCTCCCCGCGGTACCTGCCGCGCCAGCCGCGCCGCCGGCAGCGCCCGAGAGGCCTCCGAGACCGGTCGTTCCCGCGGCGCCTGCACCGGGCGAGCCTGCCGCGCTCGATCCTCCGCTGCCTCCGCTGCCTCCGTTTCCCTGCGTTACCGGAGGCGACGCCGACCCTCCGCAGGTCACGGGACCAAGAAAGAACGCGTAAGCCAGCGCCAGGACCGCCGTCGGACATCCCGTGGTTCGTCGATCTGACATCCGTCTCTCTCAGTTGCCGCAACGCCCGCGAGCGGCTCCCGAGCCTACCAGCCAGTCACATTCTTCGCGAGATGAGTCCTATCCCGGAATCTGATGGTGCTTGAGCCCCGGCACCCGCCGGAAGTCCCCATCCACGTGAACCAGGGTCGCCGAATAATGGAGGGCGGTCGCCGCGATCCAGTTGTCGTTCTCCCCCAGACGCTTCCCGCCGCGCGCCATCTCTCGGTCCAAAGCTCCCGCCCGATAGGCAATCGCCTCGTGAAGCGGAATCTTCCGGAGCCTTCGCAGGAAGAACCGAAGCGATTCCTCGTCGCTTCCGCTGGCGAGCTCGCCCACGGTCACGGTCGTGCAAGCGAGATCCTCGCCCCGATGCCGCGCGAGGAACCCGCGCACTTCACCGACCCTCCGGTCGGCCAGCTCGTGTTCCAGGTCGATGAGCACGCTGCTATCGAGCAGCAGCACGACGTTTCCGAGGAGAAGGCCGCGGCTTCCGTTGATCTCGCCGCAGCCGCTCGCGGGTCTGGGTTGAAAATATGCCGCGCCCCTCGATCGGGGCCAGCGATTCGAGCCACTCCGCAACGGTCTTGGCGGGCTGATTTGCGAGCAGGCGCTCCAGCGTGTCGCTATAGCTCTCGCCGGCGGCCTTGACCGCCTTCAGTCGGCGGGCGACGTCCAGTCGGATCGTGAGCGTCGTGAATGCCATACATTAAAAATGCATTATCAGTGCACGGATGGCAAGTCGCCGTTGGCCCGCCTCTACCAACGGAGATCGATCGGAGTTTCTGGCGCGAGAGAGGACATCTGCGAATGGCATCCGTCGTCCCATTCCAGTTCGAGCTGGTGGTCACCGCCGTCCTCGACGACAAAGAGTCCCCTGTCGCTAAACCAGCGTACGCCAGCGGAGAGAGGCACGTTGGGAGCAGCAGGCCGACGAATCCGAATACCCGTGAGGCGCCGACGCAGGCCGTTCCGCTTGGTCCGCCAGGCCGGTGCAGGATCGCCCGACAAAAATACCAATGGCTCGGCAAGGGCACCCCGGGGCGTCACGATTGGAATGTTGGCTCCCGCAGGAAGGTAGGCTGCTGCGTAAGGCCAGGTCGTGAATGGCCTGCTGGCCTCCTCCGCCGCGACGGTGGGCCGGAAGCACAACCCGAACGGACAGGCGCCAGTTTCGCGCCAGCGAATCCGCTCGCTCAATCCCAGCGGTCGAACCAGATCCGAGCGAAGCTCTGCGGGATCATGCGCGCACAAAATTTCCACGAATGCGTTCTCGAAGCGAGCAGAGGCGTTGGCAGTGCCCTGTCCGGCGTGGATCGTACGTCGATCGAAGGTGATTCCGACCCGCTCGAACGCCCGCTCGGCGCCCTCAGGGTCCGCCGTCGCGAAGAACACGTGATCCAGTTCCCAGCTCATCTTCGCACCGATCGGCCTTCGGCCCAACCATACCGCCACCGCCTGCACTTCAAGGCTGACCAAACACGAAACGATCCTCCGGATCCCAGACATCCTCCTGCCCGCAGCGG